>DATDRQ010000155.1:0-10896 GCA_035291645.1 Anaerolineales bacterium
AGCCTGCCGCAGTATGCCGGGAAACTCGACCGCACAGCCAGCCCTCCGGGATACTGTGATACCTTCTCGCGTTCCTTCTCTCGATCCAATCGAAGAAAGTTCGCCGGTAACACCTCCTGTGACAGATAGGATTCCGTTCGAGGAGGCCACTCATCCCTCGCCTGCCTTGCTCTCTCCAGAGACTACGGCCGAGCCGAGCCAGCGCCCTCAATATCACTTGACCGCAGAACTGGATTACGACCGGCATTATCTCTCGGTTGAGGAAGTCATCCGCTACACCAACCAGACCTCGGAAACCATCCCGGACCTGCTCTTGCTGGTCGAACCTTCTCGCTACCCAGGTGCCTTCAAACTAAATGCCCTTACCTGGGAGGATGGAACACCGGTTGCCGACTACCAGCGCGAGATAGGCTCGATCCGGGCGCCCTTACAGAGGCCCCTGCCTCCCGGCGGTAGCCTGCAAATCTCCCTATCTTATGAAATCTTCATTCCCTCTCCGGATCCCGCATATTATGGGAAGCCGGTCCCCTTTGGCTACTCCGAGCGCCAGACCAACCTGGTCGACTGGTACCCGTTCCTGCCCCCTTATGTCCCTGGAACGGGCTGGCTGGCCCATCCGGTGGCGCCCTTCGGGGAGTATTTAGTGTACGAGACGTCGGATTTCCGGGTGGATATACGTCTGAACCCGGCTGGCCGCGAGCTGATCGTGGCAGCCAGCACCCTGCCTGAAGAAGCAGGGGAGTGGCTGCAGTACCGGCTCGATGCTGCCAGATCCTTCGCCTGGTCCGCCAGCGACCAGTACCAGGTTTTCTCCACCACGGTCGGCTCTGTGCAAGTCTCTAGTTACGCTTTCCCTGTGCACGCTGGAGCAGGCCAGGCCGCATTGGAAGCCACCGCCGAAGCCCTTGCGCTTTACCGCGATCTGTTCGGCCCGTACCCCCACCAGAGTCTCTCGGTGGTCGAGGCTGACTTCCTGGACGGCATGGAGTACGATGGGCTGTACTTCTTGAGTAAAGGTTTCTATAATCTTTATTCCGGCTCGCCGGCGGATTACCTGACCGCCATCGCCGCCCACGAGACCGCCCACCAGTGGTGGTACGGGCTGGTAGGAAACGACCAGGCTCTGGAACCCTGGCTGGATGAGGCGATGTGCACCTACAGCGAGCGCCTTTACTACGAAAACCTGCATCCTGAAGCGCTGGACTGGTGGTGGTCCTACCGGGTAAATTACTACGAACCCAAAGGCTGGGTCGATGGCAGCGTCTACAACCCGGAGGGATACCGCGCCTACCGGGATGCTGTCTACCTCAACGGCGCCCTCTTCCTGGAAGATCTGCGGGACCAGGTCGGCGATGAGCCCTTCTTTGGTTTTCTTTCTGCTTACACCGGGCGGTTTACTCACCAGATTGTTACCAGGCAAGGATTTTTCGATCTACTCGGACAATATTCCAGTACGGATCTCGGTCCCCTTATCGAGAGATACTTCAACAACCGCTAAGAACTCTCTCTCCGATTGGCTCGGGGAGTTTTTTTTTCCTTGACCGAAAAAAGAAGCCTCCCAATTGAGCGAAATTGACTCTGTATCTTATTAACAATATTTATAATGTTTAAGTGGATCGTAGTCGTAGTAGGGCCTGGGGATATGTGGATAATTACTTACCGGCAGCCTGAACCCCGTACGGCTGGGGGGGAGACAGACGCGCCACATACATATGGGAGACTGAGAAGATTTTTTCTCCCCAAGGCAAGGTGGATAAGTATTAGAAAAAATCAGCAAAGGAGCAGCTCTTCAACAGTAAAAACCCATTTTGGTCAGATGAAAATGGCCCCCCTATATATAGGGGTACTTGAAGGATGAATAAATCGAACAAAAGGGCGAATATTCCCCAGTTTGATCGAGTTATCCACAGTTTTTCGCGAGTTATCCACAGATGGGGTCGAGGCCATGGGTCTCCTGGTCTATGCCGGAACCCCTACATATAGCCTCAATTATGAGAAAAATACACTTGACAAAACCAATTTATTAGACTATTATCTAGTTAGATATTTATCTAACTAGATAATAGTCTAACTGAGTGGGTGGTCTTCCTGTCATCTCAAAGGAGGCACAAATGAACCAGATTCATTACGACTATATCCGGCAGAGGAACGAGAGGATCCTGCATTCCATCCTGGTCGAGAAGGAGATCCAGGCCTTGCACCCCAGGAGAACCAGCCTGCGAGTCCGCTTCCTGTTCCTGTTGAGCGACATCCTGTTCAGCATTGGTGAGTGGATCCGCCCGGACGAGATGCGCGTCTTCATTCACGAGCGCAGCCTGGATGATTGTGAGCCGCTGGCGAACTGCTATTAGGTTCTTGGATTGAAATGCTCATGGAAGAAAAACAACCTGAATTGATCTGGGAGGCCGGGACGGCCTATGATCTGTTCATCAGCCTCCTGGTTTTGCATGATCCGGATGAGTATGGGTTAAGGGCTTCCTGGGCCGCTGGGGTGCGCTCCCGCCTGCCAGCCAACGAAAGGAAAGTGCTGGAGGAATCGGTATTCGCCCTGGGGCTCCCGCTGCCCTGGATCCATCGGCTGCCGGAACCCCGAGATAGCGCCTCGGTTTTTTATAGCCTGAGCCAGCTCCCCGCCGATCGACGGTTGAAGACGCTTTCTGGAGACCATCCTGAGCACACCCAGATCCATGAACTCCTGGAGGAGGTTTCCGAACGTGGTTCCTTTGATCAAAACGATCAGGAGACCTTGTGGTCTCTGGCGCACGAGAAAAAGCATGGCTTCTCCGCCAAAGATGCAGCCAGGGTTCTTGAATGGTGGTCCCACCCGGCCGAATCCGGGGAACAGTACCTGAGGGCGCTGCAAAGCTACCACCAGGTGTTCTTCGCCGAGGAGGAGGACCGTATTCTCCCGGCCCTGAGTTCTGCGCAGGAGCGAGCTCAAGAATTAGCGCAGCGCCTGCAGGTGCCCGACTTAGTCGAAGAACTTTCTCAGGGCGTTCGCTTCACTTCTCTCCTAGATGTTTCCAAACTCGTCCTGGCGCCATCTTTCTGGAGCACCCCGATTGTCTTTTTCGAGCCATTTTCCCAGCAAGGGATGATCATGACCTATGGCGCCCGGCCGGCGACCGCCTCCCTGGTCCCTGGTGAGGATGTACCGGACGGGCTTCTGCGTGTGCTGAAGGCCATGGCGGATCCGACCCGCCTGCGCATCATGCAATACCTGGCCGAAGAGCCGCTGACGCCGGCGCAGCTCTCCCGCAAGTTGCGCCTGCGCGCCCCGACCGTCGTGCACCACCTGCACAGCCTGCGCATGGCTGGGCTGGTCCAACTCACCCTGGAAGAGGGAGGCGAGAAGCGTTATGGTCTGCGGCGAGACATGCCGGCGGACACATTTGCTGACCTGGAAAAATTCTTGAACGAGGGTTCGGGTTGATCAACCGCGGGGCAGGTTGAAAGGTAAAGAGATCGGCAATTCGATTGCCGCCGCCCTGGATGAATATTCGGATCGGGTGCGCGCCTTCCGCCCAAACGCGCGCCTGTACCTGGTGAATGTAGCCATCCTGGGCGCGGCGATGGGCGTCTTCTGGCTGCTGTTCAATTTTTACGTTTTGAGCCTGGGTTTCAACGAAGCCTTACTGGGCAGCCTGATCACCGCCGCCAACATGACCGCCCTGCTGGCAGCCCTACCGATGGGCTACCTGGCTGACCTGCTTGGCCGCAAGCAGTCCCTGATCATCTCCGGGGTTGCGCTCGGGTTGTCTATCCTCGGCATGGTCATCTGGCCTACCCAGGTTGGTTTCTACGCCATGAACGTGCTCTCCGGGCTGGCGCAGAGCCTGGCGGCGGTCACCATGGCGCCGTTCATGATGGAGAATAGCGGCGAGCAGGAGCGCACCTACCTGTTCAGTTTCAGTTCCGGCTTGCAAATGGCCATGGCTTCGGTTGGCAGCTGGATCGGCGGCTACCTGCCGACCTGGGTGGCGCAGTCTCAGGCTGTCACTGCCACCAGCAGAACGGCTTACGCCGGCGCCATGTTGGCGGTGAGCGGCATGATCGCCGTCGGGCTGGCGCCGCTCGTGCTGATCCGCTCTCCCCGGCTGGAGCATAGCGGTCGCTCGGTCTTCGCCCCTTTTGCGTATGCATCCAAAGAGCCGGTTTTACTGACCAAATTAATCCTGCCCATGCTGATCACCTCCATCGGGGCCGGGTTGATCATGCCATTCATGAATGTGTTCTTCCGGGAAGTGCACCACATGCCCGACCCGGTGATCGGCTCCCTGTTCGCCTGGGGATCGCTCTGGATGGGGATTGGTTTACTGATCGCCCCGCCCCTGGCGGACCGGATGGGCAAGATTCAGCTGGTCGTAATCACCCAGGGAATTTCGATTCCTTTCTTGATCCTGTTAGGCTTCTCCCCCATCTTTTGGGTGGGTGCGCTGGCCTATTACGTGCGGCTGGCCTTGATGAATATGAGCGCTCCGGTCTACCAGACCTTCGTGATGGAGCGTGTCGAGCCCTCGGCGCGCGCCACGGTCGCTAGCCTGGAGAGCATGGCCTGGAACTTCGGCTGGGCCTTTAGCCCCACTATCAGCGGCATCCTGCAGGTGCGCTATGGCTTTGGCCCGCCCTTCTTGGGCACAATCATTTTGTATGTTATCGCGGTATGGATGTACTGGGCGTTCTTCTGGCGGACCGGGGTGGCGCCGTTGCCGGAAGCTTCGCCCGGTGATTGATGTAACTTTTCACAAAGGGCTGCATCTAAGAAGGGAGAAGAGCGGTTAGCGAGAGGCAGATCGGGTACTGGATGCCCGTACCTAAACCTCGGCCTAACACCACTCAACAACGAACCAAGGAGATCTGCTTCATGGAAATGATCATCGACTTCCCCGGCGGGGCGCGGGTGGACGCCCATTTTGGGCCTTATTCTGTTCAGACCGACCAACCCCCGATGGGTGGTGGGGATGGATCGGCGCCAACTCCTTTCGCCCTCTTTCTGGCTTCCCTGGCTACCTGCGCCGGGATTTATGTCCTGGGCTTCTGCCAGCAGCGCGGCCTGCCCAGCCAGGGCATCCGTATCGTCCAGCGCGACCAGCGCGATCCGGCCACCGGCATGATCAGCCGGGTCGACCTGGAGATCCAGGTGCCGCCGGAGTTTCCGGAAAAGTACCGCGCTTCGCTGGTGCGCTCGGCTGAACTGTGCGCGGTCAAGAAACATATCGAACAGCCGCCGGCCTTCCAGATATATACGAAAGAAGTAGAACTGGCAAAGTAGTCCACTGATATAGTATGTTATCCTGAGCGAAGCGAAGGATCTCCCAATAACCCACCAGATGCTTCGCGGAGCCTGCCCTGAAGGATGAAGGGATCACTATGACTTTCAATAAAAAGAAAGGAGTTTTGTATGCCACGCGTCGTGCATTTCGAGATCTGTGCGAAGGAACCGGCCAAGTTAGCGGATTTTTACCGGGACGTGTTTGGCTGGAAGGTTGACAGGTGGGAAGGACCGGTGGATTACTGGCTGATAACCACCGGGGAAAATTCTCAACCCGGCATTAATGGGGGCTTCCTGGAACCGGGTGAGATGTTCACAGGTACGATCAATACCATCGACGTGCCGGACATCGATGCCTTCATCGAAAAGGTCACACAAAACGGGGGCCAGCTGGTTGGAGAAAAACTGCCCATCCCCGGCGTCGGCTACCAGGCTTACTGCCGGGACGTAGAAGGGACCGTGTTCGGCTTGCACCAGGAGGATGCGAGCGTCGGGATCTGACCGGTTCAGTCCACGCACAGCCCATCCTCGGCCGGGTTCTCGAAGGCCGGCACCGGCTCGGCCTGGGTTATCTAGCCTTCCCGGCTGACCTGCACGTTGACGATCGAGGTGGTATGCGGGCCGCAGCCGCACACCAGGTAGTGGTACAGGTTGATCTCGTACCCGTCGCCGGTCTCGACCACGTGGGTGTCCTCCAGCCGGTCGACGAAATAGCGGTAGCCGAGCTCGCGCTGGAGATCATAATATGCTCCCAGGCCGGTCGCCGCCAGGGTGTATCTGAGCGCCTCCTCCGGCGAATCGATCGGGGTGTAGGCGGCGCGCAGCGCCGCCTGGTCCACGACAGGCTCGAACTGGCCCTCCTGGTGGACGGCGTAGCGCACGTAGACCGGCATCAGGCAGCCGCGGTTGTACAGGCGGGGCGCCTGGAGGGGGTCCCGCCCGCCGCCTGGGTGGCGGGTCGGGTAGTACTAGCACTCGGCCAGCGGGTAGGCGGGATCGAGCCCGCCCAGCAGCGCCGGCGCCTGGTGGAGCCCGTCGCAGCCCAGCGTGGCCGGCGGGCCGTCGGAAGGGCAGGTCCAGCTGCCGTACTCGTCCAGCGTGCAGCCGGCTTGCTCGAAGGGAGTCGTATCGATCGGCGCCATGGGTGGACTCGGGTGGGTTTCTACACCCAGCCGCACTGCGTTCAGGAGCTGGCAGCCGGACAGAGCCAGGGCGGCGAAGAGGGGCAAAAGGGATTTGTGCATGGGTTAATTCTCTTCCTCCTCCTGCTCCGGTCCGATGTACGTCCCGCCTGGCAGGATCGTGTTCTTGGGGATGACCACGATCCCGTCCCGCACCACCCAGTCCTCCCGGTCGATCTCGGTGCCGCGCGGGAAGGGCTGGATCACCACCCCGCTGCCCAGGCGCACATTCTTGTCCAGGATGGCGCCGCGGATGTCGCAGTCCTCGCCGACCCCCAGGCGGATGCCCTGGATGGCGGTCTCGTCCGTGTCGTAGTAGTCCGCCCCCATCAGGATGCTGTCGGTGATGCGCGAGCCGCTGGCGACCCGGCTGCGCAGCCCGATGATCGAGTCGCGCACCTCCGCCCGGTAGACCTTGCAGCCGTCCGCCAGCAGCACGTTATACAACGAAGCCCCATCCAGGATCGAGCCGGGCAGGTAGCGCGGGCGGGTGTAGATCGGGCTGCGCTCCTCGTAGAAGTTGAAGTGGGTCTGCGGCTTGGTCAGCAGCAGGTTGG
This sequence comes from Anaerolineales bacterium, assembly GCA_035291645.1. Lineage (GTDB taxonomy): Bacteria > Chloroflexota > Anaerolineae > Anaerolineales > UBA4823 > DATDRQ01. The sequence continues at coordinate 7,011 of DATDRQ010000155.1, forward strand.
TCTCGTAGAACGAGCGGATCGTCCCGATATCCTCCCAGAATCCGTCGAAGTCGAAGCCGAAGACGCGCCGCCTGCCGATGGCGCTGGGGATCACCTCGCCGCCGAAGTCGTCGTCGACGGTGGTGGTGAGCAGGTCGATCAGCGCCTGGGTCTTGAACAGGTAGATGCCCATCGAGCCCAGGAAGGGCCTCTGCGGATCTGGGCGGCTGATGAAGACCTCCTGCAGCTGCGGGTCCTTGGGCTTCTCGGCGAAGTTGGTGATCCGCCCGGAGGGCTCGCGCTTGAGCAGACCGAAGCGGAAGGCCTCTTCGCGGCGCACCGGCTGCACCGCCACGGTGATGTCGGCGTCGTTCTCCCAATGGAAGCGCGCCATGGCAGCGTAATCCATGCGGTACAGGTGGTCGCCCGCCAGGATCAGCACATAGGGTGCGCCGGTGGTCTCGATCTCGACCATCTGCTTGCGCACCGCGTCGGCGGTGCCCTGATACCAGGCATCGCTCTGCGGGGTCTGCTCGGCGGCCAGCACCTGCACCCAGCCGCCGTGGAAGGCGTCGAACACATAGGTACGGGCGATGTGGCGGTGAAGCGAGACCGAGTTGAACTGAGTCAGCACGGCGATGCGGGTGATGCCGGAGTTGATGCAGTTGCTGATGGGGATGTCGATCAGGCGGTACTTCCCGGCGATGGGGACCGCCGGCTTGGCGCGGTCGCGCGTCAGCGGGTAGAGGCGGGCGCCGCGCCCGCCGCCCAGGATCACACCCAGGACGTCGTTCATGGTTGGCATAGGAGCAGTCTCCTGCGGGGATATTTGCCCTTATGATAGCATATCCGGATATGAGTTTAGGCTCGGTCTCAGGGACACTCCGATGTATTCGGAAAGAGTCGTATCAAAAAAGAAAAGCCCTCAGACCTTGCCTGAGGACTCCGGGGGGCGATGCTGGTGCCGAAGGTGGGAATCGAACCCACACTCCCGAGGGAACACGATTTTGAGTCGTGCGCGTCTGCCTGTTCCGCCACTTCGGCTGTCTTTGCGCGCCTATTATACCTGATCCCCTGCCGTAGATTAGTGGTAAGATTCCAGCATAGCGGGACCCCTGCCAAGCATACCCTGTTTTAATCTGAGACCAAACGCCTCCAGCTGCGCTCATTAAAACCGGATGACCTGCCTGTGCTGCAGGCTATCCAGAACCTTATGATGGACCTGATGCGTGAGGAGTACTTCGCCTGCCACCCCGAGCCTGTGGATAATCTACCTGCCCTGGGGTAGGAATGCTTTGTTGAACAGAGGGCCTTCAACTTTCTAACGTTCAAACCTGCTAACTTTCAAACGAAAAGATGCGCCTCGGAATCATCGGACTGCCCCAATCCGGCAAGACTACCATCTTCAACGCCCTGACGCGCGGCGACCAGCCGGTCACCACCAGCGGCGGGCGCTTTGACGTGCACACTGCCGTGGTCGACGTGCCCGACCTGCGCATCGACCGCCTCTCCGAGATGTACAAGCCGGAGAAGACCATCTATGCCAAGGTGACCTATGCCGACATCGCCGGGCTGGACGGCAGCGCCGGCGGCGGCATCTCCGGCCCGCTGCTCAACCAGCTGACCCAGATGGACGGCCTGTTACACGTGGTGCGCTGCTTCGATAACCCTAATGTACCGCACCCCTCCGGGGGCGTCGACCCGGCACGCGACATCGCCGCCATGGATACAGAGCTGCTGATCAACGACCTGATCGCCGTGGAGCGCAAGCAGGAACGGCTGGGCGAGGAGCGCCGCAAGGGCGGCGGGCGGGAGAAGGGCGTCATCGAGCGCGAAATCGCTCTGTTCGAGCGCCTGCACCAGAAACTGTCCTCCGAGACGCCGCTGCGGGACATCGAGATCAGCCCGGAGGAGGAGAAGACCCTGTCCGGGTTCGGCCTGCTGACCCGCAAGCCGGTCCTGATCGTGTTCAACCTGGGGGAGGGGCAGGAGGTCCCGGCGCTGGATTATCTCCATAGTTACAGCGCCAGCGTCGCCCTACAGGGCCAGCTGGAGATGGAGATCGCCCAGCTGCCGCCGGACGAGGCCCAGGTCTTCCTGGAGGAGTATGGCATCGGCGAGCCCAGCCTGAACCGGGTGATCCGCCTGTCCTACGACCTGCTCGGCCTGCTCTCGTTCTTTACCGTCGGCGAGGATGAAGTGCGCGCCTGGACCGTGCGGCGTGGCGCCAACGCCCACGAGGCGGCCGGCGCCATCCATTCCGACCTGCAGAAAGGCTTCATCCGCGCCGAGGTGATCCCCTGGGACGAGCTGGTCGCCTTTGGAGGCCTGTCGGAAGCCCGCGCCAAGGGCAAACTGCGCCTGGAGGGCAAGGAGTACCTGCTCCACGACGGCGAGGTCATGCACGTACGGTTTAATGTGTGACCCCCTGGTATAATCGAAAAACATTTCATCCCGGTCTGCATTCCTCCCGAAAAATCACCCGCTGGAGTTCCCCATGAGTTTTACCGCCCTCCCCTATACCGAATCGCGCTGGAGCCTGGCCGACCTCTACCCTTCCCACGAAGGCGAAGAGATCAAGACCGCCTTCGCCGAGGTCGAAGCCAAAGTGGCCGACTTCGAGACCAAGCGTCCCCTGCTCAACCCCGAGATCGACTCGCAGACTTTCATGGACCTGGTGCGCCGGTCCGAGCAGATCGCCGATCTGGTCAGCCGCATCGGCGGCTATGCCGGATTATGGTTTGCCGAGGACACGCAGAGCCAGGCGGCGCAGAACTTCCAGGCGCGCATCGACCAGTTCTCCGCCGGCATCCAGAACCGCACGCTGTTCTTCAGCCTGTGGTGGAAGGAGCTCGACGAAGCCAATGCAGAGCGCCTGATGGCAACCGCCGGAGATTACCGATACTGGCTGGAGGAGATGCGCCACTTCAAGCCGCACACCCTGACCGAACCGGAAGAGAAGATCGTCAACATCAAGGACACCACCGGGATGAGCGCGTTCCTCACCCTGTACGACACTCTAACCAACCGGTATACCTTCAAGATCACCGACGATGGCGAGGAGAAAGAGTTGACTCGCGATTCGCTGATGGTGTACGTGCGCCGGCACGATCCGCAGCTGCGCGCCGCGGCTTACCAGGAGCTGTACCGGGTCTACGCACAGGACAGCTCCATCCTGGGGATGATGTACCAGAACCTGGTGCGCGACTGGCGCAACGAGCAGGTCGACCTGCGCCACTTCGGCAGCCCGATCTCCGCCCGCAACCTGGTCAACGACATCCCCGACGAGGTGGTAGACACCCTGCTGGAGGTCAGCCGCAGGAACGCCAGCGTGTTCCAGCGCTACTTCCAGTTGAAGGCGCGTTGGCTGGGCGTGGAGCGCCTGCGTCGCTACGATGTTTACGCCCCGGTGGCCAAATCCGATAAAACCTACGCCTTCGATGCCGCGGCCGGCATGGTGCTGGACTCATTCGATCGCTTCGAGCCGCGCATCGCCACCCTGGCGAAGCGCGTCTTCGATGAGAGCCACCTGGACAGCCAGGTGCGCAAGGGCAAGCGCGGCGGGGCCTTCTGCGCCTCGATCAACCCCGGGCTGACCCCCTGGGTGCTGATGAACTACCAGGGACGCGCCGACGACGTCCTGACCCTGGCCCACGAGCTAGGGCACGCCATCCATTCCATGCTGGCGGAGCACCACACCCAGTTTACCTTCCATTCCTCCTTGCCGCTGGCGGAGACCGCTTCGACCTTCGGAGAGATGATGGTAGTGGACCGCCTGCTGGCAGAGGAGCGCGACGAGGACGTGCGCCGCGACCTGCTCTTCCGCCAGGTGGACGACGCCTACGCCACCATCATGCGCCAGGCCTTCTTCGCCATGTTCGAGCGCCGGGCGCACGAACTGACCCAG
>DATDRQ010000156.1:0-13719 GCA_035291645.1 Anaerolineales bacterium
AAAAACCCCTTCCCTACTTGGGAAGGGGCGGCGGGTTTGGGAAACCCGCCCTACTCATCCACCGGCGGGAAGGGCAGCCAGCGCCCGGCGTGAGCCCGCAACCGGCGCAGCATCGCCATGCCCTCGTCGCGGGAAAGCCCGCTGTTCTGTTCGAAGCGCTGCCAGAAGCTCTCCCACCAGCCGGGCGGCTCGTCCTTGGGGCCGTCGTACTCGGTCGGGCGGTCCGAGGGTCCGTCCACCACCAGGCTGCCCACGTAATCAGCCTGGTCATAGACCCGCTGGATCTGGCCGGCGATCTCCGCCAGGTCGCTTTCCGAGACCTGCCCGTTGCTGGTGGCTTTATAGAATTGAACCGTCACCCGGATGGGGAAGCGCGGATCGCGCTCGATCGACAGCCCGTCCACCTCGGTGAAAGGCCCCTCGACCGCCCCGTGCCCGATCACTGCTGCCTCGACGTCGCTCTTTGCTTGCATACCCATCGTCGGCGCGGCTGCCATGCCTTCCATCACCATCATGCCGCGCTGCATGGGGTTCTTCTGCTTGAGCGGCACCTGGATCAGCAGCACCATGTTAAGCCCGCCCTGGCCGGCTGCCTGGAGACCGCCGCCTTCTCCGCCGCGGGTAGTCTCCACACCGGAGAAATCGCTCAGGCGCTGCCCGGTGAAGCTGGCCCGCTCGCCGTCCTGGTTATAGAACAGGCGCTGGCCCCAGGTCATTCCCGCCGGGAAGGCGTCCCGCAGGTTATCGATGATGGTGGCGCTGGTGCCCTCGCGCGTGGCGACGATCGCCAGCACCGCCGGGTCGCCGGCGTAGGACTGGTAGTTGAACAGCACCGGGTTGAACTCGGCCTGACCGTCCTGCGGGATGGGCAGGAAGGCCGCCTGGGCGCTGACCAGCACGTGGCTGTCGCGCCCGGGGGCGAGCAAGGAGTCCACACGCCCGGTCCACGAGCCCGGCTCGCTCAGGTAGGCGCGGAAATCCTCCAGGTACTCGCGCAGCGTGATGCGGCGCAGGTCGTGGCCGCGCTCGTTGCCTACCAGCAGGTAGAAATCATCGGGCGAGATGTCCGCCGTCGTGTCGCTGAAATTGGGGTAGCGGATGACCGGCATCAAGGTCAGCTCATACTGCCCGCTGTACGGGTTGAGGTGCTCGACCTGGATGGTCATGTCAGAGATGTTCGGCCCGACCGCCGAGTTGTAATATCGACCGGTGTCCTCCCAGGTCAGGTTGATCAGGTTGAGGCCGTATTGCTCGACAAGGCGCTGGGCTGCGGGTTCCCAGACCATCCCGGCGGTGCGCTGGATGGTCTCCCAATAATCGTCCGGCGGCCTGACCGGTTCGGTGGGCAGGATCGGGCGCTGGGGGGGCCCGCCCGGGTCGACCGGCGGGGGATCGAGTTCTTGGGCGCGGGCGCCCAGGGCGCCGTTCAGCAGGAATATTGCCATTAAAATGCCTGTAATAACCGCCGACTTCTTCATGATGTCCTCCTCCAATCCGTCTGTATTTGCTGAGCATAAGACGCCGGAAGGGGAGGATTGGTTCCGAAAGAGTTTCCGATGAGCGGTTGGCGATTAGCAATTAAGGGGCGGCGGGGAAGACAGAAGGGTGAGTGGTATAATAGATGGAGTTAGTCATTATGACCAACAATAAGGAGAGCGGGATGGAAACTGTGAATGTGGCAGAAGCGAAAAGCAATTTTTCCGAGTTGATCAGCCGGGCGGCGAGCGGAGAGCGCATCCTCATTAAGCGCCGCGAACGCCCGGTCGCGGTGTTGATCGGCGCGGCTGAGCTGGAGCAATTAGAACGCCTGACGCGGGCCGCGCACCGGCTGGCGCTGGAATTGGGACAAGAAGCGGCGATCCTGGAGAAGATCGAGAAAAACGAGCTGCATCCAGCCATGGCAGCTTTTGGATTATGGCGAGAAGAGCGCGACCTGGCGACCTTAGCGGATGAGATTTCGATCGGGCGGTATCGGGCTTCTGAACGTCCTGCTTCCGACTTATGAAAATCCTGGACAGCGACCACTGTGTGGCGATCCTGCGCGCCCAATTGGATCTGACCGGGCGTATTTCTCCAGACGAAGAGCTGGCGATCTCCTCTACCAGTGTTGGAGAATTGGTGCATGGAGCTATGAAATCTCAACGCTCCGGCGAAAACCTGGCGCGCCTGGACATACTGCTGGCGGTATTGCGAGTTTTACCTTATGATGAGTGGTCGGCGCGGTTGTTTGGACGACTCAAAGTACAACTTGAACGAAGCGGAGAAACCATAGGCGACCTGGATCTACAGATCGCCAGCATTACCCTGGATCAAGAGGCAGTGCTGGTTACCCATAACCAGAAGCACTACGCCCGGTTGACCGGCCTGGCCGGCCTGGTTTTGGAGGACTGGTTAGTTTAGAATCCCAGCTTGCCGTATCCCCGACCATGACCAGGATTGTCGCGGCGACGTTCTCGGCCGGCGCCGTTTCAGCGGGCGAAGAACTCCACCAAAACGGGAGCAAGGGCGTCAGGGGCCACGTCTTGGGTCTGACCTTTTATGGTGCGCGCGCATCCCTATCAACCCTGGGTTCGACCCTCTCGCAGCTGGCTGACGGCTTTAGCGATGCGTCGCTGCCGAGTTTCGGCTGTCTTGGCGTCCTCGATCGAGAGTACGTACCGCCGCTTGTGGCTATAGGACAACCCGTCGAAGAACCGCCTGGCGTCCGCATCACGGTTGAGCGCGTCCATGAAGTCGGGCGGCACGGTCACCTCGCGAGGCTCGGTGTCGAGTTCGATGTCGACATCCACCTCGTCGCCGGCCGCGACTCCGGCACTCATGCGGTTCTCTGCGCTGACCGGGAGCATGAACTCCCCGGCCATAGACGCCACGGTGCTGAGATAGGTGTGTCCGTTGATCGTGACGCGGACCGCTGGCCGCTTGCTCGGTCCTAGGCTCGCAACGATCTCCGCCGGAACCCGGATACCTGTGGCGGTCTTGCCGCCAAGCAGAATCTCGGCACGAAATCTCATACTTCCTCCTTGATCGTCATAGTCTTTCATATTGCGAAGGGGAGAGGTTCTCGGCCGGCGCCGTTTCAGCGGGCGAAGAACTCCACCAAAACGGGAGCGATGGCGTCCGGGGCCACGTCGTGGGTCTGTCCTTCCAGGGTGCGCTGCTGACCATCGGGGAGGATGGACGCGAGCACTTGCGCCGTGTTGCGCATCCACTCCCAGCTCGCCCCACCCGCGATCACAACCGTGGGCGCTGTGACCGAGGCCGCGCGCCCGGCCGGCAGCGAATAGTCCCCCATGATGGTGGCGTCGTAGGCGAGCGTGTGCGCCAGGGCTTCTTGGGCCGGCCACCACGGCGCGTTGCGCGCCTGGGCGACGAATTCGGCGGGAAGGCCCACCACCTGCGTCATGAAGTACTCGACTGCGTCGCCCCGGCGACCCGCCGCTACCAGCTCGTTGTAATGGGCCACCTGGTCTGCCGGCGGTCGAGGGCGACTATCGTCGATTATGAACGGCGGTTCCCAGATCGCCAGCTTCGTGATGGCGAGCCCGCTGGCCGCCGCCTCGAAGGCCAGGGCCGCGCCGGAGGACGTGCCGTATACTGACGCCGACCCGCCAGCCGCGTTGATAACGGCTTCTAGATCCTCGACTTCACGCTCGACCGCGTACGGCGCCGTATCCCCGCTATCGCCTCGGCCCCGGCGATCGTAGTTGAACACGGTGAAGTGCTGCGCCAGGAGCGCAGCCAGCGGCGCGTTTGCCGTGCGATCGGTTGACCCGCCGCACACCAGGATGACCGCCGGTCCCTCCCCCGACTGATCGAACGCGATGCTTGTGCCGTCCTTTGAAAGAATTTTTTCCATAGGGTGTTCCAACTAACGCTTCAGGCTTTCTCTACAAGCTCGGTAAGCCGATCCCAGCTCTCGTTTGCACCGTCCTCCATGCCAGACTGGATCATCCCGTCAAGGTCTTCAACTGTATCAAAGACAGTCGTGGTAACAACCTTCGTTCTTCCATCCGGCTGTTCTGCGAGGGTTATCGTATCGGTCGATACATGACCCGCCATCGGTTCAAATTCAAATGTGTAGGTGAGTTTCTCGGGCGGGACAACTTCTATGTATTCTCCTCTGAATCCAAATTCATTCCCCTCCTCGTCGCGCTGTACAAATCTCCAGGCGCCGCCTGGTTTGAGTTCCATTTTGTCTACCGTGGTGGTGAGGTAGCTCGGTCCCCACCATTGCACGATCAGACCTGGATCTGTGAACGCCTCCCACACTTTCTGACGGGGTGCGTCGAAAACCCGCGACATCGTGATTGTTTTGTTCTCTCGCTCGACAACCAGGTTATTTCTTGACATCATTATCCTCCTAAATCATCGATGGTCTTTATTGATAAGTTATTTCAAACTTTCGGCGAGTTTGTCGAAGGATTCGTTCCAGCCGGCCCCGGTCATGTCGCTCATCTCGCCCGCCGGGATGCCAACGTGCTTCAGAGTCATTTTGGTTTTGCCCCCATAATCTTCGAACGTCACCGTCACCTGCAACTCGAGAGGGAAGCCCGCACTCAATCCGTAGTGTGATGCCGGGACCACGTTTCCATGCTCGTCCGCGAAAGAATCGGTATAGGCGATCCGCTCCGGCTCGACGATTTCACGATAGACGCCCGTGCTCCAATAATCCTGACCGTCGGGACCGCGCATACAACTGAGATACTTGCCGCCCAGGCGGAGATCTATCTTGCAGGCAGGCGAGGTGAAGTCTTTCGGCCCCCACCAGCGCATGAAGCGCTCGGGCTCCGTCCAGGCTTTCCAGACGAGCTCACGCGGGGCGTCGAAGATACGGGTGATGACCAATTCCTTATTATCTTGATTTGCCTCTATCATTTCGATTCTCCTTTCGATTTCTTTTTTTCGGTCTCCAAGAGCTGATCTAATGCATTAAAACGCTGGTGCCAAAGCTGCGCCATGTGTTTGGCCCAATCTTCCAGATCCAGCATGGCCTCCGGATTGATCCGGTAAATGCGCTTCTGCGCCCGTTTTTCCACCTGCACCAGCTTCGCCTCCCGCAAAATTTTCAGATGCTGTGAGATAGCCGGAGGGCTTACAGGAAATTGAGCGTATATATCCGTTGCAGTTAAGGGTCCTCTATTTGCAAGCATCTCTAAAATTTTACGTCTGGTAGGATCGGCGAGTGCAGTAAATACATCCACAGGTATATTATAAAGCAATCACTTAATTAAGTCAATACTTAATTATTATGTCATTTGTTCTTTGCTGGTAATAAAGTAAGACGTTGCCATTCCTAAAGGTCTTCGTTTTTAGAAGTTTCAGATTGAGTTTATCCTTCAATCCTTGGTATAAAGGGGTGCCGCTGCCGAGGACGATTGGATTCACAATGATTCTATGTTCATCGATCAAACCCATTTGGATCAGCGTTGATAACAGGTTGGCACTGCCAAAAAGCGCAAGGTCTTTTCCGGGCTGTTGCTTTAGGGTCGTGATTTCTTCCGCAATATGGTCTTTGATCAGCCTGGTATTATTCCATTCAGCCTTTTGCAGCGTTCTTGAAAACACAATCTTGGGCAAACGATTCATCAGGTCAGCAATAACCGGATCGTCCGTCGTCGCGGCAGGTGTGGGCCAGTAGCCTGCCATAAGTTCATATGTCACCCGTCCAAACAAGATTGTGTCCACAGCGCTGGTCTGCTCGATGGCAAATTGGTTGAATTCATCGTCCACATTGTGCCAATTTATGTCCCGGTTTGGTCCTTCAAAGAAACCATCGAGCGATACCATATTGAATGCAAAAAGCTTTCTCATTTCTTGCTCCTTTCAGCCAGATGTTGTCGGTGAATTGTGGGTCGTGGGGCATTAATTACCCGGCCTTTCGCATGGGCGCGTCGAGAAACGCCCCGATCATCGAAAGCAGCCATTCAGCTGACCTCCTGTGAGCGCTTATGCTCGCTGATTATCCGGTGGCGAAGCCACGGATCAGGAATCCCAGCCTGACCATGCCAGAAAACCCGCCAGCGCTCCCCGCAGCAGGCCGGCAGACGGTGGGACCTGCTCGTGGCATTCGTCGCTGGCGGGTAGAACTCGGGCGTTACTGCCAGAGCTGGACCAGGTTGCCCTCGGGATCTTTCAAAGTCGCGATCCTTACGTCGCCGTAGTCCGTTGGATCCTCGATGAACTCGACCCCGGACTCCTTTAGTCGCTTCCAGTCCGCGGCCAGGTCGTCGCTCTCCAGGCCGACCATGTGCCGCGCCGGGTCGGAATTGCGGCCATGCACCTCACTGTGTGTGCCCAGCCCCAGCGTCGGGACATCCGGCCGGTCCTCGCCCAGCAGAACGAAGCCCGGCGACTCCATGGCTACCTTGAGGCCCAGCACGTCCCGATAGAACGGCAGCAGGTTATTCAGGTCTTCGCTCCAGATCGAAGCGCCGGCGAATTTCTTGATCATCTTGGTTCTCCTTTCATTTTCTCACTAGAAGCGCCAGCGGGTCTGGCTGAAGGACTCGCCTTTTGCCGAAGCCGAAGGCGGTAAGGTGTCGGAGTCGCCCCAGGGTTACTGAACTGCGGCTGCAGCTCTGCTTCCGGCTCCTTTTCAGCCATCTCTCCTCTCCTTTGCCACGAACAGCGCTAGGACTACTTTTCTCATTGAGACCTCCGTGATGCGAGCCTGCCTCTCATCCGCTACTTGTTCCCGCCATCCCCGTGATGCCGGCGGCGAGCCGGGTTCACGAGCCGGGCGGACGGCCCTTCCGACCCTCACTGCCCAGGAGTCTGGATCGCCGGCGGGATGTTCTGGTTGAGCCGGAAGAGGTTGGTCGGGTCGTAGCGAGCCTTGATTGCCGCCAGCCGCTCCCAGGTCGGTCTCGGATAGGCATCACGGACCCGCGCCGCGCCTTCGTCGCCCAAGAAGTTGACGTATGCGCCGCTGTCACCCTGGCGCAGCCCTGCCGCGAAGTCCATAACCCAGGCTTCGCGCACGGCCCGGTCCTCGGGGCCGTCGTAGAACGCGGCCAGGTTGACCATGATCCGCCGCTCCCGGTGGGCGTAGGCGGTGGCTTCGGCGGGCACGCGGGCCATCGCTCCACCCAGCACCCGCAGTTGTGCGACGCGCACCGCCGCGTCGGACGCCTGGAGGTGCTCGACGATCGTCTCGGCCACGTCGCGATCGATCGTGTCGACGAACATCGTGTGCCCCACCACCGTCGGGTGGTAGTCGCCCTCCTCGGGCAGGAACATCTCAGGATAGCCCATCGGCTTGAGCATGTCGGCGATCGGCGTGGCGATCGCCCGGAACGGCGCGACGGCGCGCTCCCCGGCCTCGACTGCCCCGGCGTAGGCCAGCAAGGCCATCACGATCAGCTGGCCGTGGTGCTCCACCGGCACGAATGGCATGGGCGGCGCGGGCATGATGTTTGCGATGGTCGACAGCTCCTCCGGCGCGGCCTGCGCCTCGGCGATGAACGCGGCGATGACGTCGGGCGTCGCCGGCAGGATCAGTATCCCGCCCACGATCGTTTCGACCTCGTGCAGCCGGAACTGGAAACGGGTGGCGACGCCGAAGTTGCCGCCGCCGCCGCGCATCGCCCAGAACAGGTCGGGGTTCGTCCTGGCGTCCGCGCGCAGGAGCTGACCGTCCGCGGTCACAACCTCGGCGGCTAGCAGGTCGTCGATGGTGAGGCCGTATTTGCGGACGAGGTAGCCGACGCCGCCGCCCAGCGTGAGCCCCCCGATCCCCACCGAGCCGGTGTCGCCGAACCCGGTCGCCAAGCCGTAGGCCGCAGCCGCGGTTGTGTATTCACCGGCGGTCAAGCCCGTCTCGGCCCAGGCGGTGCGCCGTTCGGCATCGATGTGCAGCGCCCGCATGTCCGTGAGATCGAGCAGGATGCCCCCGTCGGAGACGCTGTGACCGGCGCCGCTGTGGCCGCCGCTGCGGACGGCCAGCTCCAGCCCGGTTTCGCGGGCCAGCGAGACGACGCGCGCGACGTCGGTCGCATCCGCAGCCCGGATGATGACCGCTGGCCGGCGGTCGATCCCGCCGATGAAGACGGTGCGCGCCTGGTCGTACCCGGCGTCGTCCGGCGCGATCACCCGGCCGTTGAGCTCAGCGCGCAGCTGCGCGATCGAGATCCCTTCCCGGGCGAAGGCACTGGCGCCCGCGCCGCCTTTTGATCCGCTTTCTCTGTAAGTTTTGGGGTTCTTGTTTTCAAGTGACATTTCATATCTCCTTCAGAAATTACTTAATCCCCTGGTTCCATCTTGTAATCCGGTGAGGCCAGGCCAGGTTCAGTTTTATCGAACGGTTTGTTGAAGAAAATCCATAGGCCTGGGACCATCATCAATACGCTGGTTAGGACGAGCAGGAATTCGATCGTGATAACGTCGGCGATGGGTCCAAAGACCAGCATCCCCACCGGCAGCACCGTGGTCATGATCAGCTGCATCACGCCAAACACCCTCCCCTGCATATCCGGCTCCACCATTTCCTGCAGCAGCGTGGTTGTCGGGACATTAAACAAGGGCATGGGTATGCCTGCCAGGAACATGATCACCAGGTACAGGACGAAGACCTGCGTTAATCCCAACCCCACGAATAGTATCCCCCACAGGATACAGGCCAACCCGATGGTCCGGAAATGGTTCTTAAACCCGCCCCAGACCGTCATGATGATCCCGCCGATGATCGACCCAATAAAGAAGGTCACCTCATTGGCGGTCAGTCGCCAGACCTCGTCTCCAAAAGAGCGCGTTATCAACAGCGGAGTCAGGAATGCAACCGGAGCCACCAAAAAGAAGACGAACCCAAAGAAGATGAACAGCGTCTTGATCGTCTGGTTCTGCCCGATATAGGCCAATCCTGCCTTTAGATCGTCCAAATAGCCCGTCTCCTGTTCAGCAGCGGCTTTTTGGTGAGCAGGCACATTTAAAACCAGCAGCAGGCCAACCGCCAGGATGGCGGTGACCACATCGACGAAGAAAATGGCTTCCAGGCGGGAGAAGGAAAGCAAGGCTCCACTTAGGAGCGGCGCAGCGATCATGATGAAAGGCTGGATTGTGCCGTTGATGCTGTTGACCTTGATCAATCTGTCCGTAGGGACAATTTGCGGTAAGAGCGCGTTGACCGCCGGTGTCTGGATGCCCGCCCCCACCGATCGTATGCCGGATACCAGGAAGATCAGCCACAGCTCCCGGTAGCCCAGCAGAAAGAACACGGCCAGGATCAGGGTACTTACGGCGGTGAGAACATCGGCGGCGATGATCAAGAACTTGCGGGGGTATCGATCGGCCCACACCCCGGCGAAGAGTGAGATGACGATCTGCGGCAGAAATGCAGAGACAGTAGAGATGGTCAGGATGGCGCCCGATTGGGTGGTTAGCGTGACGTACCAGATGATGGCGTATTGGACCAACATCGATCCAAACAACGACATGCTTTGACTGGACAAAAACAAGGCGGTCTTCTTCTTCCAGCCCTCATAATTTCCGTTCTCTAGCTGCAACGTACTATCGATTCCATCCATTCCATTTTTCTCCACACTCTGTTTTTAATGCCCATGCGAGAACCGGCATCCTCCACCAGCCCCTTGAAATCCATTAAGAGACTTAATCTGTTGCGTGCATCCCCTATTCAGAGAAACTAGACCCATTATAGCACAATTGTTCTGTATTTGATAGAAGTTACGCATTTAAGGGTGAAATTGGGGTTTTTCAACCGCCCGCGGTGCGGATGAAAGCGTATCGTTGGTAACTAAGAATTGGACCGCCCTGCGGAGCTAGACTTGCCAGTCCGAGTCATGACTTTCCTTACCTGCCTGCTCATAGTTGATAGATGTCAGGCGGCGAACGAACTGAAGGATGAAGGAAAGTTGCTCGTCGGTGTAGTTCGAAAGAAGCAGCTCCAAGATCTTCGTGTGGGAAGCGTAAAGATCGGCCGCGGTCTTCTGGCTGTCCTGCGGCCCGGAATGGATGATGACTCGCCGCCGATCCTGCCGATCGGCTTCCCGGCGAGCCCAGCCTGCCTTTTCCAACCGGTCAACGATGCCGGTTATTGCGCCGCTTGTCAGGCCTGTTGCTTTCGCCAGCTGGCCGGCTGTCATGGAGCCATTCCGGACCAACAGTTCTGCGCATTTAAGGTCGTTTGGTCCCATGCCGACCTTCTGGGCGACAGATGAGGCGGCCAGCACTGCGGAAGTGCTTAACTCCCGCAAGGCCCAGTCGATCTGATTGGTAAGTTCTTCTCGTCTTGAGGATGGGCTTGACTTTTCAGGCATTTTCGTTTACGATGTAATTATCTTATCAGTAAGATATTTAACGATAAGATACCAGTCGCTAATTATTATACCTCATAGGACTAACGAAGTTGGCAGGAGCAGGAAAATGATTCTAGTCACTGGAGCGACAGGTAATGTTGGCAAGCATTTAGTTGGGCAGTTGGTCGACAGAGGTGCACAGGTTCGCGTCCTCGTTCGAGACGAAAGCAAAGCGGCCTATCTGGATACCAACGTGGAGCGGGCAGTAGGAGACCTGGACGAGCCTGTGACGCTCACAACTGCACTCTGCGGAATCGATCGGTTGTATCTGGTCACGCCTGACACGCAACAGGTCATCAACCTGCTGGAGGTAGCCAGGCGAAGCGGGGTCAAACATGTGGTCAAGCAGTCTACGATTGAGGCTGACCGCTCTATAGGTCCCGGAAAATGGCATCGTGAGCAAGAGGAGCTGATTCGAGCTTCCGGATTGGCCTGGACATTCCTCCGTCCAACGATGATGATGGTAAACACGATCGAATGGTGGGCTGCCACGATCAAGTCGCAGGGCGCCGTATACTTTCCAGGTGGAAAAGGTAAGGTACCGCCGGTCGATCCACGCGACGTCGGAGCAGTTGCCCGCGCAGTTCTAATGGATCCAGGACAGGAGGGACAAATCTACGAGTTGACCGGACCCGAGGCCCTCACCATCGCAGAGATGGTTCAGATCCTTGAAAATGTTCTTGGCAGGCGCATTCGATACGTGAATGTACCCGTCTTCTTAGCTGGTATCTGGATGCGCCGATTCGGGTTGCCTGCTCACGTTGTGAATGGCCTGATCGAGACGCTGGGCGCCTTGCGTAGAAACGAGTACGCATACGTAACGGATGCTATCGAGAGAGTGGCAGGGCGTAAACCGCGCACCTTCGAAATGTGGTGCCGCGACAACAGGATTGCCTTCCAATGAAAACTCGATAGAGTCACAACAAAAGCACTTCCCTGCGGACCAACGCCCGCCAGTTCGCCTTGCCAGGCTGCCTGCTCATGGCTTTTATTCGACGTGTTCCACCCAATCTCCCTCGGGCAGCTGCTCGCCGGCGCGCAGCGGGACTTTCAAGCGGTTCTCGAAGGGGGTCAGCGGGCAGGAGTAGTATTCGTTGTAGGCGCAGTACGGGTTGTAGGCGTAATTGAAATCGACGTGCAGCTTGCCGTCCGCGGCCTGCTCCGGCTCCAGGTAACGCCCGGCGCCGTAGGTCTCGCTCCCGGCGAGGGCGTCGACGAAGGGCAGGAAGTAGCCGTGCCGGTCTTTGTAGACGGTCAGCTCGACCGGCTGCCCCTCCACCTCGAAGCGGATCCTGCCGAAGCGCAGGTGGCTCTGCACGTCGCCGGTGGAGGTCTGCATCTGGATCTCATCCTTTTGGGAAAATTCCTCCAGGTCCAGTTCCAGGGCTAGATCTGGGTTCTCCGGGAAGTAAGCCAGATGGGTGAAGCCACGCTTCTGATCGGTGGTCAGCGGGCTTTGGGAGTCGTTCTTGAAGAACTCGTCCTTCAGCTTGCGGAACTGTTCAAGATCGGTCATAGATTCCATCCTCGCTTTTCTCCGGCTAAACCTTCGACTCCATTTTATCTTGAAACGGTCGTGACGACTTTTGTTGCTCTGTTGCAGACATCCATGAAGTGGTGTCATTGCGAGGCGTCCTTTGCCGAAGCAATCTCCTCGTTACCGAAGCGGGAGATTGCTTCGGTCGCTTCGCTCCCTCGCAATGACAGCCAAGCGATCCTTGCAACAGAGCAACTTTTGTCGTCTCTTAGCCGGTCGGAACGACTGAAGTCGTCACTACAAGTCAGAGTCCAGGCTTTTGCCGGTCGCTGCAAATATGGATAAATTATATCGGGTTTCCTGGTCAAGGCTCGTGAAACTTTGCTCCCAGGATGGGGTTAACAGTTCGAGTCAAGCCAACAGCTGCCGTACTACCTCAGCCTGGCGAGGCGCAGCGGAGGGCGAGAACAATCGAAAAGGTGAGATTCTGCTATAATTCGGATAAGCTTCATTGCAATCCCAGTTACCAACCGAAAATTATGAGAGGCAGTCTCCAGACCGAGCGGGTGAATGCAGGGATCGCCGGTCGAAGAAGTGCTCGCATTGCAGGATGCGCAACCTGGAATCAATTCCCATCCCATCCGTAGGATGGGATCGAAACATCAAGCTACAAGGAGATATGCATGCTAAAGAACATCCTCATTCGCTGGGCTATCATCGCATTGGCCGTTTTGGTAGCCGTCTGGCTGGTGCCCGGCATCAACGTCACCGGAACCAACGGCTGGGTGGTCGTGATCGTCATGGCAGCCGTGCTCGGCCTGGTGAATGCCCTCATCCGCCCGATCCTGGCGCTGCTCTCCTGCGGCTGCATCGTCGCTACGCTGGGCCTGTTCATGCTGGTAATCAACGCCTTCACCTTCTGGCTGGCTTCGTACATCACCGCTAACTGGTTGAATATGGGCTTTTCGGTGGACTCGCTGTGGGCAGCCTTCCTTGGCTCGCTGGTCGTCAGCGTCGTGTCCTTCGTGGTTTCGCTGGTGCTGCCGGGCGACCAGGGATAATCTATTCTTGGGTTGGTTCCTCGCAGGGGAACAACTTCATTGCCGATAGATGGAATTACGGACTGGGTCTCCGCCAAGGGTATCCAGTCCCTTTTCTGACCGTAACGATCACGAGGTGGAACTGGCCGTAAGAGAAGGGGGCCTGCCGCTCCCAGCGACGATAGAAAAGAGGTTTGAAATGGATATCAAGGAAAACCTGCGCCTCCAGGAAGCCCGCAACCAGCAGGCAGCCTGGAAAAAATGGGGGCCATACTTGAGCGAACGCCAGTGGGGCACCGTGCGCGAGGATTACAGCGAGGGCGGAGACGCCTGGGGCTACTTTACCCACGACCAGTCCCGCTCGCGCGCCTACCACTGGGGCGAGGACGGACTGGGCGGGATCAGCGACGACGAGCAGCGGCTGTGCTTCGCCCTGGCGCTGTGGAACGGCGCCGACCCGATCTTGAAAGAGCGCCTGTTCGGGGTGACCAACAGCGAAGGCAACCACGGCGAGGACGCCAAGGAATATTACTATTACCTGGACAGCACCCCGACTCACTCCTACATGAAATACCTGTACAAATACCCTCAGGCGGCGTTTCCCTACGACGACCTGGTGAGCACCAATCGCTCTCGAAGTCGCGCCGAGATGGAGTATGAGCTGCTCGACACGGGTGTCTTCGACGATGACCGCTACTTCGACGTGTTCGTCGAATACGCCAAGGCTGCCCCGGACGATCTGCTGATCGAAATCTCCATCTTCAACCGCGGCATGCAGCCGGCTGAGATTCACGTCCTCCCGACGCTGTGGTTCCGCAATACCTGGTCCTGGGCCAGCGGCGCTCCCCGCCCGCTGCTCAAACAGGTAAAAGGCCCGGCTGGGGTCAGCGCC
>DATDRQ010000157.1:0-5785 GCA_035291645.1 Anaerolineales bacterium
CCAATGCCCATCGACGAGTTCGATCACCCCATCATCGATCAGCATCCGAAGGATCTCTTCAAGGTAAAAGGGGATCCCCTCCGCTCGCTTCAAGACGAGCAGGCGGAAATATTCCGGTAATTCCGGTATCTTCAGCAACTCCTTCAATAACTGGTCGCTTTGTAGTGGAGAAAGATTATCGAGCTGGACATGTCCAAACGACAAGCCGTGTCGTTGCTCCGCCAGGCGCGCCCCCGTGACCAGCTGGTTGGCGTGTTCGGGTCGCGATATCGCACATATCATTACCGGTGCTTGATGAAGCATCTCGAGCAGGAAGGCGAGCAGATCCAGGGAAGTATCATCTGCCCAATGCAGATCCTCGAGGATTAATACCAGTGGCTGGCGCCTGGCCTCCGCCAGCAGCAGGTCGCGCACGGATTGAAAGATGTTTTGCCGGATCTGTTCCGGGTCCAGGTAAGCGAACTGCCCGGTTGGCGCTGTGCCTTCCTGTTCTTGAAGTAACAGGTGCTCCAGGAAAGGCAGGCTTTCTTGAGAACGCTTATCCAACAGAGTTCCGGCATGGCTGGTAAGGCGTTCCTTTATCAGGATTGGTGGGGCATTCGCAGGTAGTTTCAGGAATTCACGCAGCAAATCTTTGAAGATCCAATACGGGACGGACCGGCGGTAAGTCAGGCTTTGTCCTTCGATGACCAACAGCGGCTGATTGCGAAGGTGCTGCTTCAGCTCGGTCTTCAGGCGGCTCTTCCCTATCCCGGCCTCTCCGGTCACCAACACAAACTGGCTTTTTTTATGTTCAACCAGATTCTTCGCAGAAGCCACCAACAGAGCCAGTTCACGTTGCCTGCCCACCATCGGCGCGCCGAGGCCATCGATGCCTCGGGGTGAACCCGGTCTGGGCTTTTCCTTCAGGAACCGGTAAGCCAGGATTGGTTGTTGGTAGCCTTTTGCCTGAATGCGGGTCGCCGGTGCATAATTGAAAAGAGCCCGGGTTGAGCGGAAGATGGAATCGCTGACCAGGATTTCCCCCTCCTGGGCAGCCTCCTGGAGCCGGTTTGCCAGGTTCACAGTTTCCCCAATGGCGGTGTAATCCATGCGGAGATCTGAACCGATCGCGCCAACGACAACCGTCCCTTCATTGATTCCAATATGGAGTTTCAGCCCGGCGTTAAGTCGGTCATTTCTAGCCTGACTAATACGCTCAACCTGCGCCTGCACTTCTAATGCCGCTCGAACGGCTCGTTCCGAGTGATTCTCGAGGGCAACAGGAGCTCCGAAGATTGCCATGATCCCATCGCCCATGATCTTATCTACGACCCCTTCGTACTTATAAATGATCTCTACCATGCCCTGGATCAAATCCTGCACAACCTCGAACAGGTCATCCGGGTCGAGATGGTCGGCCAGCTCCGTATAACCAGAAAGATCGGCAAAGAGCACCGTCACCCTGCGGTGCTCGCCGAGGGAGGCGAGACCCGCTTGCCGAAAGCGCTGGGCAGTATCTAATTCGACCTGGTTCTCGATCGTCTGTGGATGATTAAGTGAGTGAAGGGCAGATCTTACCTGCGTGGGGGGGGCAAGATCCAATTCCACCTCGAGTAGCCTTGCGCAATTCCCACAGTAGCGCATGGCCGGAGGGTTCTCGAATCCACATCCAGAACAAACGCGAAACAAATCCACCGGTACACCTTTGTTCCGGAGCTGCCCTATACCACCAAACCAGAAATAAATATACCATGCGATTTCCTGGAAGTAGCTTTCAAAACCGTTACCCGGAGAAATCAGGAGCTAGAACGGAATAAGTTTGAGCGTGGTCTGCGGTTTTCGCGGGAGGATTCGGAAACCTTCGTATCAATCAAGGGCTTGAATCAGCGAATAAATCTGCTTGGCTGCTTTTGCTAGCTAGTTGACATCTGCATATAACCTCGTTATAATAATTCGGCCCCGGCTTAGGTCGCTGGGGCGAAATCTTGTAATTCCCAACTTCCCCATGAATCGGCGCAAGAACGGATTGACCTGCCCGCGCGGAGCTCGTGGCGAAGTGAAGATTGGAGGAAGGATCTATGAAGTACGCCGTTATCGAAGATGGTGGCAAACAGTACCGGGCGGTTGAAGGCAGCACCATCGAGGTTGACCGCTACGAGGCGGAACCCGGAGATCAAATCGATCTCGATCGAGTCCTGCTTATCGCCGATGGAGAAGAGATAGTCTTCGGTACACCGCTCATCGAAGGCGCAAAGATCGAAGCAACCGTCCTCGAACAGGTCAAAGGCCCGAAGGTGGTCGTATTCAAGTACAAACCAAAAGAGCGGTATCGAGTGAAGAAAGGCCATCGCCAGCAATATACACGGTTAAAGGTGGTTTCGATAGTGAGGGAATCCGGAGGGAAGAATGGCTCATAAAAAGGGCGGCGGTTCCAGCCGCAACGGTCGGGATAGTCGTTCACAGCGTCTGGGCGTGAAGGTCTACAGCGGAGAGCAGGTTCTCTCTGGTCATATCCTGGTCCGCCAGCGTGGCACGCGTATTAAACCAGGCCACAACGTTGGGCTAGGCAGAGACGACACGTTATTCGCAACTTCCAATGGCACTGTGGTTTATGAGACCATCCGGGATGGTCGTAAACGGGTCAGCGTGGTTCCTGAAGATCTGGGAGCCAGCCAAGAATAGGTTTTTACAGATATATCACTCAACCTTTAATGAAGGTAAAAGAATGAAAGAAAACATCCATCCAACGTACTACCCAGACGCCCAGGTCATCTGTGCGTGTGGCAACACTTGGACGACTGGTTCAACTTCTAAGATAATCCATACCGACGTTTGCTCGAAGTGCCATCCTTTCTATACGGGCGAGCAGCGCATCGTCGACACCGAAGGTCAGGTCGATCGTTTCTATAAGAAGCTGCAGGCACGGCAGCAATACGTCAGCGATGTGGAGGCGCGGGAGGCTGCGCGCACTTCCCCAGCGCGTCCTATCACGGAGTTAGAGATCGGAAACCGGGCCACGGAAGCACTGGCAAAGGCCGGAATCACCAGCGTTGGCCAGGTACTCGATCGGCTGACGATCGGAGAATCTTCCCTGCTATCCGTGGATGGCTTTGGGCGCAAATCCCTGGCCGATCTCAAGAAACGCCTACGCCAGTTCGGTTACCAACTGCCAGAAGCGGCCGAAGAAATCCAGGTTTAGTCGGGAAATCCCTTAACTATAATCCTCGCATAAGCAGGTGCCCTTTCGCACCTGCTTTTTTTCTGCTGAGGGACATTCGAGAGAAACCAAGTCCTCCGGATCGACTAACAGGTTCTGTATGGTAGAATCCGGCGCGAATCCATCTTCTTCACGCCCAACTCCATTTCAGAGGAAATCATGAAGCACCACACCGGGACAGTTGAGGTGATCGTCGGCTCGATGTTCAGTGGTAAGACCGACGAGCTGATCAGACGATTACGCCGGGCGACGATCGCCCGGCAGAAAGTCCAAGTCTTTAAACCGGCCATCGATAATCGTTATAATGAAAGTAAAGTGACTTCCCATGCAGGCAATGACTTCGACGCCTGGCCGATCCGGAGCTCTGCGGAGATACTTCCAAACCTGGCGCCGGATACGACGGTGATTGCGATCGATGAGGCTCAGTTCTTCGACCCTCAGATCGTCTTTGTTACCCAACAACTTGCCGACCGGGGCATGCGGGTGATCGTCGCCGGTCTCGATACAGATTTCCGGGGCGAGCCATTCGGTCCTATGCCAACCCTGATGGCCCAAGCCGAGCAGGTGGACAAGCTGCATGCCATTTGTATGATCTGCGGGGAAGAAGCCGCACGCACCCAGCGGCTCGTTAACGGAAAGCCAGCGCGTTATGACGATCCGGTTGTCATCATCGGCGCCTCAGAGCTGTATGAAGCCAGGTGCCGGGAACACCACGAAGTTCCGCGGGATTAATCGTGCAGGATTACCACGACTTCCTGTCTGAAATACTCATCCCGGCCGAAACTCTACAGGATCGTATCAAGGAGCTGGGAGCCGAGATCAGCCACGATTATGCTGGGATGAACTTACATTTAGTCTGCATCCTGCGTGGCGGTGTCCTTTTCCTTGCCGACCTGATGCGCTGGATCACGGTTCCTCATACCATCGACTTTATGGCTGTCTCTTCCTATGGGGTTGGGGCACGCCAAACGACCGGTTCTGTCAGGATCACGCTGGACCTGAAGGATACCATCCAAGATCTGGATGTCCTGTTGATCGAAGACATCGTGGATAGCGGCTTTACGATCGCCTCCGTGCTCGATCTACTGGCGACCCGCCGCCCGCGCAGCCTGCGGGTGTGCACCCTCCTGGATAAACACGAACGGCGAAAAGTGGATGTGCCTATTCATTACCGCGGTTTCGCGATCCCAGATAAATTCGTCTTTGGATACGGTCTGGATATCGACGAGTATTACCGCAACCTGCCCTTTATCGGTGCCGTCGATCCAAAACGCTACCAACCACCGGAAGAATGAATGGGGAATCCGGACTCGCCTGCCCAAGATCCAGAACAGGAGGGGTTGTCTGCTTATGCCGGACGCTGGATTGCTTGCCTGGGAGGTCAAATAATCGGACAGGGCGGCACCCCGGAACAAGCCAGGCAGGCAGGAAAAGCCTCTCGATTCAAAGAAGAGCCGGCCATTATCTACGTGTCAACTCCTCAGCCATTCTCTTTTAACCCGGTCGTCGCCAGGATTGGGGATATTCTAGCAGGAGATTCTAAGGTCTATCTGGTCGGAGGAGCCATCCGAGATGCCATCCTGAGCCAGACCTCCCGCGATCTTGACTTTGCCGTTGCCGGAAATGCGATCGGCCTGGCACGCAGGGTAGCGAACCAGTTAGGAGCCGCGTTTTACCCGCTTGACCAGGAACGAGATTATGGCCGTGTGATCCTTCAGGAAGACAGCCATAACCGGCTGGTAATCGACTTTACCTCGCTATTGGGAGGGGATCTCGAAGCAGATCTGAGAGCCAGGGATTTCACCATCAATGCGATGGCGGTAGACCTCCACCACCCCCAGGCATTGTTGGATCCGCTCAGCGGTTTGTCAGATTTACACAACAAACTATTACGGGCCTGCTCGAGCCATGCTATTAACGAAGATCCGATCAGGATCTTACGGGCTGTCCGCATGGCAGCAAGATTCGAACTGCGGATCGTTCCAGGAACCCGCCAACAACTGAAAGAGGCGGTCCCGGGATTAACCCGTGTGTCCATGGAAAGGCTTAGGGATGAGTTATTTAATATCCTTTCCGGTCCACGGCCTGCCGCTTGTTTGCGCGTTCTCGATCGCCTTGGAGCAATCCCCTACATTCTCCCGGAACTGGAGACTCTCAAGGATATTCGGCAATCATCCCCTCACATTTATGATGTCTGGGAGCACACGCTCGAAGTCTTAGAGAAGCTCCAAATGGTGTACGAAGTCCTGAGTCCGACCTTCGATCCAGAGACTGCCAGCAGCCTGCAGCTCGGCTTGATCGCCATGCGGATCGGCAGGTACCGGAAAAACCTGAACGAACATTTTTCGGCTACCCTCCCTCCGGGCCGCACGCTTAATTCCTTACTCTCTCTCGGAGCGCTCTATCACGACATCGCAAAACCAAAGACCCGGTTGTTGGACGGTAAAGGCAGGGCGCGCTTCTTCGAACACGAACAGATCGGGGCAACAATCGTACGCCAGCGGGCGCATAGCCTCCAGCTGAGCAACGCCGAAGCAGACCGGATCGAGACAGTTGTGCGCCACCACATGCGCCCGCTCCTGCTCG
>DATDRQ010000158.1:0-5053 GCA_035291645.1 Anaerolineales bacterium
TACGGGCGCGTCATCATCATGACCGATGCCGACGTAGACGGCAGCCATATCCGCACCCTTTTGCTGACCTTCTTCTTCCGCTACATGTCACAGCTGATCGAGGACGGGCACCTGTACATCGCCCAACCACCCCTGTACCGCCTCGGGCACAAGAACCAGGTGCGCTACGCCTACACGGAGGGGGAGAAGGAGCGCATCTTGAAAGAGATGGGCGTCAGCGCAGATAAGGTCTCCCTATCCCGTTATAAAGGCCTGGGGGAGATGAACCCGCAGCAGCTGTGGGAGACCACGATGGATCCGACCCAGCGCACGCTTCTTCTGGTGATGATAGAGGATGCCGCCGAGGCGGACCGCACCTTCGATATGCTCATGGGGTCGGCGGTCCCGCCGCGCCGGCGCTTCATCCAGACGCACGCCAAAGAGGTGCGCAACCTGGATATTTAGCGCCGCTGGTTTGTGAGCTTTTTGGATGAATAGACCGGGCCTTCGGTGCGGCCGCAGCTGTGCAAGAGGCCCGGTCTGATCCATCTTGAGATGCCGAATGGTCGCGGGATCAGCTCGATCCAAACGGGTAAGTTGAATTGTATATACAGGTTCTTCGGGATGGCGGGGTTACGCGCCATACCATTATGGTATACTCGTTCGAGAAACGCCGGGAACCAATCATAGTCTAGAGTTGAAGGTAAGTTTGTCCAGGCAACCTCTGCGAATTCGCCCTCCAGAGGCGTGGGCGGGAGATCACTCGATTTAACGCCGGTATACGTTCCATGGTTGATTGTAGTCCATGTCATTAGAACGCGGCTCCCTCCTGAATAATCGTTATCGCGTGCTCGAAATCCTGGGCCAGGGCGGCATGGGAGCGATCTATCGCGCCGTGGATGAGAACCTGGGGGTCAATGTTGCCGTTAAAGAAAACATGTTTACGACAGAGGAATATGCCCGGCAGTTCCGCCGGGAGGCGCTCATCCTGGCAAACCTGCGCCACCCCAACCTGCCGCGGGTGACCGATCACTTCGTAATCGATTCTGTCGGGCAGTATCTGGTGATGGACTTCATCAGCGGGGAGGATCTGCGCGACCGGATGGATCGCGAGGGCTTGTTGCCGGATGCGGAAGTGGTCCTGTTGGGCACGGCGATCTGCGAGGCGCTGGGTTACCTGCACTCGCGCCAGCCTCAAATCGTGCACCGCGATATTAAGCCGGGGAATGTGAAGATCACGCCTACCGGGCAGGTGGTCCTGGTGGATTTCGGCCTGGCGAAGACGATCCAGGAGGGCGAGAACACCACCACCGGTGCGAGGGCGATGACGCCAGGTTACTCACCTCCGGAACAATACGGCATGGCGCGCACCGATTGCCGTTCAGATGTCTATTCTCTGGGGGCGACCCTGTACGTGGCATTATCGGGTTCCTTGCCGGAAGATGCCCTGGCGCGCGCCATGGGCCAGGCAGAGCTGACCCCGGTGCGCAAGCACAACCCGAAGGCCTCCAAGCGGCTGGCTGCCGTGATCGAGCACGCGCTGGAGTTGCGGCCCGAAGACCGTTACCAGAGCTCGGAGGAATTCAAACAGGCCTTGCTGAACTCGCGGGTGATCACCGGTCGCAGGCCTCAAGAGATCACGCTCACCCCCCCGCCGTTTATTCCCTCCCTGGGGGAGGGGGAAGGCTCAGGCGAGGTTGTAAATCCGGGTGGCAATGGAGGCGGTGTTCCACGATCGGTGGAGCCTCCACCTGCCGATTCTTGGCCTGCCTTCAACACGGCGCTGTCCGCCCCGGTTTTCAGACCTGTCGCCCGACCCAGGCGAAAGCGCAGTCTAGGTTGTTGGACCGTTCTATTAATCGTTGCCGGCCTGGCAGCTGTGCTGGCGGCAGGCGTCTACACCACCCAGCCGGACCTGCTCGGACGGGCCTTTAGCCAGGCCTCTCCTTACCTGGCCGGGATTGTCCTGCCGGATTTCCTGCGATCGCCCACTCCAACCGGCACGCCACCCGTCACCAGCACGGCGACGCTCACGCCTACCTCCAACATATTCGTAGCCCTGGGCGCGACCCAGGCCGTCACCCCCACCCAGCAGGTCGCGACGCCTACGTTTACCCCCAGCCCCACCCTATCTCCAACGCCGGCGCCGACCCTGATGGGCGGCGGCGGTGGGTTGATCGCCTTTGCCTCCGATCGCGGATCAAAAGAAGGTGGCCGGTCTCAGATCTGGTTGATGAACAGCGATGGCACGGCGCAACGGAAAATCACAGATATGCCGGGAGGCGCCTGCCAGCCGGCCTGGTCGCCGGACGGCAACCGCCTGGCCTTCATCTCGCCTTGTAAATTCAACTATGAAACCTACGATAAAGCCAGTATTTTCATAATCAACGCGGATGGGACCGGCGAGGCTCAGCAACTGCCGACCGCCCCGGGCGGTGATTTCGACCCCGCCTGGTCCCCAGATGGCCGCGAGATCATGTTCACTTCTCTACGTGGTTTCGGCCCGGCGCAAATTTACGCCATCAACCTGGCGGACAACTCCGTCCGGTCGATCGGGGATAAATTGGTCTGGAACGCCCAGGCTTCCTGGTCGCCGGACGGCAGCCAGATCGTCTTCATTACCACCCGGCGAAACCTCTACCAGATCTGGACGATGGACCGGGATGGCCAAAACGCAGCGCTGCTTTCCCGGAGCAAAGATTTGATCGATGGTCACCCGGTCTGGTCGCCGGACGGTCAGGTGATCCTCTTCACCCAGACCGGGCCGCAGGGCGGGGTCCCCAGGCTGGTGGCGATCCCATCAGTGATAGAAGATTATTCCAATTACCTTGAGTTCTATCTGTATGATGATCTGCGGCCCAGACGGGAAGCTGTCTTTTCTCCAGACGGGATGTGGTTCGCCTACGAAGCCTGGCCGGGAGGGGATAACCACGATATTTATGTGGACACCCTGAACGGGCTTGGCTTCCAGCAACTGACCACCGATGCGGCGTTCGACTTCGACCCAGCCTGGCAACCCGCGCCAGGGCAGCCTTAAACCTCCCACCGTTTAATTTTCGCTTGTAAAATTTCTCACTTTCGAGGATAATTTGTTTCGCATGGGAGCAACCATCGACCCCCTGACTTTGCCGGTTAATTTCCAGGCTGGAGGTATCTAGTTTTAATGGAATCGCAGTCGAAGGGTAAGATTTCTAGAACCCAGTCCAGATCGGACAGGGGGAGGAGTACCTGGATCTGGGTAGGGATCATCCTGGTAGCAGCCGTGGCGATCGCTCTGTTCATCTATCGCTTCCAGGGACAAGGCCGCTTTACATTAGTTTCAGGCGAAAAAGAACTCCTGGTCTTGCTGCGTAATGAAAAAGAAACCAACTACCGCCTTCGTTATGAAGGCCGGCAGCCGGTTGACTTGAATTCAGTCAAGGTAATGCTGGAAGGGCAGGTCCTGCACGTAGATGTAAAACCGGTGATCCTGATCGGCGCCGGCCAGGAAATTCAGGTGGAACCGGATGGCTCTTTACCCTCCGGAACCAGCATTCGACTGGAGCCAAATGACGAGTTCGAGGTGCGGGTAACATACCTGGGCCAGACGCTGGGTGGTAATTACCTGTATGGTTTTCAAATCGGTACTACCCAGGGAGCGCGCCAGCGCACGCAAGAAATAACGCTGGACCACGAGTATGAGATTATCGTTCAGTAGCTGCAGGAGTTCAATTGATTTCGATTCGACCTCGAGTGTTTTTGCTCGGGATTAAATGTAAAAAGAACTGACAAGGAGCAAGCTATGACAGCACAGATTATTGATGGAAAGTTGATCGCCGAGAAGGTCCGCCTACAGGTCACCGAGGATGTGGCTGCGATGGCGTCGGAAGGACGGCCCCGCCCCGGGTTGGCGACGGTGCTGGTAGGCGAAAACCCTGCCTCGCAGGTGTACGTGAGCGCCAAGCAAAAAGCCTGCGGGCAGGCCGGGATCGAATCCTTCGGGTTCAATCTCCCGGCAACTTCCACGCAAGCTGAGGTGGAAGGACTTGTTTCTGAGCTGAACGCAGACCCACGGGTTAACGGGATCCTGGTGCAGCTGCCGCTGCCGGCCGGGCTGGACGAGGAAAGAGTGCTAAACGCCATCCGCATCGAGAAAGACGTCGACGGTTTCCACCCCTTGAACATCGGGCGGCTGGCTCAAAAGGGCCGCGATCCGCTCTTCATCCCATGTACGCCGGCTGGCGTGATCTGGCTGCTGGACGAGTTGGACACCCCCCTGGAAGGGGTCAACGCAACAGTCTTGGGGCGTTCGAATATCGTAGGGATGCCGGTAGCTTTGCTCCTCGTACGGCGGAATGCCACAGTAACGATCTGCCACTCGCGCACCAAGGACCTGCCCGGGGTCGTGCGTGAAGCGGACGTGCTGATCGCGGCGGTAGGCCGGGCAGAGATGGTGCGCGGCGACTGGGTGAAACCCGGCGCGGTGGTGATCGACGTGGGCGTCAACCGCATCGAAGACCCAACCCACCCCAAGGGCTCGCGCCTGGTTGGAGACGTGTGCTTCAACGAGGTGAAAGAAGTCGCCAGCGCCATCACCCCGGTGCCCGGTGGTGTGGGCCCGATGACGATCGCCATGTTGCTCAAGAACACGGTGCGGGCTGCCAAGCTGAGCAACGGGCGCGGCTAAGGTTATCCTGCAGAATTACCCGCTCTCCGTTCGTAGATTAGCGGGCGGATTTAGAATTAACCCCCTTTCGGTCTTGATACGGAAAGGGGGTTTCTGGTTTGCGAAGGAGCATAACCGGGAATCACGAACCAATCATCGGTATTCCTCGAGTCCGTGAGCGCTCTCAATCAGTGTGATCAACCCGGCGACGAACCGGGCAGCCGGCGCTCCATCGATGACATCGTGATCCAGGTTGATTGTGATGCTCAGGTAATCCCGTATTGCAATCTGGCCGTCCACCACGCCCGGTTTCTCGGCGATACCGCCTATGATGATGTCGGTAGTATAGAACGATCCCGGGCTGATCCCCCAACCACTACTATTTCCAAACATCCCCACCGCGCTCACCATGACAGTGCCAATTTGCTG
>DATDRQ010000159.1:0-4595 GCA_035291645.1 Anaerolineales bacterium
GTGTCCAACCCAATCGGGTAGGTGCGCTGCCAGGGCGGCGGCAGGCGGTTGGCGGCGAAATCCCAGGGGAAATCATCAAGCCTGTCTGGCTGTTGGGCAGTGCCACCATAAAACGCCGTGATCACCCGATCGATCACTCCCGGATCGATCAGCGGACAGTCGGCGGTCAGGCGCACCACCACCCCGGCATTTGCCTGGCGGGCGGCCTGGTAATAACGGTCGAGCACATCCTGCATGCTGCCGCGATAGAAAGGATAATCACGCTCCTGGCAGAGTTCTTCGACTGGATCGTCGGAAGGGTCGGTCGTGGTGGCAACGATGGCTGCATCCAGCAGGGCAGCTCGCCGGGCGCGCTCCACGACCCGAACCAGCATCGGCTGCCCGGCGATGTCGAGCAGCACCTTGCCCGGCAGCCGGCTGGCGTTCATGCGCGCCTGGACGATGGCAACCGTTCGCATCTGGCTACGTTTCCCGGGTGTGATCCGGTTCAGACGTGCATGCCAGGGCGAGTTCATAAGCCCGCAGCAATTCTGTGAAGTTCTTCGACCAATCGGCCCGCGCCTCCGCCAGCTGGCGGGCGGCGCGCCCCATCTCGGGCAGAGCCTGGCGCTCACGAACTGCATGCAGGATCCCTTGGGCGAGCGCTTCAACATCCCATTCCGGGAACAGCCAGCCCTGCACGCCCGGTTCGACCCACTCACGGTTGCCGGGAATATCCGACACCAGCGCCGGCACGCCGCAGGCCAGGGCTTCCAGCAGCGAAATCGAGCTGCCGTCGGTGTGCGAAGCGCTGACGTACAGGTCCGCCGAACGGTAGTATTCAGGTAGATTGGATTGCTGTACCTGGC
The DNA here is from genome assembly GCA_035291645.1 of Anaerolineales bacterium. Lineage (GTDB taxonomy): Bacteria > Chloroflexota > Anaerolineae > Anaerolineales > UBA4823 > DATDRQ01. The sequence continues at coordinate 849 of DATDRQ010000159.1, forward strand.
CCGGGAAGCTGACCCGCTCGATCAGCCCGCCTTTTTCAAAGATCGATTGCAGCTCAGTCGCCAGCGATCCATTTCCCAGCATGCACAGGCGCAGCTCCGGGTTTTGACGGGAAGCCTGGACAAAAGCCTGCGCCAGGATATCCACACCGTAAAGGGCTTCCCAACTGCGCGTGGAGAAAATGGTAAAGGCGTTTTTATCTGGAGCAGGAGCACGACGCAGGGAGAAATCCTCCAGATCGACTCCCCAGGGAAAAGTCACAATTTGTTCCGGGGGCATGCCAAGAGAAATCGCCTTTTGCCGGACAGCCTGGCAGTCTCCGACCAGGACAGTGCTATGCTGAAGGGTGAAGCTAGTCGCCTGGCGAAGTTCTGGACTGCGATCGGCATCCACCAGCAGGTCGTAACCCCAAGACATGCTGACCAGTGGTTTGAAACCGGTTCGAGCCGCCAGGTATGCCGCCGACTGGATTGGGCCAGCGTGGATCAGGTCTGGCTGGACTTCCTGGATCACCCGTTCCAGGTCCCCTACCAGCCCCGACAGGTCTTCGAAATTTAGCGGTCCCTGGCCTCCGGTCCACTTGATCTGCCGGATATTTTCCGGCAGAGGCCTATGCTCGAGGGATGGTTGGCGGTTCTCCAGCCGCAGGTAATCTACTTTATATTCGGTCCTGGAAAGGGCTTCAAGAAACCGGTAATCGTGGGGGGTGTAACCGCGCGAGAAATAAAAAATATGTGTCACTGGAACACCTGACACTTATTCCCCGAGATCCGTCCAACGCAGCTCTTTACCGGCAGGGATGTCGCTTAACGCACGCGTAGCGATGACCTGAGCAATCTCATCCGGACGGATGGCGCCGGGGGTCGCAGGGCGCAGCATGGCGATCATCTCGCGCGTGAGTATCTCGCCGGCTTCTATCTCGCGCGCCGCCCGCAGGCAGCGCCGCTGCACGATCACCGTGTGCTCTTCGTTAGGGGTGACGAACTTATCCGGGGAGCCTAAGGCCCGCTCCAGCTCCCGTATCCGGTCGACCATCTCCCGCCAGGTCACCGGGGTCATCGAGAACAGATGGTCCGGGCCGGTGCGGGAATTGTCGTCGGTAAAATGTTTCTCGATCACACGCGCCCCCAGGGCCACCGCTCCCAACACCGTAGTATGGCCAACGGTATGGTCTGAGAGGCCCAGGATCAGCTCGGGGAACATCGCCCGGTAGGTGTTCAGCACGCGCAGGTGGACGTGGTCGAAATTCTCCACGCTGGCGGTGTAGTTCGTGTTGCACTGCATCAGCACCAGCTGGGGGTTGATCGCCAGGATGGCGTGCACCGCCCGCTGCACCTCGCCGATATCCGAAGCGCCCGTCGCCAGGATGACGGGCTTACTCTTACGGGCTATGCATTCCAGTGCTTCGATCCAGGTGATATCCCCGGAGCCGATCTTGTAGGCTGGCACGTACGGGTCCAGCATCTCGATGGCTTCGAAATCGTACGGCGAGGAGAAGTAATCGATGCCGGCCTGGTCGCAAGCCTCTTTCAGGAGCGGCGTCCATTCGAACGGGATCGAGGCCTCCTGGTAGACATCGAAGACGCTCTTCTTCCAGATAGCCTGGTGCGAGAGCTGCGAGCCCATTGCCCTGAAACCGAAGTCTGAGACTATCTCCGGGGCGCGGAAGTTCTGGAACTTGGCTGCGTCGGCGCCGGATTCTTTCGCCAGGTGGATCAACGTCCTGGCGCGTTCCAGGTCGCCGTCGTGGTTGGCGGAGATATCGGCAATGAAGTAAATCGGGTGGTTCTCGCCAATCCGGTGGGGGCCGATCTGGATCTCCATGAAACGTCTCCTTGCTTATTTACCAGCCGCCAGCGCATGAAGGCGTGCGGGGTAATCATCAACAAAAAGCGAGTAAAACCGCGCTAGTCCTGCATCAATTGAAGGTGGTTTTTCTCCCAATGCAGCGATTAACTTATCCGCCTTCAAGGTGAGGTGTGGGGAGCGCGCCGCCTGCAAGCCGCCTTGCTCTACCGAGGCTGGCGTGATCAGATTCTCGTCGAAGCCGAAGCGCCTGGCAAGCGCAAGCCCGAAGGCGTACTTGCTGGTGCAGTCACTGGCGACTACATGGTACAGCCCGCTCAGCCCATTCTCCAGCATCTTAAACAGCAGCCAGGCCAGGTCATTCGCCAGCAGTGGGCAGAAGAATACGTCTGTGAACCCCAATACCTGCCGGCCGGCGCTCAGATTGTTGTAAAACCATTCCGCCAGACTGCGCTTTCCTCCCAGGCTCCAGCCGAAGAGGTTGACGCGGGCGACGATAGCCTGCGGATTGGCCAGCGCTACCGCCCTTTCCCCTTCCAGCTTGCTGCGGGCGTAGACGCTCAGGGGGTTGGGCTGGTCTGCCTCGCTATACCCCCCACGCTGCCCGTCGAAAACGGCGTCGGTAGAGATGTGCACCAGGCGCGCTCCGCCCCTGGCGACATGCTCTGCCAGTTTGCCGGGCACTTCGCTATTCAATTGGTGCGCCAGGACCGGGTCAGCCTCGCAGGCTTCCAGGACCGCCAGCGCAGCACAGTGGATCACCCAGTCAGGCTGGCTCTGCTCCAGGACCCGTTCAATCGCGCCGGGAACCGTGAGGTCGGCCTGCAGGACGTTGAATGCGTCCGTATGCAGAGAGTGATCTTTGACCGTCCCATAAACCGTGTGCTGCCGGCTGGCTTCCAGGGCCAGGTTGAGACCGAGCAGGCCGCTGGCTCCAGTGACCAGTATGCGCATCCGATATTCCTGCTTGAAGCAGGGCTCTAGCATATCCTGCCGATGCGTTCTCGGCAGGAAACACTGCATTATAAGCGATCAACCTTTCAGAATCCCCTGGACCTTAGCCGCCTCGAACGGCGCGACGAGTTCACGGATCTGGTCATCGGTCAGCCACTGCGAGTTCGTATCGCTGCCATAGCGGAATCCGACCGGCAGAGGCCGGCCTTTTTCACTCCATTCATGCCCGAACCACAAGGCCGCCGTTGGCTGCACAACGAACATATCCTCCAGCTCGACGGTCGTGCGGGCTTCATCTTCATGGATCAGCACCTCGTGCAGCTTCTCGCCGGGACGGATACCGATCACATCCAGCTGCGCTTGCGGCGCGATCACCCGCGCCAGGTCGATGATATGCGTGCTGGGGATCTTCGGTACGAACACCTCGCCGCCGCGCATCTGTTCGATGCAGCGGATGACGAAGAGCACGCCCTGTTCCAGGGTCAGCCAGAAGCGCGTCATACGCTCGTCGGTGATGGTCAGCACGCCATTCTGGCGCTGGCGGAAGAAGATCGGGATGACGCTGCCGCGGCTGCCAACCACGTTGCCGTAACGCACGCAGCTAAAGCGGGTGGCAGTCCCGCCGGCATAGGCATTGCTCTGGATGATCAATTTCTCCGCCGCCAGCTTGGTGGCCCCATACAAGTTGATCGGGTTGACGGCCTTATCCGTGCTGAGCGCCATCACCCGCTTCACCCCGGCATCTAAAGCGGCCTCCATCACGTTGCTGCTGCCCAGGATGTTGGTCTTGATTGCTTCCATCGGGTTGTATTCGCAGGCAGGCACCTGCTTGAGCGCAGCCGCGTGCACGACGATGTCGACCCCGTGCATCGCCCGGCGCAACCGTTCCAGATCGCGCACGTCGCCGATGAAGTAGCGCAGGCTGGGGTGGTCGAACCCCCCGGCGCGCATCTCGTGCTGCTTCAGCTCATCCCGGCTGAAGATGATCA
>DATDRQ010000160.1:0-21734 GCA_035291645.1 Anaerolineales bacterium
CAATTCGGACCCGTCAAGTCCAGATCGGATCAACCGGTGGTTACGGCTTCAATCCAGCCCGTTGATTAACCTGGCCGTGGACGATTTGTATACCCCCAGGATCGCCCCCAGCGTCCCGGCCACCAAACAGGGCCGGGCATAATTGGGAATATCCGGTAGGGGCGGGGCAAGAAGATTTCAATCCTGTCTGGAAAGGTTTCTCTTGCCCCGCCCCTACGGCTCCGCATCATCGTCCCAATTTATTTTCTCTATTACCCTCCCCCTTCGCGCCAATTCGCGTTCATTCGCGGATTATGATCCCCTTTCTCTCCCGGCCTCCATTACCCTGCTCCAGCAGCGGCAGCCCGGCGCGCTCCTCCGGCAGCTGCCCGGGCGGCGCGGCGTAGGCGGCGTTGCTGAACAGCCACTGGCGCAGCAGCTCCTCGCTCACCCCGAAGGGCACCAGGATGGAGGCCGCCGCGCGCAGCAGCAGCTCGGCGTAGCGCTCGCAGTCCAGGCTCCTGGGATCCACGGGGTCCGGCCGGTTCCAGGCGTGCACGCCCGGCTCGCCGCGCGTGTAGACGAAGCGCACCCGCTCCCCCGGGCTGGTGGGCTTGCCGGCGGCCTGCAGCTGCGCCACGGCCCGCGCCACCGGCGAGGGCGTGCGGAACTCGTCCAGGGCGCGGCTGAGCTTCTGCGCCACCAGCAGGCTCTCCGGCGGCAGGCGCCCGGCGCGCAGCTGCGCCAGCCTGGCGCGCAGCAGGGCGGTCAGCTCGGGCAGCGGGGGCGGCCGGGAACGGTCCGGGTGGGCGCGCGCCAGCAGGGCCAGCATCTCCACCTGGGTCTGGGCGATGAAGGGCGGCGTGTCGCGCCGGCGGGCCTCGATGCCGCGCAGCTTGACCGAGCCGTCCTGGAACACGCCGAAGTAGCGGTTGGCGACCGGCACGCGCCCGTCCACCCGCGACGGCAGGAAGGCCACCCAGCGGTAGATGCCCTCCAGGGCCACCGGCAGGCCGGTGCGCTCGACGATCTCGTCCAGCACCGGCTGGAAATCCGCCACGCTGGACGAGCCGGGCCGGCGCACCCACAGCCCATCCACGTACAGGTGCAGCACCTGGCAGCCCAGGTCCTCGGCCGCCTCCTTGGCGCGCAGCAGCGCTTCTCGCCCGTAGCCGGTGACCGCCTCGTGCGCCTCGATGCGCCCGAAGCGGGCGTTCTTGTAGCCCAGGTAGCCGAAGCAGGTCACCAGCAGCCACTTGTGGGCCGAGGCGCGCGCCTTATAGGCCTTGCGCTGCGGGTGCCAGCCCGGCAGGTCCGCCAGGCGGCGCTTGAGCGCCAGGCGCTTCTCCAGCAGGGGCGCCAGGGTCTGCGGCACCAGGCCGGGCGGCTGCGGCTCGCCCGGGATCCCCAAACCGACCGCCGCCTCCGAGATGGCCTGGCTGGAGCCGACCGTCTCGGGCGAGATGTTGAAGTGCACCATGATGCTGGGGTACATGGAGATGAAGTCGATCTCGGCCACGTCGTAGTGCAGCCCGGTGGTGGGCTGGTAGACCAGCCCGCCCTGGTCGGCGCGCATCAGATCGAGCAGGCTCTTGGGGCGCTCGGCCTGCTGCTTGTGCCAGGGCACCAGCACCCCCAGGCGCAGGGCGGTCAGCATCTGCATGGCGCTAATGCCGCTGCCCGGCGAGACGCGCGCCGCGGTCTGGGCCGGCAGGGCGGTCACCCGCGCCAGCTCCAGGACGCCGTCCATGGCGTAGTCGTGGAACAGCATGGCGTTGTAGCGGTCGATGTGCCAGCGCCCGAACAGGTGCACCTGCCGCCCCATGTGCATGACCTGCCCGTAGGAGAAGTAGGTGTGCTCCTGTTTCTGCAGCGGTTCCAGGCCGGGCTCGCGGTTGAGCGGCAGGGGCAGGTTGGCCTGGCGGGAGAGCTCCAGCAGGTGCGGCAGCAGCCAGGTGTCGCCCCAGGAGGTCAGCAGCAGGTCGGGGTCGTGACGCTGCAGGATGGCGCGCAGCCCGACCAGCAGGGGGCGGGCCGGGCGGAGCGGCAGGCGGTACTCGTGCTGCTCGTAGCGCAGCAGCAGGGCGGTGGGCGCGCCGCGCGCCGGGTCGCAGTCCGGCGCCATTTCGAGCACGCGCAGCGGCGCCGGCGGCGGGTCCAGCTCCCAGGGCGTGTCGAGCGGCTCGATCGCCTCCAGGTTCCTGGCCTCATCGGCGAGAACCCGGCAGCGCGCCAGCGGGAAGACCCCGTGCGCCGCCGCGTAGCGCAGGGTCAGAGGCACGTCGGCGTCGTAGTAGGCCAGCTCGGGGAACTCGCGGCTGGCCTGCTGGAACAGGCGGGTCTGGTCGGCGGGGCGCGCCACCTGGACCGAGAGCACCGTGACCGGCTCCAGGTGGAACAGGTCGCGGCGCTCTTCCCGCCCCAGCTTCACGGGCAGATCGCGTGATTCGAGGAAGCGCCACAGGGCGCGCAGGCGGGCGTTCGGCCCGGCCGCGTAGAACGTCACCGGGAAGGGCTGCTGCAGGCGCAGGCGGGCCCCGTTATTACGGGCTCCGTCTTCCCCCAGCAGCCACAGCGCCACCTCCCCCTCCGCGCCGGCGAACAGGTCGAGCAGCCAACCGGTGTACTCCATCTCCAGCCTTCCCCCCTTCCCCCGGGTGAAGGGTTCGTTGAATAGAATATTTGTTCTATATTATACACCTTTCCGCGGTCTGCTCTGCACCAGCCCGGCCCGCCCCTGCCAGGGGGCGGGTGACAGGGCCATGCCTCCATATGCGATTACCCTGACCATGTTTTTAGTTTGCGGTAGAATAGACCCAGGCGCCACCGCCTTTTTTTATTCCCTGCGAATGGGCTGAGCGGGGAGAAAGCCCATGTTTATTCGTCATGCTGCTGGCCTTAATCGTCCTGACGCTGATCTTTGCTTACCTGAATGGTCACCACCTTCGCCGGGCATACCGATAATATCCAGGATCTGGCCTGGTCGCCGGACAGCCGGCGCATCGTAAGCGGCGGGAACGATTATTCGGTCAAGGTGTGGGACTCTGTCAGCGGGGAGGAGCTGTTCACGTACCAGGCCTCCGACTTCGTCTTGACCGTCGACTGGTCTTCCAGCGGGGGATATATCGCGGTTGCCAGGTTCAATGACCCGCGGCCGTTGATCCTGCGCGCCTGGCAGTCCACCGGGGAGCTGGTCGCTTACGCCAAAGAGTGCTGCGTCTGGCGCCAGCTGACCGCCGAGGAGCGCGCCTAGCACGGTCTGCCGGAGCGGTTGGGGCACGGGGGATTTTGGAAAGGCCGTCATCTTTTTCATTTGCCCCCGCGCCCCTACACACCGGCGGAAATCAATTTCGAATCATTTATTCCCTTGTAAATATCGAACAGTTGTGCTATATTTTCCCCTGGATTGGTCAACCTCATCGGATCGCACATACCAGAACTCTTTCGATCAAAAATCACCAGTCTTCAACCAAAAATTTTTTTGTCTCATATCTCATAATTCCCCATTCGCGCCTATTCGCGCAATTCGCGGATAACTTCCCCTGCTCCTCCACCCAGGATTGACACCCGCCCTCCCCTGGGTTATAGTACCCCTCCGTGAACCCGATCAAGTGGCTGATCCCGCTGGGCCTGCTGGCCATCCTGGCGCTGGCCTGTAACTTCCCGGTCTTCCTCTCGGAGCAGGCGCCGCCCGACCCAACCGCTGTAAGCGAAGCGACGCCCACCGCCGTAAGCGGAGCGACGTTCACCCCCACGCCCTCCCCCAGCCCGACCTCCACCCCCACGCCCACCCCGCTGCCCGCCGCCCGAGTCACGCTGGGCGACCGGGCCCTGCTCAACGGCGACTGGGATAGCGCCCGGGTCGAGTACCAGACCGCCCAGGAGGCCAGCCCGGACGCGGCCGTGCAGTCCGCCGCCCGCCTGGGCCTGGCCCGCACCCTCTACCTGGACGGTTCCTACGCCGAGGCGCAAGCCGCCCTGGAAGACCTGATCGATGCGCAGGGCGACCCGGCCATCGCTGCCGAGGCCGCCTTCTTCCTGGCGCAGGCCCTGGAGGCCCAGGAGCTATACCCGGAAGCTGCCGAGGCATATGCCCGTTACCTGGAGCTGCGCCCTGGCCTGATCGACGGCTACGTCCAGGAGCTGCGCGGCGACGCCTTGATGAACGCCGGGGAGTACCCGTCTGCCATCGGCGCCTACCAGGCCGCCCTGGGCGCTTCCCGCCTTGGGGCCGGCGAAGGCATCGAGTTGCAGATCGCCCGCGCCTACGATCTGTCCGGCGACCAGGCCACCGCCCTGGTAGCCTACCAGGACATCTACCAGCGCACCTCCAACGATTACACCAGGGCCGCCCTAGACCTGCGCATGGGCCAGATCTACACCGGACTGGGCCAGCTCGAACAAGCCCAGGCCGCCTACCTGGATGCCGTGGTGAACTTCCCCCTCTCCTACGACGCCTACTCCGCCCTGGTAGCCCTGGTGGAGGCCGGCGTCGAGGTGGATGAGTTCCAGCGCGGCCTGGTGGACTACTACGCCGGGGAGTACGGCGTGGCCCTGGCGGCCTTCGACCGTTATTTGCAGTCCGAACCGGCGGACCCGGCGGCGGCCCTGTATTACAGCGGTCTCGCCCAGAGCGGCATCGGCGGTCACGCGGCTGCCGTCGAAGCCTTCGACCAGGTGATCCAGTCCTATCCAGACTCGGATGTCTGGGACAAAGCCTGGGAGGAGAAGGCTTTCACCCTGTGGTACCACCTGAACGAGTTCCGCCAGGCCGGGGATGCGCTGCTCGAGTTCGTCGATAATAACCCCACCCACCCCAGGGCCGCGGAATTCCTGTTTCAGGCGGCGGTCATCGCCGAGCGGGATAAACGCCTGGACCGCGCCGCCCGCCTGTGGCAGCGCGTCGCTGACGAATACCCCTCTGACGGGCAGGCCAACCGGGCGCTCTTCCTGGCGGGCGCCACCCGCTACCGCCTGGCCGATTACGTCGTCGCCCACGACCTGTTCCAGCAGATCCTGGCCCGCACCGACGACCTGGAACCGCGCGCCGCGGCTTACCTGTGGATGGGCAAGTCACGCCAGGCGCTGAACGACCAGGCCGGGGCGCGGGCGAACTGGGAGCAGGCCGCCGCCCTCGACCCGACCGGCTACTACAGCGAGCGGGCGCGCGATATCCTGCAGGGCAACGCCCCATTCACCCCGCCTCAAGATTACGACCTGGCCTTCGATTTGGAGGCCGAGCGCGCCGAGGCCGAGGCCTGGATGCGCACCGTCTTCGACCTGCCGGAAGGCATTGACCTATCCGGCGCCGGAGACCTGGCCGGCGACCCGCGCTTCCAGCGCGGCGACGAGCTGTGGCGCCTGGGGCTGCTGACCGAGGCGCGCGCCGAGTTCGAAGACCTGCGCACCTCCATCGAAGAGGACCCGGTCGCCACCTACCGCCTGGCGGTCCACCTGCACGCGCTCGGCCTGTACCGCTCGGCCATCCTGGCGGCGCGCCGCGTGCTGACCCTGGCCGGGATGGACGACGCCGAGACGCTGAAAGCTCCGATTTTCTTCAACCACCTGCGCTTTGGGCCGTACTATAAGGATCTGGTCATCTCCGCCAGCCAGGTCTACGATTTCCACCCGCTGTTCCTGTTCAGCGTAATGCGCCAGGAGAGCCTGTTCGAGGGCTTCGTGAGTTCCTCGGCCGGCGCGCGCGGGCTGATGCAGATCGTCCCCGCCACCGGCGCCGAGGTGGCCGCCAACGCCGGCTGGCCCGAGGACTACTCCGCCGCCGACTTGTACCGGCCCCTAGTCAGCCTCAACCTGGGGGCGAACTACCTCAACCGCCAGCGCGCCTTCCTGGGCGGGGATATCTACGCCGCCCTGGCGGCCTACAACGGCGGCCCCGGCAACGCCGCCGCCTGGAAGGACCTGGTCCCACCCGACCCGGACCTGTACCTGGAGGTCATCCGCTTCGAGGAGACCCGCAATTACATCCGGCGCATCTACGAGAACTTCAACATCTACCGGGAGCTGTACGACCGCACGCCCTGACGACAAACTATGGATGCGAAGATATTTTCGGTCAGCCTGTACGCACCGGATGTCCCAGCAGCGGTTCATTTCTATAAAGATGTCATTGGGTTAGACCTGGTCGCGCATCAGGAGCATATGCCGCACTTCAACCTGTCCGGCAGCTATCTGGTTATTCTATCCGGACAGCCGTTTGCACCACCAGAACCTGCCCGGAAGGACTTCCCGGTGATCGCCATCCAGGTGCCGGTCCTGGAGGTCGTCCTGGAGCGGCTGCGCCACCACGGATTCGAGGTCCGCAAAGGGAGTGAAGAAACGGTTGGGCTGCGCTGGGCGATGTTCTACGACCCGGGGGGCAACTTGGTCGAGGTAGTCGAGATCAAATAGTTGTTGGTGTGTTTGTGTGGATCGAACTGAGGCATCTTACGGAACAGGAGTTCCCTCAGGCGCGCTGCCCAGCTGGTCCGCCTCCGGCGTGGCCCCCCCGGCCTGTTCGGCCAGCAGGAACCAGCGTACGGCGGTCGCCAGCCGGTCGCTGGGATCGTACAGCGGCCCGACCGTCACCCCCTGGACCCTTTCGTCGATGGCGTAGTTGTAGACCGGGAAAAACAGCGGCAGGGAAGGCAGGTCGCTGGCGAAGCGCACCTGGAAATTATCGTACAAGCGCTTGCGCTCGGCCGGGTCCATCTCCACGCGGGCCTGCTCCAGGTACTCGCTGGCCTGGCGATCGTCCCACTTGGCGTAGTTCTGCCCGCCGGTGATCTGGGCCTGGTGCCAGAAAGGATACGGGTCCGGGTCGGGCGAGCGGGCGGTATTCAGATCGACCAGGGCAGCCTGGTAGGCGCGCGGTTCCAGGTAGGCGCTGACGATTTCCTCGTACGAGGCAGGTGTCAAATCCACGCCCACACCCAGTTCGCTCCAATCGGCAGCGATGGCTTCGGCGATGGCGGTGTGCTGCGGATCGTCCGGGTGGAGCAGCTCGATGGAGAGCTGGGTGCCCTCCTCGTTGGTGCGCACGTTTCCGCCGGAAGCGGGGATGGTGTAGCCGGCTTCCTTGAGTAGTTTGATCGCCCGGTCTGGATCGTATGCGACCTGCTCGATGCCCGAGTAGTATGCCCAGCTGCCGGGGAAGATCGGCCCGTTTGCCAGGATGGCCTGCCCCTCCAGAATCCGGTCGATCATGCGCTGCCGGTCCAGGCCCACAAACAGGGCCCGCCGTACATTGGAGTCTTTGAGAAACGGCGCCTCCGGGTTATCCAGGTTCAGGAAGACAAACGTCTCCAGGGGTATTGGGCTGGTGTGCAGGTCCAATCCTGGAGCCTGGAGCGCTGCCGGGAGCATCTCAGGTGTCACCTGGCTGATTCCCATCAATTCGCCGGCTTCGTAAGCCGAAAAGGCCGCCTCTGCATCCGGATAATAGCGGAAAACGAATTGTTCGATGAAGGGAGTTTCAGCGTAATAGTCCTCGAAGGCGCTCAGCACCACGCCCTCGATCGTTTCGCCGGATATGATCAGGTTCTCAAACTTGTACGGACCGCTCCCAACCGGTTCCAGATTGAAATTTGCTTCGATCAATTCTGCCGGGCTCAGCTCGCCAAGCAGGTGCTGCGGAAGAACGCCAAAAGTCAGGAAGTCCAGGAACGGCGCGTAGGGTTCCGGCAGGCGGAATTGCAGATTTTGTTCGTCGAGCGCTTCCACCTCGATCGAACCCCATAAGGAGCGGATATCCTCGGGAACCGGGAGTTCCTCGGAGCGCAGCAGGTCGATCGTGAACAGGATATCTGCGCTGGTTAGCGGCTCGCCGTCGTGCCAGACTGCGTCGTCACGCAGGGTCAGGTTGTAGATCGTCCCATCGTGGGAGACGCCCAACGATTCGACCAGGTCGTAAACCGGATGGCCCTGGTCGTCGAAACGGAGCAGGCTGCTATAGAGCAGCCGGTTGACGTCCCGATCGGCCGGGTTGTAGAAATCCAGCGCGGGATTAAGTCTACCCATCGAACCGATCAGGCCTTCTGAATAGATCCCGCCGGTGGCGGGCTTGACCTCGGGGAGGATTGGGAGCAGGTTGGGCTGCTGGCCGAGAAGGAGCAAGCCGATCGCGATCAAAGCCAGCACGACGATCAGGATCGGCCAACGGAGTTTTTTCATCAGGGGCAAAAACAGGAGTAAAAAAGGGCGCTTCCCGGCCTGGGCCGCAAGCTGCCCTTGTGAGAGAGATATTAACGGCCGGGGTTGGCCAGAGCCGGGTACTCTATCCGACCAGGATGACCGAGGCGATCGTCAAACCGAAGAAAAGGACACTTAAACCGATCGTAATCCGGAGGAGGGTCTTCTCGACCCCACGCCGGGCGGTAAAGATGCTGCCGGTATCGGCCCCGGTCAGGCCGCCCAGTCCAGCGCCCTTGCTTTGCAAGATGACGCTCAGGATCAAAGCGATTGACGTTATAATCAACGCAAGATACAGATAGGTTTCCAAGCTAGCCTCCAATGCGCCGCTTCTATGAGCGGGTAGCTTAAGCAGGCGGATTATACCTTCCGCACCCTGATTCGTCAAATATAGGTTTGGCTGAGAAGAAAGTTCAGCCAGACCCGGGGTTTCGCCGCCGCCTGAAGGCGAATCCATCTAGAAAAATCTATCGGCGAAACACCTATCCCATGCTCGAGCTCGTCGTCAACTTACACATGCATACTACTTACTCCGATGGGAGCGGGACGCATGCCGAGATCGTCCAGGCTGCGCTGCGCGCCGGCGTGGACGCGGTGATCGTCACCGACCATAACGTCCTGGTTAGCGGGCCATCGGATTACTACCAGAACGGAAGCCGGCGGGTGTTGTTGCTGATCGGCGAGGAGATCCACGACCAGGCTCGCCAGCCGCAAAAGAACCACCTGCTGGTCTTTGGCAACGGGCGGGAATTTTCCACCCTGGCTTACGAACCGGCGCGCCTGCTGGAGGCGGTGCGCAACGCTGGCGCTCTGGCCTTCATCGCCCACCCGGTCGACCCGCCTGCCCCGGCATTCAACGAACCCGACATTTCGTGGGTGGAATGGGATTTACAGGATTACACCGGCATCGAACTATGGAATGCGATGTCCGAGTTCAAATCGCACCTGAAGAGCAAGGCGCGGGCGGCATTCTTTGCCTTCAACCCCAGGCAGATCGCTCGCGGACCATTCCCGGCGGCTTTGGAGAAATGGGATGAACTGCTCGCCACAGGACGCCGGGTGGTGGCGATCGGCGGGTCGGATGCGCACGCCTTCCCGGTCTCTCTGGGACCGTTCAAGCGCCGGCTCTTCCCCTACGAGTTTCACTTCCGCGCGATAAACACCCATATTTTCGTGCCGGAGCCGCTCAGCGGGGAGGTGAACAGCGATCGCCGTGCGATTTATGAAGCTTTCCGCCTCGGCCATGCCTTCATCGGTTACGACCTGCCTGCCCCCACGCGCGGCTTTCGATTCACCGCTCAGGGCAGCCAGGGGACTGCCTGGATGGGGGATGAAATCCCGGCCGGCACGGGTGTCACGCTGCAGATTAACCTGCCGCAGCGCTGCGAGTGCCGTCTACTCAAAGACGGGAAGGTCCTCAAGGCCTGGCGCAAGCGGGAGATCTGCGCCTATATTACCAGCGATCCTGGGGTGTACCGGGTCGAGGCTTACCTCCAGTATCAAGGACGGCGCAGGGGCTGGATCTTCAGCAATCCGATTTACGTCCGTCCTTGAGCCAGCTGATGGGGATAGTGAATCATTCGATTCCATCCTGACACTACCTTTTACTTTCAGGTCCAGGAGTCCAGTATGCCCGTGCGGATTTGCCTTATCAACCTGCTGGCGATCATGCTGGGTGCGGCCATTCTGTTCGCCTGCACTGCGCCCGATTCACCCACCCCGATCGCGGTCGATGAGGTCAGCGAAGAGGCAGGCACCACTGCCACACCGTTACCGGAATTAGCTACAGCCACAGCGACCCAAACCCGGACCGCCTCCCCGCCACCTTCCCCGACCAGCACCCCGTCGCCGACCTCCACCGGCGCTCCCACACCCACAGAGCTGCCTTTTAATGTCACCGGTCAGGTCTGTTTCCCGGGCGAGACGATCCCTCCAATGACGGCATACTTCGAGGATACAGGCACCGGGACGGTGGTCGAACTGCCGATCGCTGAAAACCAGGATGTTTACGAGGTCAAGCTGCCCCCGGGGTCGTATATCGCCTACGCCTGGCTGGGGAATTACTCGCAGGGCGGGTTATACTCGCGCGCCGTCTCCTGTGGTCTGAATGAGGATTGCGATGACCATGGAGTCCAGCCGTTCGCTGTCCAGGCGGGCGAGGTCCTGGAGGGGATCGACCTGTGTGACTGGTATGCCGGGCCTTTTAACGTCCCCTACCCGCCGGGTGTGGAAAGAGAAGATCTAACCGGGGGTCTCTCCGGACGTCTGACCTTTCGAGAAGGCTCCCCAACCGAGCTGCGCGTGGTAGCCTTCAGCATCGATACCGGCTACTGGTACTGGGTGAATACTCAACCCGGGCAGGCTTTCTATGGGATTAACAATCTGCCGCCTGGGAGCTATCATGTGGTAGCATATGACCCCCAGGGCCGCGCCGGCGGCCACGCCACCGGTAAGCACGAGTTGATCGATGTATTGGTAAAAGCCGGGGAACTCTCCGAAGGAGCGGATATCACCGATTGGAGCGCTCCGGAAGGCACATTCCCCACAGATCCGACGAGGTAACATGAAGTTTCAGTTGCAGGCTCCGTTTATCCCAACCGGCGATCAGCCGGAAGCCATCCGCCAGCTGGTGGAGGGCATCCAGCGCGGCGACCGCCACCAGGTCCTGTTAGGGGCGACCGGCACCGGTAAAACTTACACGATTGCCTCGCTGATCGAACAGGTCCAGAAGCCGACCCTGGTGATGGCGCACAACAAGACCCTGGCGGCGCAGCTGTACGCCGAATTTAAAGAATTCTTCCCAGAGAACGCGGTCGAGTATTTCGTCTCGTATTACGACTATTACCAGCCAGAGGCGTATGTCCCGCGGCACGACCTGTATATCGAGAAGGAGACCGATATCAACGAAGAGATCGAGCGCCTGCGGCTGGCGGCGACCACTTCGCTGCTCTCCCGCCGGGATGTGGTCATCGTCGCCTCGGTCTCGTGTATCTACGGTCTGGGCGACCCGGAGGCCTACGGGCGGGTGGTCATCAACCTGGAGAGCGGCAACTCCTACCGGCGCAACAGCCTGCTGCGCCAGCTGGTCGAAGGGCATTACGAGCGCAACGACCTGGAACTGCGCTCCGGCACTTTTCGCGTGCGCGGCGATACCCTCGAGATCATCCCCGCCTACCAGGACCGCTTCGGTTTCCGCATCACCTTCTTCGGCGACGAGATCGAACGCATCATCGAGTTCAATACGGTCACCGGGGAGCTGCGCAGGCAGCTCTCGACCATCGCCATCTATCCCGCACGCCACTTCATCACCGCCGAAGAGCGCTTGCAGCAGGCCATCGCCGACATCGAGGTCGAGCTGAAAGAGCGCCTGGCTTTCCTGAAATCCGAACAGCGCCTGTTGGAAGCGCAGCGCCTGGAGCAGCGCGCCCTGTACGACCTGGAGATGCTGCGTGAGGTGGGCTATTGCTCCGGGATCGAGAACTATTCCAGGCATATGGACCAGCGCACACCGGGCTCTCACCCCTGGACTTTACTGGACTACTTCCCGGCGGATTACCTGATGGTGATCGATGAATCACACATGACCGTGCCACAGGTGCGGGGGATGTACAACGGCGACCGATCCCGCAAGGAGGTCCTGGTGGAGTACGGCTTCCGCCTGCCCTCCGCGCTCGATAACCGCCCGCTGACCTTCGCCGAATTCGAAGAACACATGGGCCAGGTGATTTACACCTCCGCCACGCCCGGCCCTTACGAGATGAAGCGCGCCGAGCAGGTGGTCGAACAGATCATCCGCCCAACCGGGCTGGTCGATCCGCAGGTCGAGGTGCGCCCGATCGCCGGGCAGGTCGACGACCTGATCGCCGAGATCCACCAACGGGTCGAGCACGGAGAGCGCACCCTGGTCACTACCCTGACCAAGCGCATGGCTGAGAAGCTATCCGATTACCTGATGGAGCTCGGCATCAAGGTCCACTACTTGCACTCAGAGATCGATACGCTGGAACGGGTCGGCATCCTGCGCGATCTGCGCCTGGGTGTGTTCGACGTCGTGGTCGGGATCAACCTGCTGCGCGAAGGGCTCGACCTGCCGGAGGTATCCCTGGTCGCCATCCTGGACGCGGACAAAGAGGGCTTCCTGCGCTCCGAGACGGCCTTGATCCAGACCATCGGCAGGGCCGCCCGCCACGTCAACGGCAAAGTGATTATGTACGCCGATGTGATCACCAATTCCATCAGCCGGGCGATCGACGAGACGACCCGCCGGCGCGCCAAGCAGGTCGCGTACAACCAGGAGCACGGTATCGAGCCGGTCAGCATCGTCAAGGCGGTGCGCGATCTGACCGATCAATTATCCATGAAGGCGGTCGCTGAACCCAGGGCCGAGTACCGGGCGCGCGGCGGGGCGCTGATGTCCAAGCCCGAGCTTCAGGCGCTCATCTCCGAGTTGGAGAAGCAGATGAAGGAATCTGCCAGGAACCTCGAGTACGAGAAAGCCGCCGTGCTGCGCGACCAGATCTACGAGCTGCGCGGCATGCTGGCGGAAGAATCGAACCTGAAGCCCTGGGAAAAAGTGCGCCTGCTATCAGGCGAGGAGTAAGTTCCCCCGGGAAGTTCCCTTACGCGGCAAACCTTCACAACAGCTTCAGTCCTTCTTCACAGGTCCTTCACAACCCGGAGTTATCCTTAGCACACATGAACGAGATGGTATCCCGGATACCTTCTCAAGTAAAAAGAACCCTGGAAAGAAGGAGAAATTACATGAAGAAGCTGGTTGTCATCGGAATCCTGATTGGTGTGCTGGTCCTGGCGTTTGGTTTGGCCAGCCTGGCGTTTGCCCAATCGCCGACCCCGCAGCCGCCCCAATACCCTGGCTACGGCCCTGGGATGATGGGCGGATACGGCGGTATGATGGGTGGGCGCGGCTTTGGGGGTATGCTGGGCGGTAGGGCGGATGGCGAGTACGGCCCCATGCATGAATATATGGAACGGGCCTTTGCCAAAGCCTTCGGGCTGAGCGAGGATGAGCTGGAGCAGCGCCTGGAGGCCGGCGAGACGATGTGGCAGATCGCCGAGGACCTGGGCTACAGCCAGGAAGAGTTCGGCGAGCTGATGGTCGAGGCGCGCACGGAAGCCCTCAATCAGGCGGTTGAAGACGGCCTCCTGACCCGCGAGCAGGCTGAATGGATGATCGCGCGCATGGCGCAGCGCCAGGCGGCTGGTTTCGGGCCGGGCTCGGGCACCTGCATGGGCGGCGGGCGCGGCGGCTTCGGTGGGCGCTGGAACCCCTAGGTCCTTGCTTCGCTCGGGATTTGCGAATTTCCGATCGTAGGTTAGGCAGTAGAATATGGGTAGAGTTCGTTTCTACCCATATTCTTTGTTTTTAGGAATTGAAGCAGAAAGATGGTTTGAATTTGGCTACCATCCTGATCGTCGAGGACGAACCCGAGCTGGTCAAAGTGCTGCGCTCCTACCTGGAACAGGCGGGGTTCAGCGTGCTCACCGCCGGGCGCGGCGACGCCGGCCTCTCGACCTGGGAGCATAAACGCCCCGACCTGGTCATCCTGGATCTGAGTCTGCCCGGGATGGACGGATTGGATGTCGCCAGGGAGATTCGCCGCAAAGGAAATACACCCATAATCATGCTGACCGCTCGTCTCGAGGAGACCGACCGCCTGATTGGGTTGGAACTGGGCGCGGATGATTACGTCTCGAAGCCATTTTCCCCACGGGAGGTCGTCGCCCGGGTGCGCGCCGTGTTACGCCGGGCCGGGTCCTCCCTATCGGCTCCGGCTGTGCTGCGCGCCGGAGACCTGGAGATCGACCTGGACGCCCATACCGTCTCCGCCGCCGGGCAGCCAATCGACCTGACTCCAACCGAATTCAATCTCCTGGCTGCCCTGGCTGCCCAGCCCGGGCGCGCTTTCACCCGCCTGCAGCTGCTGGAAACCGCCCAGGGCGCGACCTACGAGGGCTACGAGCGCACCATCGACGCCCACATTAAGAACCTGCGCGCCAAGATCGAGCGAGACTCCAGGCAGCCGCGCTATATCGAGACCGTTTTTGGGGTGGGCTACCGTTTTAGACGAGATAGGGAGTAGAGATCAAGGGCTGATCCCCGCTCCATATCTTGAAAATAAGAATCATGCGCCAGCGCTTAATCCTTTCCTTCGTCTTGATCGTGGTGATCACCATCGCAGCTATGGTCATCCTCGCCGGGCGCGGCACAGCCAGCCAGGTGCGCGCCTTCATGTTCCGCGGCGGCATGGTGGGGATCGAGGATCTGGCCGCGGCGCTGGAGGATTACTACCAGGCAAATGGCAGCTGGCAGGGGGTTGACCAGGCTGCGTTGTTTCCCGGGCGCGGCCCTGGCTGGCGGAGAGGCAACCCGCAGCTCCAGCCCGGCATGATGATGGGGGGGATGATGGCTCAGCGCTTGCGCCTGGCCGATCCTGAAGGCGTGGTCCTGGTGGACAGCGACGATCCAGATCCTCAGGGCTGGCTCGATCCAGCAGAACTCGGACGAGCGATCCCCCTGCGCGCAGATCGCCTTCTCGTCGGTTACTTGTTACCGGAGGGCGGAGCTACCTTCACCCAAATCGATGAAGCAAACCTGCTGCGCGGCCTGAACCGGGCTGCGCTGAGCGCGGCGCTGGTCGCCGGAGGCCTGGCCTTGCTCCTGGCGTTCGTGTTGGGCTACCAGCTGGTGCGCCCGGTGAACGAGCTCACCCGGGCGGCGGGTCGCCTGGCAAAGGGAGACCTTTCGCAGCGGGTGGCGGTGCGCGGTAACGATGAGATGGCAACCCTGGGCCGGGCTTTCAACCAGATGGCGGCTGCGCTCGAGCAATCTGAGGAGTCCCGCCGGGCGATGACGGCGGATATCGCCCACGAACTGCGTAACCCGCTTGCCGTGCAGCGCGCCCATCTAGAGGCCTTGCAGGACGGCATCTACCCGGCGACGCCCGAGAACCTGGATCCGATCCTGGAGCAAAACTTGCTCCTGACCCGCCTGGTGGAGGATTTGCGCACCCTGGCGCTGGCGGACGCCGGGCAGCTGCAGATGGAACCTCGCCCGGTGGACCTGGAAGACCTGCTGAGGCGAGTCGCCGCCCGGTTCGCCCGGCAGGCGGAGGCCGGATTGATCTCGACCGATCTCACTATAATCAACCCTTGCCCACCCGCACTGGTAGACCCCGGGCGCATTGAGCAGGTGATCGGCAACCTGCTTTCGAACGCCATCCGCTACACGACACAGGGCGGGCGGATCGAGATCCGGCTGGAGTGTACGCCCGGTTCAGCGCGTCTGCTGGTCCACGACGGCGGCCCGGGCATTCCCGAGGAGGCCCTGCCGTACGTCTTCGACCGGTTCTACCGCGCCGACCGGGCTCGCAGCCGATCGGAGGGCGGTAGCGGGCTGGGTCTGGCGATCGCCCGCCAGCTGGTTCAGGCGCATGGCGGAACCATGACGGCTGCCAACCACCTTCAGGGGGGCGCTGTTTTTACTGTGGAGCTTCCGCTCGGTCTCGATGAAAGGATTTCGCCTGCTTGATCAAGAACAACGTCACCCGGCTGCTGGAGGCGCACGGTGTACGCTATTCCGCTTTTGAACTGCCTGCGGAGAAGTTGAGCGCCTTGGAGGCCGCCCGCTACCTTGGAGTCGAGCCAGAACAAGTCTTCAAGACGATCGTCGTCCTGCGGGAAGGTACCGGTAAGCCAATCCTGGCAGTCGTCCCAGGCTCGTTGGAAGTGGACATTAAAGCCATGGCGAAGGCGGTTGGCGAGAAGAAGCTGATCCTGGCTACCCAGCGCCAGGCAGAGCAGGTCACCGGGCTGCTCACCGGCGGCATCTCCCCGCTGGCGCTGTTAAACCGTGGTTTCGAAGTGGTCCTTGACGAGCTGGCGCAGCTCTACGCCGAGATCTACATCTCCGGCGGGCAACGCGGCCTGAACGTTCGCCTTCCCGTCAGCGCCCTGATAGAGATCACGGGCGCCAGGCTGGCTGCGATCACGTCTTAACCGTCTATCCGAAGATTAAGGCAAGGGTTGTTTAGACAGGACTTTAAGAAAGCCGTAAAAGTAAACGGGAAATTGCTTGCCCATTTGCGTACTTTTTCCTATAATAGAAACAATATCCGCCATGAGTGGTAGGCGATTGCGGCCTCAGCATTGACTGGCGGCTAAAGCTCAAGATCGCCCACAATGCTACAAAACTAACGATCTCTCCCCAGTGAATCCACCCGCGCATTCCGGGTCTACAATTGAAAAGGAGGTGATGTCAGCCAGACAGGTGGAGATAGTCTTATCTCACGTTGGAAACAACCGGTCCTTTATTCGATTTAGATTTAGGAGGAGAGAAACATGTCCTGGAAGACACTTCCCGTCTTTACGTTTTTAGTCCTGGTGGCCTTGTTGGCGACTGCCTGCGGGGGCGGGCCGACGGCTGCACCAGCCGCGACCCAGGCGCCACCGGCGGACACTTCCGGCGGCGCTGGTGATACCTCCCCGATCGTAGAAACGGTCATCGTAACCGTCCAGGTCCCCGCCCCGGCCGGCACCCCCCAGGTGCAGATCCAGGTGGCCCAGGCCCCCGGCTTTGGAGAGACCCTGGCGGCGGTCCAGTCGCGAGGCAACCTGATCTGCGGCGTCAACGGGCAGCTGCCGGGTTTCAGCTTCCTGGATCCCGAGGGGAATTACTCTGGCTTTGACGTGGACTTCTGCCGGGCGCTGGCGGCAGCCATTTTCGGCGATCCGAGCAAAGTCGAGTTCCGCCCCACCACTACCCAGGAGCGCTTCACCGTGCTCCAGACCGGCGAGATAGATGTCCTGGCCCGCAATACCACCTGGACCGTGGTGCGCGACACCGAGCTGGGCCTCAACTTCGCTGCAACCACCTTCTACGATGGACAGGGGATCATGGTGACTGCCGACAGCGGCTTCACCTCGCTGGAGGATCTGGAAGGCGGCACGATCTGCGTCCAGAAGGGCACCACCACCGAGCTCAACCTGGCAGATGCCATGTCAACGGCAGGCGTCACCTATACCCCGGCAGTCTTCGATGACGTGAACGCCACCTACGGCGCCTATGCGGAGGGTCGCTGCGACGCAGCCACCTCGGACAAATCGCAGCTGGTCTCCGTCGCCAAGGGGCTGCTCCCCGATCCGGATAACCATGTGGTGATGGATCTGACCCTTTCGAAGGAACCCCTCGGCCCGGTCGTGCGCCACGGCGACGACCAGTGGTTCGATATCGTGAAGTGGGTGATCTTCGCCACTTTCGCCGGTGAAGAGTATGGGATTTCCACGGAGAACGCCGAGGAGATTCTAAACACCACCGAGAACCCGGAATTCCGCCGCCTGCTCGGCGTGGAAGGCGACCTGGGTCTCAAGCTGGGCCTGACCAACGACTTTGCATTCAACGTGCTGAATTCGGTCGGGAATTACGGCGAGATCTACGAACGCAACCTGGGCGAGGGCACGCCAACCTTCATCCCGCGCGGGCTGAACAGCCTGTACACCGAGGGTGGCTTGCTCTACTCGCCGCCGTTCCGCTAATCCTGCATCCAGAAAAGGGGGCAGCAGAGGCGCCTCTGCTGCCCCATCCGGCGGCGTTCGCGCTCCTTAATCTGCATGCAGATCACCCGTCCCTCGCGATCCGGTAGAAGTACCCCGTTCTGGCGAGACGAGCGCTACCTGGCCCTCCTCGGCCAGGCGGTTTTCCTGGCTATTCTGGTGCTGTTGCTCGGGTACCTGGCGCGCAACATGCTCGCCAACATGCGCCAGCAAGGCCTGGGATTGGGCTTCGATTTCCTCAAGCTCACCTCGGGCTTTGATATCGGGGAGCACCTCATCCCTTATGACCGCAGTAGCACTTTCCAGCAGGCCTTGCTGGTCGGTCTGCTCAACACCGCCCTGGTATCGATCCTGGGGATCTTCTTCGCCACCTTGCTGGGCCTGATCTTTGGCGTCGCCCGGCTGTCCACCAACTTCCTCGTGCAGCTGCTGGCGCGCGGCTACATCGAATTCCTACGCAATATTCCATTGCTGGTACTGCTGATCTTCCTGTACACAGCCGTCTTCATTAAATTTCCCCGGGTCAGGGAGGCGGTCATGCTTCCCGGCCCGGTCATGCTCACCAACCGGGGCATCGCCATCCCCTGGGCCATCCCGACCGAGGCATTCTCGATCTTTGCCCGCTTCCTGGGGATCGGATTACTCCTGGCGCTGCTGGTTTATCTGGCGCTGAAGATCTACGAACGCCGGGCGGGCCGCCCCGCCCGCGCCCTACTGTGGGCATGCTTGATTTTCATCATGATCACAGTAGCCGGATGGCTCCTGGCGCCGGCCCAACCGCTGGCGCTCGATCCGCCGCGAGTGGAGGGATTGCGGCTGGCCGGTGGGAGACAGATGTCCCCGGAGTTCATGGCCCTGCTGGTCGGCCTGGCAATCTACACTTCGGCCTTCATCGCCGACGTGGTGCGGGCCGGCATCCAGTCTGTTTCCCGCGGCCAGGTGGAAGCCTCCCGGTCCTTGGGACTCAATACCCTGAAGACCCTGAGGCTAATCGTCCTGCCGCAGGCGCTGCGCGTGATCATACCGCCACTGACCAGCCAGTACCTGAACCTGATCAAGAACTCCTCCCTGGCGGTTGTGATCGGTTACCCGGAGCTCTTCCATGTCTCCGGCACCATCCTCAACCAGAGCGGGCGAGCGGTGGAGATGATCGCTGTCGTGATGGCGATCTACCTGAGCATCAGCCTGCTCACCTCGGCTTTCATGAACTGGTACAACCGCCGCGTCCGGCTGGTGGAGCGCTGAATCGATGGCTGAAGAAATCGCAGCTCCCCGCCAGATTCTCCCGCCGCCTGCCGAACGTTATACCTGGCTCGGCTGGATCCAGAAGAACCTGTTCAGCACCTGGTACAACTCCCTGCTGACCTTCATCACCCTGGGCCTGGCGTATGCCCTGCTCAAGCCATTCCTCACCTGGCTGCTGGAGCAGGCTAATTGGGAGGTAGTCGAGGTCAACTTCCGCCTGTTGATGGTCGGCCAGTACCCTCCGGATGAGATCTGGCGCATCTGGCTGTTGCTGTACCTGCTGGCAGCCGTTGTTGGTTTATCCTGGGGGGTCTGGGTGCGCGGCCGCCTTGCCCTGGCGCTGGGTCTGCTGCTCGCTCCTCTCTTGCTGGCCTTGCTCCCTATCGCCACACCCTCCGCACGGCTGAACCTGGTCGCGATGGATTTGGTGGCGGTGGCGGCCTCCCGCATGGGCCGCCTCGGTGGCCCATCTCTGCGCCGCTTTGCCGCCTGGAGCTGGGTGATCTACCTGGTGCTGGTGATCCTGGTTGTGCGCGGTTTTGCTCTCACCCCGGAAGTAATGCCGCGCGTGCCCACGAATTTGTGGGGTGGGCTGCTGCTCACCTGCTTGCTGACCGTCGTCGGCATCGTCTTCTCGTTCCCACTCGGCATTCTACTGGCCCTCGGGCGCCGCTCCAGCCTGCCGGCGATCCGCGCGGTGAGCGTGGTCTATATCGAAGTCATCCGCGGGGTTCCCCTGGTGACGATCCTGTTCATGGCTGCCGTGATGGTGCCGTTCTTCCTGCCTTCCGGGATCACCATCGACCGGGTGTTACGGGCGATGGTCGGCATCACACTGTTCAGCGCCGCCTACCTGGCCGAGAACGTGCGCGGCGGCTTGCAGGCCGTCCCGCATGGCCAGTTCGAAGCGGCTTCTGCTTTGGGATTGAGCGGCTTTAAGACGATGACGCGCATCATCCTGCCGCAAGCCCTGCGCATCGTCATCCCGGTCTTAATGGGCCAGTTCATCGCCCTTTTCAAAGATACGACCCTGGTGGTGACCATCGGGCTGCTGGAACTGTTGGGCATCGCCCGCGCGGTCCTTGCTCAACCGCAGTATGTCAGTTATCAGCGTGAGGTATACTTATTCGTCGCGGCGATCTTCTGGGTAATCAGTTACCTTATGTCTTATATCAGCCAGCGCCTCGAATCTGTACTTGGCGTCGGTGAGCGCTAATGGAGGAAACCTTGGAGCCGAACAACCTCACCCCCCAATCTTCCAGCCGGGATGACCAACCGATCATCGTCTGCCGGGATGTGCATAAGTGGTACGGTAATTTTCAGGCCCTGCAGGGAGTTTCGATGGAGGTCAACAAAGGGGAGGTGATCGTGATCTTTGGCCCTTCCGGTTCGGGCAAATCGACTTTCATCCGTACGCTAAACCGGCTGGAAGAGCACCAAAGGGGGCAGATCATCGTGGATGGCATCGAGCTCACCCACGACGTGCGCAACATCGAGCAAGTGCGCATGGAGACGGGCATGGTCTTCCAGCAGTTCAATCTCTTCCCCCACCTGACCGTCTTGCAGAACATCACCCTGGCGCCGCTCCATGTGCGCAAATGGCCCAAAGACAAGGCCGAGGAGGTAGCGACACAGCTGCTCGTGCGAGTCGGCATCCCCGAGCAAGCCGACAAATACCCCGGTCAGCTCTCCGGAGGCCAGCAGCAGCGCGTCGCCATTGCGAGGGCTCTGGCGATGCAGCCTAAGATCATGCTCTTCGATGAGCCCACCTCGGCCTTGGACCCTGAGATGATCAAGGAAGTGTTGGACGTGATGATCGAGCTGGCTCACACAGGGATGACCATGCTGGTCGTCACGCACGAGATGGGCTTCGCCCGGGGGGTCGCTAACCGTATGTTCTTCTTCGACCAGGGACAGATCGTCGAGAGCGGCACTCCCCAGCAGATCTTCTCCAATCCACAGGAAGACCGTACCAGACTGTTCCTGTCTCAGATTCTGACGCATTAAGCGAAGAAATGGCGGGTTTACGGGCGGCGCAGCCGCCCGTAAACCCACCTTCCCCAGATTTCCCCCTTCTAGCAGGGAGGCAGGCCAGACGACCTGGACAGTTTCTCAAGGCTTACTTGAACAAAAGTGCGGCTTGCTCAATGCGTGCCGCACGAATTCTTAAATGCCAACCTACGGGGCCTCGATCTCGCCAACCTGTTGGCCGTTGACCTGGAGGATGTACGCGCCGGTGGGGAATGACCCCAGCGGGATGTTCTCTTCGAAGGCCTCCAGCACCTGGATGCACATCTTGTTCGGATCGACCACCGAGTAGACCTCGATCTGGATCTGGTTCTGAGCGTCCGGTTTGCCGACCTCGACGCGCAGCTGGTGGCAGGGGGTGGGCAGGGTGCCGCTCAGGGTCAACATGTACTGCGGAGGGAAGCTCTCCAGGATCAGGAGATCGGTCTTATTGACAAAAGCTTCGCCTCTGCTCAGGTCCTTATCCTGCGGAGCCGGCTGCCACGGGGCAGGAGAGGGCTGCTCGGTTTCCGAATCGCTTGGAGACGTTACGACGTCGTCCGGTGAACTGGTAGCAGGGGCTGGGGCGTCTGGTTCGGTTTGCGGGGCAGTGCCTGAAGCGCAGGCCGCCAGGATCAGGGCGCCAGATAGCAGGAACACGATTAATCGTTGGAACATTCTCTCCTCGTTTCTAATGATTAAATTTTCCAAGTGCCTATCTGAAAATTCGGGAAGCTGGGGAGTTG
>DATDRQ010000161.1:0-2588 GCA_035291645.1 Anaerolineales bacterium
GGTACAAATGACAGGTGGCCTGGCTTTATCTCTCTCCCCATCTGGATGATGCGGTCTTTTCTTGCGGCGGGCTGATCTGGGAGCAGGCCAGCCGCAGGGATGAAGTGCAGGTCTGGACGATCTGCGCTGGAGATCCCGCGCCGCTGCCCCTCTCGGCCTACGCCCAGGGCCTGCACGATCGCTGGGGGACCGGTCAGGGAGCGGCGGCGCCGCGCCGGGCGGCGCCGCGCCGGGCGGAGGACGTCCTGGCCTGCCGGCGCCTGGGGGCGCGCTACCGGCACTTCTCCATCCCGGACGCCATTTACCGGCGAAATCCTGAAGATGGAAAGCCGCTGTATACCTCCGACGAGGACCTGTTCCGGGCCCTGCCCGCTTCTGAATACGGATTGGTGGAACAGCTGGCAGACCAGCTGAAAGAACTGCTGCCACCGGAATGCCAGCTGGTCTGCCCGCTAGCCCTGGGAAACCACGTCGACCACCAGCTGGTGCGGGCGGCTGTCGAGAGCACCGGCCTGCCCCTGTGGTACTACGCCGACCTGCCGTACGTCCTGCGGGCTGGCGGGCCGCCGGATGATCTGGTTGCCGGGATACAGGCCTTCACCTTTCAGGTCACGGGATTTGGGCTGGATGCCTGGGTGGAATCGGCTGCGGCTTACGGCTCTCAGATCGGCACATTCTGGCCGGGAGTAGTGGCCATGCAAGCCGAGCTGCGCGCCTACTGCCATGCAATGGGGGGCGTACGCCTGTGGAAGCAAAAATAGAACATCCGTTCAAGACCTCCCTTGCAAAGCAAACGGGTTTGTGTTAAAATCGGGCGCGCGGCGTTGGAGAGCAATTCTTCCAAGACGCCGCTATCCTTTTGGTGAAGCCAGGGGTTGTTTGCAGGCAATTGAATGTCTTTGCGAGGCCCGTACTTTGGGCCGAAGCAATCTCAGTTTCCTTAGCTGCATGGGAGATTGCGTGCGAACGAAGTCCGCCACGCCACGCTGCGCTCGCAAAGACATCCCAAATGAGTTTGCATACCTACCCTGGTTGATTTCCTGAAAGAGCTTAAAAAATTTTACCGAGTAGGATTAGGGCTGACCTATGCCACCTTCATTCCTGACCCGTGAGGGTTACCAAAGACTGCAAGAGGAGCTCGAGCACCTGCGCACCGTCAAGCGCCAGGAGGTAGCCAGCCGCCTGCGCGAGGCCATGGAAGACGGGGGCGGCGACATGGGCGTCGATCTGGACGCCGAGTACGAAGCCGCCAAGAATGAGCAGGCCTTCGTCGAAGGACGCATCCAGGAGCTGGAGATCCTGCTGGCGAACGCCCGGGTGATCCAGGACAGCGGGGAGCGCGATGTGGTCGAGGTCGGCGCGACCGTCACCATCAAAGAAGGCGAGAACGACCCGGAGATCTACACCGTGGTCGGGCGGGCGGAAGCCAACCCGCGCGAAGGGCGCATCTCCAACGAGTCCCCCCTCGGGCGCGCCTTATTGGACCACCGGGCCGGCGAACAGGTCAAGGTCGAAGCGCCGGGCGGTTCCTTCATGGTCGAGATCGTCAAGGTAGAGTAATCCGGGGCGCTGATAAAAAAAACCAGCCCCGCGCAAGCATCCCCTGCGCGGGGCTTTTGTTTACGACCGGGAGACGTCAGATGACAATAGAGAATTCACCCCTCGAACAGGTCCGCCTGGAGAAGCTGGAGCGGCTGCGCCAGCAGGGTATCGAGCCCTACCCGGCCCACTCCGAACGCACCCACACCAGCCGGCAGGCCATCCAGGCCTTCGAGCAGGCCGAAGCCGCCGGGGGCGAGCAGGTGGTGCACGCCACGCTGGTCGGCAGGCTGCGCTCCATGCGCCCGATGGGCAAGGTCACCTTCGCCCACATCGAGGACGGCGAGGGGCGCGCCCAGCTCTTCCTGCGGGCGGACGACCTGGGCCGCGAGCAGCTCGACCTGTTCAACAAGGAATTCGACCTGGGCGACTTCGTCCAGGCCAGCGGCGAGATGTTCCGCACCAAATCCGGCGAAGCAAGCCTGCGCGTCTCCGAATTCCGCCTGCTCTCCAAGGCCGTCACCCCGCTGCCCGCCGCCAAGGACGAGATCGTGGACGGGCAGGTGGTGCGCCACGCCACCCTGTCCGACCCGGAGAGCCGCTTCCGCCAGCGCTACGCCGACCTGGCGGTCAACCCCGAGGTGCGGCGCATCTTCCGTGTCCGGGCGGCGGTGGTGCGGGCCCTGCGCGATTTCCTGGACGCGAAAGGCTTCCTGGAGGTCGAGACGCCGGTGCTGCAGCCGCTCTACGGCGGGGCGGCGGCCCGGCCCTTCATCACCCACCACAACCAGCTCAAGCAGGACCTGTACCTGCGCATCTCCTTCGAGCTGTACCTCAAGCGCCTGCTGGTGGGCGGGATCGAGCGGGTCTACGAGATCGGGCGCGACTTCCGCAACGAGGGCGTCGACCGCACCCACAACCCCGAGTTCACCATGCTCGAGTTCTACCAGGCCTACGCCGACTACCGCGACATGATGGAGGTCACCGAGGCGCTCGTCGCGACGGCGATCCGGGAGGCCACCGGGTCCACCGTCGTGTCGTTCCGCGGC
>DATDRQ010000162.1:0-17410 GCA_035291645.1 Anaerolineales bacterium
TGGCGCTGGACGCGGAACCCGTTCACCCAGGCCTCGCCGGAGGTCGGCAGCAAGAGGGTCGTGAGGATCTTGATCAGGGTGGTCTTGCCCGCCCCGTTGGGTCCCAGCAACCCGAAGATCTCACCGGGGCACACTTCCAGCGTGACGCCCTTCAAGGCTTCGACGCTGCTGCGAAATGACTTAAACAGACCTTTTCGCTGGCGGACTTGATACGTTTTGGAGAGGTTTTCTACCCAGACGGTACCGGTCATAGGGTTACTCGGAGAGGATGAGCCGGGATCAGCATGGAGAGCCTCGAGACCGTCTCATGATTCGGCAAGTCCATCGGCTGCTCTGGCGGTTCGATCTGGACTTGCCGTTTCCCGGCTCAAGGGGATGGACATCCAGATCAGAGTCTGCTGGATGTGAAAGCCGGCCGCTTCGAAGGCAGCCTGTCCACGCCTGGCGGGGAAATCCAGGGTCATGCGCGCCATCCCGCCCAGCTCCCAGCGGGCATGGGGCAGCAGGGTGGAAATAGCCCGGTCTTCCGTCTCAGGGGAACAGGCCAGCCACAGATGGTCGGCGTGATGGAGGTGAGGCTGCCAGGAAAGCACACCAAGCAAGTCCTTCTCCTGGGTGGCGGCCCACTGCTTGATAACGGTATCGTTGAATAAACGATAAACGCGGCCTGCCAACCCCGGCTGGAGGGTGTTGAGGTTGAAAGGCATGTGCCAGGTGAGCGCAGGTGGGTAGAGGCTCTTCAACCAGATACGCTGTTGTGACCAGTGTTGCCTTTGCCGGTGGGTGACGGCGATGCCAGGCGGGGGCTTAACCTGTAGCGGCGGTTCGTGATTCCTGCCCAGAACGCCAGATTCCCAGGTGGAACGCCGGGCCTGTTCACCAAATCCCAGCGATTGATACAGGTCGAATGCAGCCAGGTTCTCCTCCCGCACGTGCAGCCAGATGGAAGCTGCACCCCGGCTGCGCGCATGCTCTAGAGCAGTCATGGTCATCGATCGGGCGATGCCTCGCCGCCGGTAGCTCGGGTCGACCGCCACGTTGGCGATCAGGTAGTAGCGCCGGCCCTGGCTGAGGAAAGGGATCAGGCTGAGATTGCCGGCCAGGTAGCCGTTCTCTTCCCACACGTACCCGGTCAACGGCATGGAGACGTGGTCGGCGACGGCGGAAGCCCAACGCAGGTAGCGCGGGTTGCGCGCCGCGGCGTGCATTTGTTGGACGTAGCGCCGGCCGTCTTCGTCCAGCGTGTCGGCAAAACAGGTCTCCACCAGGTCGGCGACTGCGTTCAGGTCACGGCCTACGTCGAACGGGCGCAAGTGGCTGGAGGGAGAGGTCAGGGTTTGGGAAATAGCTGTCATCGCCGGTGCTTCTTTATTGATACGACGGTCTTCGCACCCTTACGCGTGGTCCGGAAACCGCGCCCAACTTATACGTTGCTTTCGCCTCAAAATTAACCCATTTTAACCGATCGCTGGGTCTTCGGTTAGGAAGAAGACGGTTATTCGTCTTGATGGTTTCTTTATAAACTCTTGCTTCCTGCTGCGGCCCTTGCGCCGGTGGAGTTCAGGCTGTACAATACTCAAACAAGTGTTCTGAGTTCCGCGGCCGGCTATCAATGGAGAACGCATGAGCCTGGATTTCCAACAAATCCGCAACCAGGTCAAGCAGCTCGGAGAGCATGCTCATACCCGCCAAATGGAAAGCCAGGAAAGG
The DNA here is from genome assembly GCA_035291645.1 of Anaerolineales bacterium. Lineage (GTDB taxonomy): Bacteria > Chloroflexota > Anaerolineae > Anaerolineales > UBA4823 > DATDRQ01. Next base: position 1,711 of record DATDRQ010000162.1, read on the forward strand.
CTGGCCAGGGCGCGCCTGTTGCTCGACAGCCATGCCGCCAACCTGGACGGGCTGCGCCAGAAAGTCCAGCGTGTGGTGCGGGAGTATGATGCGAGCCTGCGCTGTGCTTTACCTGAAAAAGAGCTGCTCAATGACCACTTTGCGCTACCTGCGTTGCCAGCACAAGCCACGGTCCTGGCCGCGGATGGTTCCCAGATCTTCCCCGACCGGCATGCCCAGGTGGATTTTGGACTGATCAATGTCGGGGTAATCCAGGCCTGTTATGGCTCTCAGGCCGCTCCCCAAATTCACGTGACCAGCCGCCTGCTGTACGATGATGATTTATATTCTTCGAGCGGTATCCTCAGCGACTCCCTCCTGGCCCTGCGCCGAGACCTGAGTGAGCGTACTACTCTGGCGAAGATTGCAGTCGGGGCGACTCCTCCGGTGGTCACCTTTACCGATGGCCTGATGGAGATCTGGGGCGCCAGGGACTTGAATACACCGGAGGAAGTCTCGGAATTTCAAAAGAGCCTGAACGAGTATCTGGACGTGCTGACCCACATGCAGGCTTTGAGCGTGCTCACTGCCGGCTACGTGGACAGCCCGCGCTCCTCCCTGGTAGTGCGGTTGTTAGAAGTCGCCATGACGCCAGATTCCGAACTGCCGAATATTAAGAAAATCCAGCCCTTGAGGGGAATTACTGATATTGATCTGTATTACCCTTTATTAAGCGAGGGCGAGCGATCCCCGGTCTTCTCGGTGCAGTCCCCCTCGATAAAAGTGTATAAAGGACCTCTGGCTTTGCATTTCTTCTACGTCAACGTGGGCCGGCCTGGCAGTCCCAGCCTGGCGCGGGTGGAGATCCCGGCCTGGGTGGCGGAGAACCCTGCCTGGGTGGACCTGCTGCAATCTATCCTGGTCGACCAATGCCGTATCATGGGTTCTCGCAATTACCCTTACCTGCTGCACCGCGCCCACGAGACCGCCGTGGTGACTCTCTCGGAAAAAGAGCAGGTGGTCCAGATGATCGCCTTCGAGCTCAGCCGGCACGGCATCAGGGTGGGGGGAAAATCTCAGAAACAGTCAGCCAAGGATTTACCCGGCAGAAAGAGGTATGGAGTATGACAACGCTCGAGATCGGTCGTTTGCTGCGCGCCAGCACCTCCGGCTTCGTGGTCGGCTGCCGCGTCTCGCAGCTGGAGGCGCCTTCCTTCGGCTGCCTGGTGCGCGTCCCGCTCGAGGCAGGCTATGCGGTGTACGGGTTGATCCACGACATCCACATCGACGACGACGGGCTGGTGCGCCAACTGGTCACCGCCGAGGGTATTGACGAAGCGGTGATCGCCGACAACCGCCTGAACCGCAACCTGCCGATCGAGATGAGCGTGCTGGCGGTCGGGTACGAGCAGGACGGGCGCATTCACCACCTGCTGCCGCCGCGCCCGCCGCTCAGCCTGGACTGCATCTACCTGTGCGGCGAGGAGGAAGTTCGCGCCTTCACCAGTCAAGAGCGCTTCGGTTACTTCCGCCACATCCTGCGCGCCCAGGATATCCCAGCCAGCGAGCTGCTGGCGGCGCACATGGCCCAGGCCCAGGCCGCCCACGCCTCGCGCGGCAACCCGGACTGGTCCCTGCAGGCCACCCAGGAGCTGATCGTACTGCTGCGGGACGATTACCCCACCCTGATGCAGGTGCTTGGAGCGGTTTCCGATACCGGAATCCCCCATTATTAACTGGTATCCACGAGGAGCAACCAATGGACCGATACGAATCATTACGTGAAAAAATTATACCGATCTTAAGGCCGTATGCGAGACATGTAGCTGTATTTGGCTCTTATGTGCGTGGCGAAATGAATCCAGATAGCGATATCGATATTCTCGTGGAATTAAAACCATCTGAAGAGCGCCCCCCGCTCGGTTTAATTTGGTTTGGCATAGAAGAAGAGTTGAGCAAAATCCTCGGTAGAGAAGTCGACCTAGTTACCGAAAATAGTCTCAGCCCATATATTCGCCCTTATGTTGAGAACGAAAAGGTCACCATCTATGAAGAAAGATGATGTAGTCTATTTACATCACGTCTTAGATGCGATCCACAGGATAGATACATACGTCCAAGGAATATCCAAAGAGGCTTTTTTTCAAAAAGAATGACTGCAGGATGGCGTGATCCGACAGTTAGAGATAATTGGCGAGGCGAGCCGCAACCTTTCTGATGAGTTTCGGGAAGACAATCCGGAAATACCTTGGAGCCAGATCATCGGGATGCGCAATCGCATTGTCCATGCGTACTTCAACGTCGATCTTGAAATCACCTGGGGAATCGTGACCATGGATCTGCCGATTCTGAAGGAATATCTCATTACTCTTCTCGAAGAGAAACGTGGAAAGTAATCGTAATCATAAAAGGTTCGAGGGTTGACCTATGGATGATAAATACCCGTCAATCGGATATTTGGTCGGCGGCGGGCTGAAGGAGAACCTGCGCGTGCGCCTGACCGTGCCGGCGAACAAGATCCAGGAAGGCGCCTTCGTGGTGATCAAGAGCGGCGCCTGGCAGTTCTACGGCCTGGTGACCGACCTGCAGCTGGGCTCGACCGACCCTCGCTTCGCCGACGAGCAGAGCGAGGCGCGCTTCCCGGCCCAGCTGGCCCAATTGCTCCATGGCCAGACGCTGTACACCAACTTGGAAGTACTGCCGGCCCTGATGTTCGCGACCGGCCCGGCGCCGGATTCACCCGACTACCCGGCCTGGCTGGCAGACATTGGGGATCAGACCCCGCGCCCGCTGCCCGTCAAGACCGTCCCGCCGCACCACGCCCCGGTGTTCCTGGCCAGCCAAGGCGACATCGCCGAGATCTTCGGGAAATCTACCGAGAGCGGCAACTTCGTCATCGGTTATACCCGCGAGCAGGGGCACCCGGTCTGCCTCAACCTGGACAAGTTCGTGCAGCGCTCCTCGGGGGTGTTTGGCGCTACCGGCACCGGCAAATCCTTCCTCACCCGCCTGGTACTGGCCGGGCTGATCCAATATAACCGCGCCTCCGTCCTGATCTTCGACATGCACAACGAATATGGCTATGATGATACCGCCTCGGATACCGGCGAAACTGTGACGGGTTTGAAGACCAGGTTCGCAGCCCGGGTGCGCGTGGTCGGCCTGGGCCAGGGGGCCCAGATCCGCAACCAGATCCCGGACTTCAACCTGGAGTTCGCCATGAGCGACATCCACCCGGAGGACATCGAGCTGCTCACCCGCGAGCTGAACCTCAAGGAGACCACCCCCACCACCCTGGAAGCACTGGTCAACACCAACGGTCGGGACGGCTGGTTCGCCGCGTTCCGCGAGATGGAGAACGGGGCGATGATCGAGGATGACCATGGCAGGAAGATGCCTGCCCCCAACAGCGTAGCCGCCTGGGCCAACCAGGCCGGGGTAAATGTGATGGCCGCCGAGGGCCTGCACTCGAAGCTGGGCCGCGTCTTCCGCCTGCCCTACATCGTCGAGCGCCCGGCCAGCGATGGAATTGGGGAGATCATCCGGGCATTGGAGGCCGGCCAGCACATCGTCCTGTCCTTCGGGCGGCACGAGAGCGACCTGGATTACCTGCTGGTCAGCAATCTGCTGACCCGGCGCATCCGCCAGGCCTGGGAGAAGCGCACCAACGAGTTCCGCACCAGCGGGAAGGACGAACCACGCCCGCTGGTGATCGTGCTCGAAGAGGCGCATAAACTGCTCAACCGCGATATGGCAGCCCAGACAACCTTCAGCACGATCGCCCGCGAGATGCGCAAGTACTACGTTACCTTGCTGATCGTCGACCAGCGCCCCTCGCAGATTTACGACGAGGTCATGTCACAGCTGGGTACGCGCGTTTCTGGCTGGCTGGGCGACGAAGACGATATCCGCGCCGTGCTATCCGGTCTGGCGGGGCGGGACGCGCTGCGCGGCATGCTGGCCCGCTTGCAGCCTAAGGAAGAAGTCCTGCTGCTGGGCTGGGGGGTGCCCATGCCGCTGCCGGTGCGCTCGCGCCGCTACGATGCGGCCTTCTGGAGCGACCTGCAGGGCAAGGATTCCGGCCGCCGCAGCGAGGGGCATATCTTGAAGGAGCTGGGCTTCTAACCGCATAATAATCAAAGTGTCCTATCAACTGTTAATATTCCAGTTCGCAGTGGTGACTTCTGTCGCTCTTACGGTCTTGAATCCGACTGAAGTCGTCACTACTAAACTTCTAAATGAGAGTAGACGGACCACTTTAATTGATGGATGAGAGGTGTTAATGGCGGAAATACTTGCAATTGCAGCTTCGGCGCCGGGCCTGGTGGTCGCCGATAAGCAGACCGGCGAATGGATGGTCAGGCAGCGTAGTCTCGAAAACCAGGCGGTTACCAGCCTGGTCGCTGATGGCAGGCAGATGCTTGCTGGGACGCGGGATGGGATTTACCGCTCCGTCGACCTGGGACAGACCTGGGCCGAAGCAAACGATGGCCTTTCGATCCGCCACGTTCGCTGGCTATCCCTGCACCCGGATTTCCCCGAACGGGTCTTCGCCGGGACCGAGCCGGCCGGCATCTTCGTCTCTCACGATTTTGGGAGCAGCTGGCGCTCCTGCCCGGAGGTCGAAGAGATGCGCGAGCGTTATGGCTGGTCCTTGCCCTACTCGCCGGAGTCCGGCTGCGTGCGCGGTTTTACCTTCCAGGCAGAGCGCGGCTACGCGGCCGTTGAAGATGGCTGCGTGCTGGTCTCCAAAGACGCAGGGGAGACCTGGGGATTGGCGCAGGGTAGCCGCGGTTACCCGGACCACGGTCCGCAGCAGGGATTCGTCCACTCGGACGTGCACTCGATCGCCATCCAGCCTGCCTCCCCCGAGCGGGTGGCCGCGCCAACCGGCGGCGGCTTCTACTCGTCGAACGATGGCGGGAAGACCTGGGTTGACCTGTATCGCTACCACTATTCCCGGGCAGTCTGGCTCGATCCAGGCGATCTTGATCGCATGATCCTCGGACCAGCCGATGGCGTCGACCGGGACGGGCGCATCGAGGAGACGCGCGACGGCGGGCGCACCTGGCTGAACGCTTCGCGTGGGCTGCAGGTACCCTGGCGGAATCACATGGTCGAGCGCTTCGCCCAGGCCGGCGGTGAATTGCTGGCGGTGCTCTCGAACGGCGTGCTGCTGGCGGCGGATATCTCTGAGCTGGCCTGGCGCCGGATTCTCCCGGAGGTGAAGGGCATTAACGCGGCCATCGCCATCCGTGTCGAGGAATAACCTCATGAATCGACTATCAGGCAAAGTGGCCTTAATCACCGGGGGCGGGACTGGAATTGGGCGGGGGGTTGCCGAAGCTCTCGCCGCCGAAGGCGCCCGGGTGGTGGTTTGCGGGCGTAGGAGCGAGTCGCTGGAGCAAGTCATCCAGGCGATTCGGCAGGCGGGCAACGAGGCGCTGGCGGTCCAGGCGGATGTATCCCGAGAAGAGGCTGTCGAACACCTGGTCAGCTCGGCACTGCAAGCCTTCGGCAGGATCGACATCCTGGTGAACAATGCTGGGATCGATGGAGGCGCGCCGATACAGGACCAGGAACTCCAGGAGTGGGAGCATGTCCTGGGTGTCAACCTGCGCGGCCCATTCCTGGCTGCGCGGGCTGTCCTACCGCTGATGCGCGCCCAGGGCCGCGGGGATATCGTCAACATCAGCTCCGAATCCGGCCTTGAGCATTACCCGGGCGACGGGGTGTACGGGATTTCCAAGCATGCTCTGAATGCACTGAGCGAGTACCTCCAGCGCGAGAACCAGTCTTCTGGCGTGCGGGTGAGCACCGTCTGCCCGGGGATGGTCGTTACGGAAATGACCGAGCATTCTTCTGGCCTGGACCACACAAAATGCCTGTATCCAGAGGATATCGCCGACCTGGTCGTCTGGCTGGTCACCCGCCGGCCGAACATAAAAATTGGGACTCCCATCCTGATCCAGACCATGGAAAATCCTTGGGAGTAGAAGAACGCAGCCTCGGCGAAGTGTTGGCCCTGTGGGGGAGTGTTTCGGCATCTCCGGCGTGAGAGTCGACATCCGCGCGGCTGCCTGCCAGCGCGCCCGCCTGCGATTGGAGCCGCCGTTTCCTACGAACCGGGCGCGTTCGATGTGGCCTTGTGCACCGGGGCCTCTTTTATTATGAATCGGTTGTCTATGATCTGATCCAACCTGTTCCCAGACTGCCGCTATCGATCTGGATGGACGTCGGGCGCTTCGAGCGGCATTTAATCGACATCAACTGGTGGATACACGCCCATCTCCAGGCGCGTGGTAACCCTGTGATTTATAAAGAATTCCCAGGCGGGCACAATTACACCTCCTGGCGTAACGACCTGCACCATGGATTGGAGGCCATGTTCCCTCCATCTCAATCTCTGTAATTCTTGTAAATCTTGAGAACGATATCGGCGTAATAATACCCGACGTTCATCGGGCCATAAGATTTCAAGGCCTCGCGTACGTCTCCGTGTTTGTCGACCAGGCCAGCGAGCATATTCGTTCCATATTGGATATTAAATTTGGGATCCTCCAACTGCTTAATGGAGGGCCGGTTGGCAAAACAGGGTCCGTTTACGCAAGAAAAACTGGCTGCCAGTCCATCCCGGGGCATAACCTGCATCAATCCTACAGCGCCGCTCTTAGAATAAGCGGACGGATTCCCACCACTTTCCTGTAGGATTAAAGCTGCAACCAGGTCCGGATCCAGGTCGTTCTTTTCCGATAACCTCGTGATTTGATTGCACCAATTCAAAATCTTATTGGGGTAGTTCTTGCTCACCTGACAATCGGATCCTGCCTCATTTTTGGCTTCGTTGTCATCGGTCAAAATCTCCTCATTCTCGTCGCCGTTTTCTTCGACTGATGACCCTTCTTCCGGAGTTATGGATCCAGCCGATAAATCGGTAGTCTTGGCTAAATCAGGTATCGCCTGGGAGGTGCTGAAATTTGCCGGAAGAGTCATACCTGAAGTTACTGTAAAGGCGAAAAAAGCCAGGCCAATGCTGCCGAGCAACGCTCCGGGGAAAATATACTGTGTTGCGGGGTTCATCTCGTCCTCATGATTCTAGCGTTCGATTTATGGGGTACTAGTCAAGTCAAATGATAATGTTACCGAAAGGGCATTGACAGGTTATCCGAGTCCCTGATAAAATAGCACATATGTTCTAAACTGTCAAGGAATCCAGCTTCCAAACACGAAAGAAAATGCCTCTTGACAAAACAGAACAATTGTTCTATATTTAATCAAAGGTCAGGAATATTCGCAATAAGTTGAACCACCCGGAGGAAAAAATGAACACCAGCGCTGCTAACAATAACCAGATCCACCAGTTTCTCGATCGGATTGGTCTCAGGCGCGGGCTCCTGTTCGGCGTCATCATCATCTTTGCCCTGATCGCCTTCGAGATTTTCAATTACAGCACCACCGTTTTTGCTTTGTCCGATCTATTAGGCGACCTCGAGTTCCTGGGTCTGTCTTGGGCCGCCATCCTGGCGATCGCCTTCTGCGGGATCGATTTTGCCGGTATCGCCCGCCTGTTCACCCCCGAAGACAGCACTAATGAGCCGAATGAAGTCTGGTACCTGTTTGGCGCCTGGCTTCTCGCGGCAACCATGAATGCCATGCTGACCTGGTGGGGCGTCTCGATCGCCTTGCTCAACCAGGAGAGCCTGGGAAACGCGGTCGTCGAGCGAGAGACTCTCCTGAAAGTTGTCCCGATCTTCGTTGCCATCCTGGTCTGGTTGATCCGGGTGCTGATCATCGGCAGCTTTTCCGTCGCCGGAGATCGCCTCTTCAGCCAGGCAGACCGGAAGGAACAGGCCGGAGAACAGGCCTATGCTTACCGGCCCGCCCGCAGCCAGCCCGTCGCTTCCAGGCCGGTCAATGGCAGCAGCCGTAACGGCGACCTGCCCGGAACGAACCACCGCCCGGCTTACAAACCCAACCAGACGGTTGAGAGCGGTTACGGCCGCCCGGAGCCGACCTATCATCCACCCTCGGTGAGCGCACGCGGCGGCAGCAGCGGTGGGTCTAATCGAAACTTCCCCTCCTCACGTTAATCGGGCGCAGTGCAGGGGGAAATTCCTCCAGATTTTACCGGTACCAAAGCCTCAGCCCCCCGTGTTTCCTGCGGGGGGCTGAGGCTTTAAACTTTGGATAGTCCCGCATTACCCTGCACAATCCTTCTGGGCCAGCGGCAGCCAGACACAGAAGGTCGTCCCCTTCCCCTGCTTCGAATCAACCTCGATCCGGCCCTCGTGATTGCGCACGATCCAGTATGCGATGGATAAGCCCAGCCCGTACCCCTTCCCGTCACGCGAGCGAGTGCGCGCTTTCTCCCCGCGGTAGAAGCGCTCGAAAACGTGCGGCAGGTCCTCCACAGGGATGCCCGGGCCGTTATCCCGCACGGTGAGCTTCGCCTGGCTGTCTGACTTCTCGAGACCGACGATCACCTCGCCCCCCGGGGGAGTGTATTGAATGGCGTTTCCGATCAGGTTTACCAGGACCTGCTTTAAACGATCCTGGTCGCCGCACACCTGTATCTGGTCGATCTCGCCCAACTTCAAAGACAGGCGTTCTCCCGCCAGGACGCGCATCTGCTGGAGCGCCTCCAAAACCAGAGTGTCTAGCTCGACCACCCGCCTGTCCAACGGCAGCTTGCCGGACTCGGCCTGCGCCAGCAGGAGCAGGTCCCCGACCATGCGGGTCAGGCGGTCGACTTCGTTTTCAATCCCTTCTAACGATTCTTCATCCGAACAACCCATCCGGCGCATCAGCTCGGCGTTGCCTTTGATCACGGTCAGCGGGGTGCGCAGCTCGTGCCCCACATCCGCCAGGAACCTGCGTTGCGTGTTGAACAGGTTTTCCAGGCGCGCCAGGGTCTGGTTGAAGGCGGTGATCAGCTGGCCGACTTCGTCCCCCGGCGGTCCCTGGTAAAGGATGCGCCGGGACAGATCGTCGGCGCGGGAAATTTGCAGGGCAGTCTGGGTCACGGCTTCCAGCGGAGCCAGGGCGCGGCGCGTGCTCAACCAGACCACCAGCGCGGTCATCCCCATGGCGATCAAGGAGCCTACTACCAGGACGGTGACCAGCGTGTTCAGGGTCGCATCGACCATGCGCAGGTTGGAGGCCATTTGCAGCGTCCCGATCGGGCGCTCCCCGACGACCAGAGGCACGCTCAACACACGCAAGTGTAACCCTTCCAGGTCGACTTCGCTGAAGAGCGGGGTGGAAGACTGCATGCTGATTGGATCGAAAGGCTGTTTCAGCTCTGGGACGTTGGAATTATGCAGCTGCCCGCTCCGGTCCCAGGCTTGGGCATAGACGTTCCCGGTCAGGTCGAGCGAGGGCAGTCTAAGCACCTCGATTTTGCCGACCGATTCGAGGCGTGTGTTTGTTCGAATATCTTCGAAGGTTTGGACCAGGTTATCGTCGACCTGGTTGGTGAGAAGGATGCCGACGAAAAGGTAGACCGTTACACCGAAAAGCAGCAGGATACCCCCCAGCAGGGTGGTGTAGAGAAGAGTCAGTCGGGCGCGTAAGGACATTTAATGCGGTCAGGTGGGTTCGCGGAGCACATAGCCCATGCCGCGCACGGTATGGATCAGGCGTGATTCCTCGTCGGTTTCAAGCTTCTGGCGCAAATAACGAATATAGACTTCGATAATATTGCTCTCACCGCCGAAGTCGTAGCCCCAGACCCGGTCGAAGATCATGTCGCGGGTCAAGACCTGGCGCGGGTGGCGCATGAAGAGCTCGAGCAGTTCATATTCTTTTGCAGTGAGCGAGATGGTGCGATCGTTGCGCGCGGCCTGGCGAGTACCGGTGTCCAGTGAGAGGTCGGCGAAGCGCAGCACCTGGGGACGGCTCGGTTGGGCGCGCCGCAGCAAGGCGCGGATGCGCGCCAACAGCTCGTCCAGGTTGAACGGCTTTACCATGTAGTCATCGGCCCCCATATCGAGGCCGAGCACCCGGTCGTTCACGGTGTCCTTGGCGGTCAGGATCAGGATGGGGACCGGCCCGCCGGTGCGTAGACGCCGGCACACTTCCAATCCATCGATACCCGGCAGCATCAAGTCCAAGACGGCTAGGTCCGGGGGATTATCGCGGGCCAGGGCCAATCCGATCTGCCCGTCCGTAGCCGTGTCGACCTGGTAACCTTCGTAAGCCAGTCCGCGGCGCAGAAATTTCAGGATCGCCTCATCGTCTTCGATAACCAAGATCCTCGCGCTCATAAGCCCTCCTGGTCAGGTGGCAGGCAGTAGTGTATGCCGAAGAGCCTCTCAGAAAAGCTCTTCTCGAGAGAATATACCACAGCCTTCGAAAAGAAAAAAGGCTGGCATGTGCGGCGCCCAAAGGTGGGTTCTCTAGGCGGAGAATCTCTCCTGCCCCCTTGCTCACCTGGCAAAGGGGGCAGGAGGGTGGGGTCCAGAACCACGTGTGCTGGGCCTACCCCGTGAGACTGCCTGTCTGGTCAAGCCGGTTGGAAACCGGATCAGGCGACTTCGATGACGGCGCCAGAGGCTTCCAGCTTGGACTTCGCATCGTTGGCGACTTCCTTGCTGACGCCTTCCAGGACTTTCCCGCCGGCGGTCTCAGCCAGCTCCTTGGCTTCCTTCAGGCCGAGGCTGGTCAGCTGGCGGATGGTCCTGATGACTTCGATCTTCTTGGGGCCAGCTTCCTTGATGACCACGTCGAACTCGGTCTTCTCCTCGACGGGCTCGGCCGCAGCTGCGGCGGTCGGAGCCGCGGCTGCGGCAGCCACCGGAGCGGCGGCGGAGACGCCCCAACGCTCTTCCAGCAATTTGACGAGCTCGGCGGCTTCCAACACGGATAGGGTACCGAGTTCGTCTGCGATTTTGTTCAAATCAGCCATTTCAACATACTCCTATTGTTCTTTTTTGATACGACGGTCTCCGAATCCGTGCTTGCGTGCGTGGTCCGGAAACCGCGCCTACCTTATTTCGATCAGGAACCTTCTGCCGGCGCCGTTGAAGAATCTGCAAAAGCTCGAAGAACTGCGGCGAGCGAGCGAGCCGGCTCTGCCAGGGTTCTGGCCAGCTGGCTGGCGGGCGCCAAAAGTGTTCCCAGCAGCTGGGCGCGCAAGACCGGCAGTGGCGGGAGTTCTGCCAGGGCGGTCACCTGCCTGGTGTCCATCGGGCGATTGTCAAGGAAGCCGCCTTTAATTTTCAAGACCTCGACCGTCCGGGCAAAATCGGTCATGGTCTTGGCGATCGCGGGAGCGTCTTCGAAGGCAAAGCTGGCCGCGGTACTGCCTTCCAGATAGCCGGCAGGCACGCTCATACCGGCCTTCTCAAAAGCTAATCGGGCCAGTGTATTCTTGATGATGTGGAACTCGCCACCCGCCTCGCGCACCTTAGCCCGCAGGGTGTCGATCTCCTTCATCGTCATGCCGGTGTACTCGCTCAGGATGATCGCCCGGCTTTTACCGGCCCACTCCTGGTACTCGCCGACCAGTTCTTGTTTGCGTTTCTCGGATATAGCCAACGTTCTTTCACCTCCTTTCGTTTAAAAAATCTTTGCCTCGGCAGGCGCCGGGCAAAGACTCTCCTCTGCGCAAATGCGCAGTCATTAACCCAAGGAGTGGCCTTCACCTCGGCAGGGAATTAAGCCGGCCTGCGGCGCCTGCTGTCTGTGGCGAAGTAATCGACCGCTCAAGCGGTCTGTGATTACCGGAACGTGCCTACTCGCGCGCCTCCATCGATTGGGCTTGAATAGGATCGACTTTGATGCCGGGACCCATGGTGGTGGTCAGGGTCACGCGGCGGATAAAGGTGCCCTTGGTAGTCGGCGGGCGGGCCTTCTTGACCGCCTCCATCAGGGCAGCCAGATTATCATACAGCTTTTTCTCGTCGAATGAGACTTTGCCGATTGGGACGTGCAGGTTGGCAGTCTTGTCGACGCGGAACTCGACGCGGCCAGCCTTTGATTCTTCCACCACGCGCGGGATGTCTTCCGCTGGCACGACGGTGCCGGCTTTCGGGTTTGGCATCAAGCCGCGCGGGCCGAGCACCCGCCCGAGGCGGCCGACTTTGCCCATCATATCTGGGGTGGCGATGGCTACGTCGAAATCGGTCCAGCCAGCCTGGATCTTCTGAATGCTCTCATCGTCATCGGCGACGTGATCGGCGCCGGCCTCGCGCGCCAGAGTGGCGCCTTCGCCCTGAGCGAAAACCAGCACCCGCACCGTCTTCCCCAGGCCGTGCGGTAGGACGACCACGTCGCGCACTTGCTGGTCGGCGTGGCGAGGATCGACGCCCAGGCGCATGTGGATTTCTACGGTGGCGTCGAACTTAACGTTCGAAGTCTCCTTGGCGAGGGTGATCGCCTCGGCTGGTTCGTAATTATGGTCGCGGTCGATTTTCCCGACCGCTTCCAGATACCTTTTTCCATGTCTGGCCATTTTTTCTCCTTCGTGGTGCAAGCGGGTGGCTGCGCCGCCCTCCCACAGGCTTTATTGATTCGAAAACTTTAGATTCCATAGCGTGGTCCGGAGACCGAGCCCAACTTAATCGACGACTTCCAGGCCCATGTTACGGGCCGTCCCCTCGATCTGGCGCATGGCGCCCTCCAGGTCGATTGCGTTCAGATCCTTCATCTTTACTTCGGCGATCTCCCGGACCTGGCTGCGAGTTACCCTGCCGACCTTCTCGCGAGGCGCATTCGCCGAACCTTTCGGCACCCCGGCGGCCTTCTTGAGCAGCACCGCGGCTGGAGGGGTCTTCAGGATGAACGTAAAAGAACCATCGGTGAAGATGCTGATCTCCGCCGGGAGGATTTCGCCAGGACGGTTGGCGGTGCGTGCATTATATTCCTTGCAGAAAGCCATCAGGTTAATGCCGTGCCCGGCCAGCGCAGGACCGATCGGCGGCGCCGGGTTTGCCTTCCCGGCCTCGATCTGTAAACGGACGATTGCTTTTAACTTCTTTGCCACTGTATGTTCTCCTTCGTGGTTTTAACGGGTGATGGGGGTGCACCCTCCCACCTGCTTACCTTCTCAAAATAATATTGAATCAGGTCTTTTCCACCTGTAGAAAATCCAACTCGACCGGGGTTTCCCGTCCGAAGAAATTGACCATCACCCGCACCTTGGCGCGCTCCATATCGATCTCGGAGACCGTGCCGCGGAAGTCATTGAACGGTCCATCCACAATGCGGACGCGCTCGCCGGATTTGAAAGTGACCTTGATCCGGGGCGCTTCGGCCTCCATGCGTTTGATGATCTGCGAGACTTCCTCGCTGCGCAGAGCCGTCGGTGTGTTGCCCATGCCTACAAAGCCGGTCACGCCGGGGGTGTTCCGCACTACATACCAGGATTCCTCGGACATGATCATGTTCACCAGGATATATCCCGGGAACACCCGCCGCTCGACGGTGCGCCGCTTGCCTTCCTTGACCTCGATCTCTTCTTCGGTGGGGACGACGATATCGAAGATCTTGTCCTTCATCCCCATGGTTTCGATGCGCTGCTCCAGGTTGTGGCGCACCTTGTTCTCATAACCAGAATAGCAATGGACGACATACCAGGCACGCCCGTCTCCTTCCTGCTCAGGTTCGAACTCCACCCCTGAGATTTCTCCTAGCAGGTCAAGGGTGGGACTCTCCTGGTCAACATCGGCAAGGACCGCCTCGGGCAATTCCGCTTCTGCCGGTTCACTCGATTCGTAGTGCTCTTCTTCCTGGTCTGTCCAGTTCATTCCAAAACTTCCCTTTTCGCTTCTCCGGCGTCTCGATATTGACCCGGTGACCACTCGATCAAAAGCCGAAGACCAGGCCCAGGAATCGAGAAAAGACCAGGTCTAAAATGCCAAGGAACACACTCATGACCGCGATCACGATCAGCACTATGATGGTCAGGTTAGTGGCCTCCTCGCGCGTCGGCCAGCTGACCTTGCGCAGCTCTCCGATGGTTTCGCGAAAGTAGCGTTGAACGCGATTCTCTTGTTTTTGGGCGACTTTTTTCTCGACTTTGGCCACTTCGATCTCCTTGGCGCCGCCTGTTCAGGCTGGTTCGAGCCGTGCAAGCATTTTTGTGACGGGCAAAACGCCGCCTCAGCGGACGGCGTTGCCTCACTTTCAGCAGGCCAGGCAGGACTTGAACCCACAACCGCTCGTTTTGGAGACGAGTGCTCTACCAATTGAGCTACTGGCCTGTGAACTTAGTCGAATAGTCTCATAGTCAAATGATCTTATCGCTTCTGCTATCAGCCTATTAGACTGAGCGACTATCAGACTCTCAGACTATCCGGCTACTTCGTTTCGCGGTGCAGCGTATGGCAGCGGCAGCGCGGACAGAATTTCCTTAATTCCATTCGGCCCGGGTCATTGCGGCGGTTCTTCTCAGTCGTGTAATTGCGTTCTTTGCACTCCGAACATGCCAGCGTGATAACCGGGCGGACATCTTTCTTAGAAGCCATGTTAATCTACCATTGCACCCTGACTGGTGCGAATACTACTGCAAGATCTCGGTGATCACGCCGGCGCCGACGGTCAGGCCGCCTTCGCGGATGGCGAACTTGGAGCCTTTCTCCAGCGCCACCGGCACGATCAATTCCACTTCCAGGTTGACATAGTCCCCTGGCATCACCATCTCGACCCCTTCCGGCAACTTGATGTTCCCGGTCACATCCATCGTGCGGATGTAGAACTGCGGCCGGTACCCGCTGAAGAAGGCCTTGTGCCGGCCCCCTTCTTCCCGCCTCAGCACGTACACTTCGCCGCTGAACTTGGTGTGCGGCGTGATGCTCTTCGGCTTCGCCACCACCATGCCCCGCTCCACGTCTTCCCGGTCGATGCCCCGCAGCAGCAGCCCCAGGTTATCCCCCGCCTGCCCCTGGTCCAGCAGCTTGTGGAACATCTCCACCCCCGTCACCACCGAGTTCAGGATCTCTTTCTGCAGCCCGATGATCTCCACCGGCTCGCCCACCTTGACCACCCCCCGGTCCACCCGCCCCGTCACCACCGTCCCCCGCCCCTTGATCGAGAACACGTCTTCGATCGGCATCATGAACGCCTTGTCCACGTCCCGCTTCGGCTCCGGGATGTACTCGTCCACCACCCGCAGCAGTTCCTTGATGCTGGCGTACTCCGGCGCATCCGGGTCCTTCGAACTGCTCTCTAAGGCCTGCAGGGCGCTCCCCCGCACGATGGGCGTCTCGTCCCCCGGAAAGCCGTACTCGTTCAATAACTCCCGCAACTCCAACTCCACCAACTCCAACAGTTCCGGGTCGTCCATCATGTCCACCTTGTTCAGGTAGACCACGATCGCCGGCACTTCCACCTGCCGCGCCAGCAGCACGTGCTCGCGCGTCTGCGGCATCGGCCCGTCCGGCGCCGCCACCACCAGGATGGCCCCGTCCACCTGCGCCGCACCCGTGATCATGTTCTTGATGTAGTCCCGGTGCCCCGGCATGTCCACGTGGGCGTAGTGGCGCTTGTCCGTCTCGTACTCCACGTGGGCGATGTTGATCGTGATGCCGCGTTCCTTCTCCTCCGGCGCATTGTCGATGCTGTCGAAGGCCCGGAATTCACCCTTGTTCGAGAACGAGCAGTACTTGGTGATGGCCGCCGTCAGCGTGGTCTTGCCGTGGTCGATGTGCCCCATCGTCCCCACGTTCATGTGCGGCTTGGTCCGCTCAAACTTCTGCTTGCCCATGAATGCGCTTCTCCT
>DATDRQ010000163.1:0-3400 GCA_035291645.1 Anaerolineales bacterium
GGCGGCGCGGGTATAGGGGCGCACGTCCGTCCCAAGGAAAACATCTTTGAACTGCACCATGCCGGAATTTGTGAACAATAATGTCTGGTCACCGCCGGGCACGAGTGAAGTGGAAGGGACGAAAACGTGGCCTCGTTCCAAGAAGTAATCAATAAACGACTGCCTGATCTGCGCGCCTGTAAGAGAAGCCTTCGGCATACATACTCCTGCAAGATGGAGGCATCGGCTGCAATCATTGTTGCAACCGCTTCTACATCCTCTAATTCTTAGATGATTAGCTTGATATCCTGCGAATTATACCAAGGAGAGAGGCTAGAGCGTGAAGCCAGAAACCGCTGTGAATAGACCTGATCGGCGTGACCTGGCTGGGCGATCCCCGAAACTGGGATATAATGATTTTAAGGATGGGATTTGAATGGAGGCATTGATTGGGAGAAACCATCCATTGAAGGAGATCTCTCTACCGAAGTGGCTCCTACTGAACTCGAAAGAAAGACTTCTCCAATTGTTGCGGCGATCGTTCCGGCTTATAACGAGGGCGGTCGTATTCATCACGTGCTGTCTGTCCTCGGAAATGTAAGATTGCTGACCGAGATCATCGTTGTGGATGACGGTTCGATCGACAAGACAAAAAAGGTTGTCCACAAGGCAAAAGGTGTGGATGGTCGCATCCGGTTGATCTCCCATCAGAAAAATCTCGGGAAGGGGCAGGCGATCTACACCGGGTGGGAAGCAACCCAGGCTGCCTACCTGCTTTTATTGGATGCAGATTTGATGGGACTGAAAGAGCAGCATTTATTAGACCTGATGCAGCCGGTCCTTGGTGGACAGGCGGATATGTCTATCGGGTTGTTTCGCGGTGGTTACTGGCGGACGGATTTGGGCCATTGGGCGACACCCTGGTTGAGCGGACAGCGCTGCCTGCGGGCGAAATTGCTCCACCAGGTTTCGAAGAAAGCGGCTGCCGGGTATGGAGTCGAGACGGCGCTGACTGTAGCGGCCCGCAAGTCTGGATGGCGCTGCGTGCGCGTGCCTTTGGCGGGGGCATGGCATGTGCCCAGCGAGAACCGGCGAGGGGTGTGGCTGGGTTTTAAGACGCGCATGCGCATGTATGGCCAGATCATCAATGCCTGGTATCTGGCTGGCGGCATGGGAGGAGCGTGGCGAGAAAGAGTGCGGAGTTTCGCGCGGGATGAGTCTTCGGAGCCGTAGATACCTTTACTTCGCCGTCTTTGCCTCCGGAATGACCACCCTGGCCGTGGAACTATCCGCCTCACGGTTGCTGGGCAATGTTTTTGGCACCAGCAACCTGGTGTGGGCCAGCATCATCGGGTTGATCCTGATCTACCTGACGGCCGGTTACTTCATCGGGGGGCGCTGGGCAGACCGGTCGCCGTTTCCCGCCACCCTGTACGGGATCATGGCCTGGGGGGCGTTTTTGATCGGGATCGTGCCCTTCGTTTCCGGGCCGGTGCTGCGCCTGGCCGCGGACGCCTTCGACCAGCTCCAGGTGGGGGTGCTGTTTGGCTCCTTCAGCGGGGTGCTGGTGCTTTTCAGCCTGCCAATCGTGCTGTTGGGGATCGTCTCGCCGTTCGCCATCCGCCTGGCGATCCAGGATCCTCGTGAAGCCGGCACGGTTTCCGGGCGCATCTACGCCATCTCGACCCTCGGCTCTTTCGTGGGGACCTTCCTGCCGGTGCTGGTCTTCATCCCCGTTATCGGCACCACCCGCACATTCCTGGTCTTTAGCCTGTTCCTGACCACGGTCGCCATCGGCGGGCTGTGGCTGTCGAGGGGCTGGCGCGCGGCCCTGGTCTGGCTGTGGATGCCCGTGCTCCTGCTGGCCCTGGCCCTGGTCTTCCCCGCCGGGCGGGTGAAGGCCACCGCCGGGCAGATCTACGAGACCGAATCGGCCTACAACTACATCCAGGTGCTTGAGCGGGACGGCGTCAGATACCTGCGGCTGAACGAGGGCCAGGGCGTCCATTCCGTCTACCACCCGGAGCGGCTGGCTACCTACGGACCCTGGATGCAGTTCCTGGCTGCCCCTTTCTTCAACCCTGCGCCCTACGAGCCAGGCCAGGTTGAAAGCATGGCGATCGTCGGGCTGGCCGCCGGCACGCTCGCCCGCCAGGCGACGGCCGTCTTTGGCTCGATCCCGATCGACGGTTTCGAGATCGACCCGAAAATCATTGAGGTGGGTCGTAAGTATTTCGACATGAACCAGCCCAACCTGAACGCCGTCGCCCAGGACGGGCGCTGGGGACTCGAGCGCAGCGGGAAGACGTACTCGGTGATCGCGGTAGACGCCTACCGGCCGCCCTATATCCCCTGGCAGCTGACCACGCGTGAGTTCTTCGAAAGCGTGCGCGACCACCTGGCCGAGGACGGCGTGGCGGTGATCAACGTCGGGCGGGCGCCGGACGACCGCCGTCTGGTGGACGGCATGGCCGCGACGATGAAGGCGGTCTTCCCGTCCGTGTATGTTATGGATGTGCCCAATACCTTCAACACCATCATCTATGCCACCGTGCAACCGACCGCGCTGGAAAACCTGTACGCCAACCTGGTCCAGCTCAGCCAGCAGGAGGGGACGCACCCGCTGCTGCTGGAGGCCATGCAGCTGGCGGTCTTGAACATGCAGCCGACGCCCGAGCCGGGCGCCGTCTTCACCGACGACCTGGCCCCGATCGAGTGGATCACCAACAACATGGTGCTGAGGTTTATCCTGTTCGGAGATAAGGAGATCCTGCAATGAGCGACAGCGCTGCCGCCAGTCCGGACAGTTTGGGGGAGACAGGCGCCCTTTACCGGGGGTTATCCTGGGTGGTCACCGTCCTGACGCCGGTGGCGCTGGTGCTGACCGCGGTGCGACTGCTGGTCACACCGGCCTTCGTGCAGCTCGAATACCGCACCCCGGGCTTCCCGGACGACCCGTACGGCTTCAGCCGGGAGGAGCGCCTGTACTGGTCTGATATCGCCAGGGAGTACCTGCTCAACGACGCCGGAATCGAATTCCTGGGAGACCTGCGCTTCGAGGACGGCTCGCCGGTTTACAACGAACGTGAATTAGGCCATATGATCGACGTCAAGTACGTGCTCGGGCAGGCGCTGGCCCTGTGGGTCGCCAGCCTGTCGGCGCTGGTCATCCTGGGTTTTTGGGCCCTGCGGGGCGGCTGGCGGCGGGGATACCGGAGAGGCCTGGCGCGCGGCGGCTGGTGGACGGTGGTCTTCGTGGCGGTGATCATCCCCCTGGTGCTGGTCGGCTTCGGCGTCTTCTTCGTGGCCTTCCACGAGGTCTTCTTCAACCCCGGCACCTGGGTGTTCAACTTCTCGGACACGCTGATCCGGCTGTTCCCGGAGCGCTTCTGGCGGGACGCCTTCCTGGCGATCGCCCTGA
>DATDRQ010000164.1:0-15195 GCA_035291645.1 Anaerolineales bacterium
CAGATCGGAAAATGCCGGCACCCGTCCTTCATACAGCTTGAACAAATCCTCCACATATTGATTGCCGAGTTCCTGCCGGATCTTGTTCCCTCCCAAGAATGGCGGGTTGCCGATGATCACCTCCGCCTGCGGCCAGTCCGGTTCGACCGGCTTGCCTTGCGCATCGTAGGCCAGGATGGCGTCCATCAGCAGGATGTTGTCCAGCGGCTTGAGCACCGGCTGGGCGGGAAAGCCGAAGCCGTTTTCGGTCAGCCACTGGATGTAGCCGATCCAGATCGTCGCCTGGGCGAGCTGCTGGGCGTATTCATTGATCTCGATCCCGTGCAGCTGGGCCGGGCCGACGCTGGGGAAGAAGCGCCCCACCCCCAGCTCCCCCGCCAGGATGATGACTTCTTTCTCCAGATCGAGCAGCTGGCGCAGGGCCACGTACAGGAAGTTGCCGCTGCCGCAGGCCGGGTCGAGCACACGTACCTCCGCCAGCTCAACCGCGAACCCGGTCAGCAGCCCGGCCAGCCGGGATTGCAGTTTGCTGCGCGGCTGTCCCCTGGCAGCATCCCGTTTCGCGGCCAGCTCCCGCGCCTGGGCCTGGACCTCCTGCCACTTGCGCCGGTAAGGCGCCATCAGCACCGGCTCTACGATCAGCAGGATGTCCTCCCGGCTGGTGTAGTGCGCCCCCAGCTGGGCGCGCTTGCCCGGGTCCAGGCTACGCTCGAACAGCGTCCCGAAGATGGACGGCTCGATGCTCGACCAGTCCAGGTTGGTCACCTGGGAGAGGATATCCAGCCCATCGGCGTCCAGATCCAGGGCCCGATCATCGTCGAACAGGCGCCCATCGATGTGCACGATCTCCTCCGCCCCAAACCAGCCGCCGGTGGACATGGCGGCAAATAATTGTTGCAGCTGGGCGGTGAAAGCCGTAGACCGGGTGCGGCTGCGTTCCACCAGGCTGGTGAAGAGCCGGTTCGGCAGCAGCCCTACGTCCTCCGCAAAAAGGCAGAACAGCAGGCGGATCAGGAAGTGGGCGATGCGCGGCGGTTCCTCTCCGGCGGACCGCAGCTGCTCCGCGATGCGGGCGAACTGTTTGGCCGCCTGCTGGGTGACGTGCTCCGTGGTCTGCGGGGCGCGCAGCTCGTCCGGATTGAAGAAGGCAGCCCGGAGCGAGGTGACTGCGCCTGGTTGCAGCAGGTCGTCCAGGTTAATGGGGTAAATCCGCTTGATCGTGTTGGTGAAGTTGGTGTGGATGTGGATCTGTTCGAGATCGGAAACGATTAACAAGGGGGGATTCTGGAGCGATTCGCGGTATTGGAGCAGCTGCTGGTAGGCCTTCTCCAGGTTGGCGTGCTTGCCCTTATACTCCCAGGCAAAGCGGCCCTTGTACCAAACGTCCGCCCAGCCCTCGCCCCCGCTCTGCTTACCGGCCCCGGCCTCGAAGGTGAAGAACCCGCCGACCGGGTCCAGCTCGCCGGGCGTGGGGTGTCCGATCAGGCGGCAGACGTCGATGAAGTGCTCCTGGTAGGCGGAGCGCTCTTTGAGCGTCGATTGTCGCCATTTGGAGACGAAATCCTGGGGGGTAAGGGTGGCGGGCATGTGCCTATAGCATAGCACCGGCGTGCCGGAGTGTCAAACCTCTGCAGATCCGGATCTTTGCGACAGGTAGGAAGAAAAGCCCGCTTCCTTTCGGCGGAAATCAGTGTAGAATTATCAGGCTGCCGTTCCCGGCCCCGATCCACACGGGCACGGCCGCGCATCCAACTCGAGAGAATCCGCCCTCCTCAAGGCAGGGTATGCAAACATGAAGCCCTTCAACCGATTTCATCCGATCTCCCTGGCCCTGCTGGCCCTGGCGCTGGCGGGCCTGTCCGCCTGCAACCTGCCGGGCAGCGCCGAGGAGACCACGTCCACCCTGGACGTGACCCAGGCCTACCAGACGGTGCAGGCCCGGCTGACCCAGGCGGTCGCGCGCACGCCGACCCAGCCCGCCGAGACGCCCACGCCGACCGCCACCCGCACCACCCCGGCGACCACCGGCGCGCCCACCGCCCAGTTGAGAACGGCCACGCCGAAGATCGACACCCCCGCCGGCCCGCTATGCGACCAGGCCGGGCCGGGCGCGCCGATCGACGTGACCATCCCGGACGACACCGTGATGCAGCCGGGCCAGGAGTTCACCAAGACCTGGCGCCTGATCAACACCGGCTCCTGCGCCTGGTCGAAAGAGTACGCCCTGGTGCTGTTCTCCGGCGAGGCGCTGGGCGCGGAAACGACCCTCCCGCTCACCCAGGAGGTCGCCTCGGGCCAGTCCATCGAACTGTCGGTCGACATGCAGGCGCCGGGTACGGCCGGCTCCTACCAGAGCAACTGGAAGATCCGCAACCCGGCCGGGGCGATGTTCGGGATCGGCCCGAGCGGCGGATCGGCCTTCTGGGTGCGCATCGTCGTCGCCGGCAGCGGGACGATTACCGTCACGGCGACAGGCAGCACGACGGCGACCATAACGCCAACCCTCGGCGCCTCGGCCACGCTCACGCCCACGCAGTCGGCAACCGAAGCGGTCCAGGTTTTCGGGACGGCCTCCCTGCAGCCGGGCGACGTTCTCGACCTGGACAGCAACCGGATCAACAGCGGCGGCGAGGACCTCGGCTACCAGTCCAGCGGCGACGATCTCGTGCTCCAACCACTGGGCAGCAGTGTGATGGGTGTATATGGGACCAGCCGGCCGTCGATCAACGACTGCCGGGACCTGGGCATGGCCGGCGCGCCGGTAGAGGTGAGCTCCCAGGCCGGCAGCTATCTGTGCTACCGGACAGGGGACGGGCTGCCGGGCTGGCTGAAGATCAACGGCGTCGACGAAAGCAGCTCCCTGCTCAGCCTGGAGCTCTTGACGTGGGCAACCCCCTGAGGCGCGTCCGCACCGGCTGAGGGAGGGCGCCGGGGCGGATCGCCCTGATGGCGTGCGAAAGTGGGCACACTCTACCTGGTCGCCACCCCCATCGGGAACCTGGAAGACATCAGCGCCCGCGCCCTGCGCATCCTGCGGACGGCGCCCCTGATCGCGGCGGAGGACACGCGCCAGTCCGCCAAGCTGCTGCGCCACTACGACATCCACACGCCGCTGAGCAGCTATCACGAGCACAGCAAACCGGGGGTACAGGCGCGCCTGCTGGCGGCCCTGGAGGCGGGCGACGTGGCGTTGATCTCGGACGCCGGCACGCCCCTGCTGAACGACCCGGGCCTGGCGCTGGTGCGGGCGGCCCTGCAGGCCGGGCACGCGGTCACCCCGATCCCCGGACCCAGCGCGCCGCTGGCGGCGCTGATCGCCTCCGGGCTGCCGGCGGAGGCTTTCCTGTACCTGGGCTACCTGCCCAGGAAGAGCGGCGAACGCCGGCGCCTGCTGGAAGAGGTCGGCGGGCTGCCTTACACGCTGGTCTTCCTGGAGACGCCCCACCGGCTGCTGGAATCCTTGCAAGACCTGCTGGACGGGCTGGGGGACAGGCCGGCGGCGGCGGCGCGCGAGCTGACCAAACTGCACGAGGAGATCCTGCGCGGCACGCTGAGCGAAGCGCTCGCCCATTTCCAGGGGACCCCGCCGCGCGGCGAGTTCACCCTGGTGATCGCCGGCAAGCCAGCCGAGACGGCGGTCTGGTCCGAGGACAAGCTGCGCGCCGCGCTACAGGAGCGCCTGGCCCGGGGCAGTTCCGCGGCGCAGATCGCGGCCGCCCTGGCGGTCGAATCCGGCTGGCCGCGGCGCACGATCTACCAGATGCTGGCCGGGATGGAGTAAACTAACGCTATGGACCTGGACGATACTCCCGCCGGGAGGATTGGCTCTCGAAGTTCGACAATCTCACTGAGGTAAACTAACGCTATGGACCTGGACGATACTCCCGCCTTCACCCAATACGACCCTCAAAACATGCTGGCCCATATCGAGGGCCTGCCGGAACAGTTAAAGCGGGCCTGGGAACTGGGCCGAGACCTGCCGCTGCCGGACTGGAGCGGGATCGAGCGGGTCCTGATCGCCGGGATGGGCGGCTCCGCCATCGGCGCCGAGCTGCTGTCGGCCTTCCTCTCCCCGACCTGCCCGACGCCGGTGGTGATCCAGCGCAACTACGGCCTGCCCGCCTGGGCAACCGGCGAGGGCACCCTGGTAATCGCCGCCTCGCACTCGGGGAACACGGTGGAGACGCTTTCAGCCTTCGAACAGGCAAAAGAGAGCGGCTGCCGCCTGCTGGCCCTGGCGACCGGCGGGCAGCTGGCCCAGGCCAGCCGGGCGAACAAAGTCCCCTTATGGCAGTTCGAGCACCAGGGGCAGCCGCGGGCCGCGGTGGGCTTCTCCTTCGGCCTGCTGCTGGCGGCGTTTTACCGGCTGGGGTTGATCCCGGACCCGGAGCAGGATCTTATCGGCGCAGTCGAGGCGATGCGCGCCCAACAGGTTCACTTGCGCGCAGACGTGCCGGCCGCGCACAACCCGGCCAAGCGCATGGCGGGCCAGCTGTTCGGGCGCTGGGTGGTGGTGGTAGGGGCGGATATCCTCGAGCCGGTCGCCCGGCGCTGGAAGGACCAGCTAAACGAGCTGGCCAAAGCCTGGGCGCAGTTCGAGCCCATCCCGGAGTTCGACCACAACTCCCTGGCGGGGGCGGTGAACCCGGCGGAAGCGCTGGAGCGCACCATGGCGCTTTTCCTGCGGGCAGACGCCTGCCGCCCGGAGAACCTGGCGCGCCTGAACCTGTCCAAGAAGTTCCTCATGCTGGAGGGGCTGAACACCGACTTCATCGACGCGCGCGGGCAGACCGCGCTGGCCCAGCAATGGACGGCATTGCACCTGGGGGACTACGTGGCCTACTACCTGGCGATGGCGTACCGGGTCGATCCGACGCCGGTTGAAGCGCTCGAGAACTTGAAAAGGGAGATGCGGGTGAATCAGTAGATGAAGAGCACCAGCAGACCCATCAGCGCCCCCACGACCATCCCGGCGGCCACGTCCGAGGGGTAATGCACCCCCAGCGCCACGCGCGCCATCCCGACCAGGGGCGCCCAAAATAGCAGGAGCAGGCCCAGCCAGGGCAGGCCCAGCCCGGCTGCCACGACCGCCAGCATCATGGCGCGGGCGGCGTGCCCGGAGGGGAACGAGTGCGGATCGGTGCTGCGGTAGATCTTCCCCCACTCCCCCTGCGGGCGGCTGCGCCTCACGCTGAGCTTGATCACGAACACCACCAGGGCGGTCAGCACGATCCCCAGGATCATGGCCAGCGCCAGGGTTTTCCATTCCCCATTGCTTAACCACCAGACCAGGCCGAGGACGGGCAGCAAGAACCAGGAATCGCCCGAGTGGGCCAGGATGACCGCCAGGGCCCGCCGGGCGGGCGAATCCTTCGCCAGCCCGGACAACCAGGCGAAGCGGTGGTCAAACGCCAGCAGCCTTTGCCGCATCGACGCCAATTCGAAAATTAACCCTTCGGCTCAGGCGGGGACTTTTGCAGCCAGATCGGCGCGCACCATCTCCAGCTGGTGGGGCTTGTCCACATCCATGCCGACCTCGGCGAACGGGCACAGGATAATCTTCCCGGAGATGTCCAGGCGCTGGCTAACGATCCTCTCGGCCTCCTGCATGTCGAGGCGGTGCAACACCAGCATCAACAGGGTGTCATAGCCGATCAGCGAGGCCTGCTTGAGTACGTTCTTCCGGGCAGCGATGATCTTCTGCCACAAGGCCTCGTTGGTGGCTGCCGTCTGGGCGCGCACCGCGTTCATATCCCCCCCGCACACTTCGACGTCCTTGAGCCGGGTGAAAGAGCGTTTGGAGTTCGGGTAGCGGGCTTCCATCACCTGCCGGGTGATCACGCTGTAATAGATATCGTGATCGCTCCCGGAGACCGTAGCGATCATCCAATCGACCATATCTGAGGTAATCGCCGGGAGATCCGAGGAGACCGTCAGCACGTGGTGGGCCTGCGGGTTGAGGTCCAGGACCTTCTGCATGCCGGCGCGCACGTTTTCCAGCATACCGCCCTGGTTCGGCACGTAAGCGAGCGGTTTGGAACAAACCAGCCCGCTGTCCTCCGGCAGGCTGACGATCACGACCCGGTCGAGGGCGCGGGACCCGCTCAGGGCGTCCAGCACCCACTGGATCATCGGCTTGCCGGCGATCTCCAACAGCGCCTTCGGCCTGCCCTGGGTGAGCTCGTAGAGGGGTTCGCCGGGCTGCGGGATCCCGCCGGCGGTGACGATGGCATCCATATCAGTTCAACTCCTGTAACTGGGGTTCAATGCCCAGCCGGTCCAGCAGCTGGTCGAGCTCTGCATAGGTGAGCTTGCGTCCTTTTCCTGAGACGGCGATCAGGGCGGCTTCGATCATGTTGGTGCCAAACGAGCGCCCTTCGATGGCAGTCGTCGAGGTTACCAGGTACTTGACCCCGGCCTGCCGGAAGAGTTCCACGTCTTCCGGGGTGGTGGTATTGGTGGCGATCACCTTGCCAGGAATCCGGTCGGGCATGTGGCGCTTGACGTAAAGGCAATCCCCGGCGACAACCGCCGCCCATTGGTAGTACTTCTCCCACTTGGGGATGCGCTGTTCCTGCTTTTCACCGGTCGGATAAACCCACTCGAAAGGCAGCCGCCCGGCGATCGGCATGATCAGCCGGGCAGCCCGCTTCAAGCCAGCTTCAGAATGCATGGCGATGGGAATACCCAGGCCGAACATGAAATCGCCGAAGACGCACTCGTACCCGGCATCCAGAAAAGACTTGGTCATCCCCCAGCGGTCTATCCCCAGGGTGACAAAAGCCTTCTTTTCCTGGATGTAATCTCCGATCTTCTCCTGGATGAACGGGGCCAGGCGTTTTTCAAGCGTGTTCTTCAAGCCCGCTCCATCTACTACCGGTGTCTTCTCGATGAAACGCACCATCTTCTGGACCGAGTAAAGGGGGTACCATTTCTGGTCTACCATCGCACCCAGGTCCGCGCCGCCCACCCCGAAGGCATCGACCTTGCCGTCCAGTTCTTTGTAGAGCTGGGCGGCTTTCTCCATGTCGCCATCGGTGCCGATGCGCTCGATACAGACCTTCTCCCCCAGCAGATCGACTTCCACCGACTTGTCCCGTTTCGACGAACCGATGCTGATGCTGACCGCACGTTTCATAGCGCTGAGCTCCCCTGGAGAAGGATTAGCTGAAATATAATCGCCAGTATACACCCAACCTTCCAAAAAAGAGAATCTTTTTGCGCCTCCCAAGGAGCGCATTAAGCATGCTATCACTTTAAACCGCACGCGGCAGAGGTATAATTCCTCTCCAGGAGAGAAATCGCCCGATTTCATCCATCCGAGGAGACATCTCGTGAACCTTCCCAAGTACGCATATTTTCAGGGCCGGATCGTCCCGTACTCCGAAGCCAAGGTGGGCGTTCTAACCCACGGTTTCAACTATGGCACGGCCGTTATCGGGGGGTTGCGCGCTTACTGGAATGACAACGAAGAACAGCTTTTCGTCTTCCGCCCCCAGGATCACTTCCGGCGCTTCCTCAATTCAACCAAGATCATGCACATGCAGTTCGATCACACGCCCGAGAGCCTGACCCAGCTGGTGGTCGACCTGCTGCGGGCTGATGATTACCACTGCGACCTGTACATCCGCCCCCTGGCCTATAAAGCCGACGAGCTGATCGGCGTCAAGCTGCACGACCTGCAGGACGAGATCGCCATCTCTGCGATGCCGTTCGAGCGCTACGTCGCCAACGATACCAACGCCCACGTGACGATCAGCTCCTGGCGGCGGGTGGACGACAACATGATCCCGGCGCGTGGCAAGATCGCCGGGGCCTACGCCAACTCGGCCTTGATCAAGACCGACGCCGTCAACGCCGGGTTCGACGAGGCGCTGGTGCTCACCCAGGACGGGCACCTGTCCGAAGGCAGCGCCATGAATATCTTCCTGGTGAAGAACGGGGATCTATTAACCCCGCCGATCACCGATAACATCCTGGAAGGCATCACACGGCGCAGTGTGATCGAGCTGGCCCGGGAGGAGCTGGGACTCCCCATCGTCGAGCGCTCGATCGACCGCACCGAAGTCTACCTGTGCGACGAGATGTTCATGACCGGGACCGCCACCCAGATCGGCGCCATCACGCGCGTCGACTTCCGCCCGATCGGCGAGGGGGTCATGGGACCGATCACCACCCGCCTGCGGGAGCTCTTCCAGGAGGCGGTGCGCGGCCGGCTCGCCAGGTACCGGCACTGGAACACGCCCGTCTTCATGACCGAACTGGTAACCGCCAGCGATTAAGTTTGGTCTCGGTTTCAGGACCACGCGTCAGGATGCGTAGACCTGCGCATCAAAAAAGCGCTAACGGTCAGGATACAGGAATTACGTTGGAGGCCTGCTTTGGAAATAGGATCGCCAAGAAGCCGAGCCTACCACCGGATTGGCCGGATCAAGAAGGCTGCGTAACCGGGAGCGCCACGGTGAAAGCGGTCCCCTGCCCGGGCCTGCTCTCCACCCGGATTTCCCCGCCGTATTTCTTAACTACACGATGGCAGATCGAAAGCCCCAGGCCGGTCCCACTACCGGGGTCTTTCGTCGTATAGAAAGGCTCGAATATCTGCGCCAGGCGCTCCGCAGGGATGCCCGCACCGTTATCCGCCACCAGGACCTCGACGGTATTTCCCGCCTGGCGCGTTCTCACCCGGATTTCCCCCTGACCGTCCCGAACAGCGTCGACGGCGTTGACCAGCAGGTTCAACCAGACGCTGTGCAGCTGGTCCGGGCTGGCCCAAAGCACGGGCAAGTCCTGCGCCAGATCGGGCACTAAACGAATCGAACGTGCGGTGAGCTGGTGTTGGACCATGGAAAATGCCTGGCGCAAGCTATCGTTTACATCGGTCAGGAGCAGCTCGGTCCTGCTCTGGCGCGAGAGATCGAGCAGCTGTTGGACCACCTGCGCGGCGCGCTGTCCGGCCTGGAGCATCAAGTCCACCATCTCAGACCAGTCCCGATCCTGCCCGGCCAGGCTGCGCTGCAACAGCTGGGCGTTGGCGATGATAGCCGTCAGCGGGTTGTTGATCTCATGGGCGACGCCGGCGGCCAGCTGCCCGACGACAGCCAGCTTCTCGGATTGGGCCAGGGAGGCCTCCAGGCGGCGTCGTTCGGTCACGTCTTCCTCGAAAACGATCGCCTGCCCAACCTGACCGGACCCGGTTTGGACCGGGAAGGTGGCGATCTCCAGAACGGCAACCCGATCGCCTGAATGAGCTCTCTTCGTAATCCGGCGCGAATAGCGACCGGCTGCCAGGCTCTCTCCAACCAGGCAGTCCGGGCAAGGGGAGGCGCGATCGAAGAGCGCTTCGAAGCAGCGCCGGCCGACCAGGCGCTGCGGTTTCTGCCCGGCGAGGCCCGCCCGGGATCGGTTGACCGCCAGCAAGGTATAGTTTGCGCCAACGATATACATGGAGGTCGGCGTGTTATCGAAGAGCGCCCGCAAGGTGTCACGCGAGTTGAGCAGCTCGGCGCGGCGACGTTCGAGCTCGGCGCAGGCTTCTCTGGAGCGGCGCAGCTGGCGGGCCTGGTCACGCTGGCCTGCGATGCCCGCGCCTAATGCACCCAGCAGTTCTTCCATCCCATAATAATCGGGCGTCCGGGTCCAGAGCAGGAGGACGGCGCGCGCCCGGATCTCAGCGGGGAACGGCAAGCAGACCATCGAGCCAGGATCGCCTGCTACCCACACAACCTGTCCGGAAAGCGAAGCCTTATTGGCAGCCTCCAGCCAGGATTGTTCCTGTAAGCCCGGCCCCCCATGACCGGCCGGGGTACCCCACAGCTCCGGAACGGCCCCCTCTTCACCAGGCCAGTACAGGGCGGCGGAGCAGGCATCGAACAGGCGGGCCAGCTCCCCGCATAACCACTCCTGGGTCCCGGCAGAGGCCAGGTCTTTGCCGGGCAGCTGACCCAGCAGGCGGGCGGCGGCTAGCGCGTGCTGCTCGAGATTGGTGAGAGGCATGAGTCCGAGCGATGAAACAGAAGGATCCCCTTGTAGCTCAGGATAATGGTCCCGCATTCAGCTCGCCCACCGTGTAGCCGAAGCCGGACACCGTGCGGATGAACTCCGGCGTCTGGGGATTCGACTCGACGCGCGCCCGCAGGTTCTTGATGTGCACGCGCACCAGATCGGGGCTGCCGGCATCGATCGGGTAATCCCACACTTCGTCCAGCAGGCGGGCGGGGGAATAGATCTGGCCCGGATGGCTCATCAAGTGGTAAACCAGATCATACTGGACGGGAGTCAGGCGCACCCGGCCGCGCTGCGGGGTGTGCAGCTCGAAGGATTGGGTATCCAGCACGTAATCTCCGACCACCAGGATCTGGCTGGAGGCCTGAGCG
Organism: Anaerolineales bacterium; assembly: GCA_035291645.1. Classification (GTDB taxonomy): domain Bacteria; phylum Chloroflexota; class Anaerolineae; order Anaerolineales; family UBA4823; genus DATDRQ01. Next base: position 10,374 of record DATDRQ010000164.1, read on the forward strand.
GCATACGCCCGGTTCCCGGATTGGATTTGCTGCAATGCGCGGCGAGCGGAAGGGGATAGATCGTCTTCGACTCCCAGCGGGTTGGGACGAGCAGAATCGAACTGGCGCTGCGTCCGGCGCAGGATAGCCCGCACTCTCAGGATGAGCTCATCGAGGTTGAAGGGCTTGGTGAGAAAATCGTCGGCCCCGGCGATGAAACCGGCGATGCGATCCTCGTCCTTGATCTTGGCGGTTAAAAACAAGACCGGCACATCTTTCAGCTGGGGATCGGCGCGCATCTGGCGGCAGACGGCATACCCGTCTATCCCCGGCATGACGATATCGAGGATGACCAGGTCCGGGGGGCGTTTGTGCGCCAGCTTCAGACCATCCTCCCCATTGTTGGCGCCGGCCAGCTTGAAATCCTCGCTGCGTAAGCTGCGCTCGATCGTCCGTGAGACCATCTCGTCGTCTTCAATGATAAGGATATATGACGATTTCATACCCCTCCTCGAGTAGTGCATCACCGGTAGGAGCGTACTTTGCGCGCATTGTACCATGCACCCGGCGCGTAAAATCGCCGTGAAGCTTTCAATCACCGAACAATCTTGTTAGATCGTGGAAATGGGAATAGCTGAGGGATCGGCTCGGTTCAGTCCATCATCAATCCATGTTCTATCGAGAGGAGGATGGGAACGAAGCCCCTCTCAGGTCAAACTGAGAGCAGGGGGAGGTTGATCTAAATTTGGGTGAGAAATGGCATCAGCAGGCCGAAATCGAGGGCGACCAGCCAGTTCATCACGGTCTTTTCGCCGGGCATGGGCGTCCGGCTTACCCACGCCAGGATGGTGAACAGGGTTGCCGCTCCCAGTGCGATCCCCATGAAGAGAGGCGGGTTGCCGAGCCAGCGGAAGATCAGTCCTGACAGGATTCCAAGCAGGAACGGCGCCAGCGCAAGCGCCCCGAACATCAAGATGAACCACTGGTTGGTAGTCATATCCCCCGCTTCGGGGCTTTCAGTTTGAAGTACCTGCACCAGCGCCCGGCCGCGCAGGAGCATGTAGAGTATCCCAAGCAGAGACAGGGGAATGGCCGCAAGAATTCCCGCTAAGACAGGATTCATCGATCACCTCCTTGAGCTGGCCCGCTCCCCAGCAGTCTTAAGATGGCTTGATGGATGGCTTCCGGCGGGACCAGGTCAGTCCAGTCCCGGTTATAAGTCATCCACAACCCATTAAAGAAAGAGAAAAAGAATACGACCAGCAGATCAGGATCCAGGTCAAGAATAGCACCCTCCGCCTGCGCTTCAGAAAAGATGGCAGACAGGTGCTGGTGGTAGTGCTTGCCGATCTCCAGTGTGTCGAAACCTAACCGACTCAGCAAGGGGACTCCGCCGTGGCCGAGCAAGGATAGAAAGATCGTTGTAAACTCTCCTTGCTGCCGCCCGAACTCCACAAAGCCCTCGATCAGGTGATCGATGCGGGCGCGCCCGTTCCCGGAGTACTGCCTGGCCTCCACCAGGACCGCCTCGATGCCCGCGAAGCCCTGATCCAGGACTGCCTGGAGCAAGGCTTCCTTCGAAGGAAAGTACCAGTACAGGTTTCCCTGGCTCATGCCAGCCGCCTGAGCGATATCCGAGATCTTCGAGTTGAAGTAGCCTTGCCCGGCGAATACCTGGCGGGCAGCAGAGAGTAGTTTTTGGCGGCTTTCAGCCCGCATTTGTTCGCCGGCTTGTTTACTTCTAACCATTCTGCCTCCATGACTGTTTTTCCACTGGTTCACCTGTCATTTTATCATTGAATGAATATTTAGTCAATGAAAATCTTTTATAGTTAAAACTGGACCTCCTGAAGTGCACCATTTAGCCGGGATTGGTTCGATTAATTTGTTTTAAGACGCGAACGGTTGATTGCGAAGTCGGTTTATAATGGTGGTATTCTTGTCCAATTTTTCCCCTGTTGAGGAGCAATTATGAAGTCCAAACGCCTATCCGCGCGGGAGAAACGCCGGCAAAAGCAGAAATTTTCCCGCATTGGCTGGGGGATCGCAGCGATCGCCCTGCTGGCAACCGTAAGTTACGCCCTGTGGGTGGCTTTCCGCCCGGCAACTGGCGAATCAGTTCCGGTCATGGCAGATACCTCGCACGTCCCGGAGGGGACCGATCCCGGACCTTTCAACAGCGACCCGCCCACCTCCGGGCCGCATTATGAGGAGAATTTGCCGGCCGGTTTTTACGACGAAGAAGATCTACCCGGTCTGGGGGAGTATCCGCAGGGTCAATTGGTACACAGCCTGGAGCACGGTTACGTGATCTTCTGGTACAACTGTGACCTGCTCGATGACCAGGGCTGCCAATCTCTAAATAACCAGATCCAGGGAGTGATGGATCAGGCAGACAACCTCAAGGTGATCGCATTCCCCTGGAAATCGATCGACGCGCCGGTCGTCCTGACCTCCTGGGGCAAGCTGCAGCGGTTTGCATCGTTCGACCCGGACCAGGCGTTGAGCTTTGTCGAAAGCAACCGCAACCGATCGCCGGAGCCGAACGCGCCATAGTCCGATGAACGCTGCTCCGATTCGGGTCTTGATTGCCGATGACCACGCGGTCGTCCGGGCAGGCATCCGCCAGGTCCTGGAACACGCCCAGGACATCCAGGTGGTGGCTGAAGCCGAGGACGGGCTGGCCGCTCAGGCCTCGATCGAACATCACCATCCTGACGTTGTCGTGCTGGACATCCAGATGCCGAAAGCCAGCGGGATCGATGTGACCCGCTGGGTGCGCAGCCATTATCGAGACATCGGCGTGTTGATCCTGACGGCATACGACGAAGACCCGTACGTCTTTGCCGTGCTCCAGGCAGGGGCCAACGGCTACGTACTCAAAACCGCTTCGCCGGCCGAAGTGATCCAGGCGGTGCGCGACGTGCACGGCGGGAAGTCGGTGCTCGACCCGGCGATCACCCAGAAAGTCCTGGCGCACCTCACCCACCAGCACACTGCCCAGGCGGTCGAAACGCTTTCGGATCGAGAGATGGAAGTGCTTACCCTGGCAGGCAAGGGTTACACGAATAAGGCGATCGGGCTGCAATTGGGGATCAGCGACCGGACCGTGCAGGGACACCTGGCCAAGATCTTCGCCAAGCTGCAGGCTGCCAGCCGCACGGAAGCGGTCATGCGGGCCGTCTCGTTGGGCTGGCTGCCCTCCGACCTGGGGGGTTATGAACCCGAGGATCGGGTATGAGCAGGATTTCTGGCTTTTCCTGGCGCGGGCTGATCCCGCAGTTATTCGCGCTGTTCAGCGTGCCGCTGATGGCGCTGGTGCTGTTGCTGGCTTTCGGAGGGCTGTATATGCACCGCATGGCGATGCGCTCGCTGGTCGCGGAACGCGACGCCCGCTCGGCCCGCGCAGCCGCGGCCTTGATCGGCGAGCAGATCTCTCATCGCCGTTCCCTGCTGCTCACCCTGGCACAAGAGGTGAGCGGCGATCCATCTTCCAATCAACTGCAAGAGACCCTGAAGAGGGCCACCCCTTTGCAGCCAGCCTTCGACCAGGGACTGGCTTTTTTTTCTCCTCAAGGCGATCTGTTGGCCGCCAGCGGCGATCGGGCATTCTGGGAAGAGCTGACTCGCACGGGAGGATTGCGGCAGATCGATCTTCCCGGCGGAGAAGATGCTTTCCTTCCCATGGCGGTCAACGCATCCCCAGGCGAGAGTCCGGTCATATTGCTCGCCGCACAGGCTTCCAGGGGCAACCTGCTGGCGGCCGGGGCCATTTCGCCCACTATGTTGTTCGAGCCAGCTCTCGAAGAGGTCTTGAGCCCCGGCGCTGGGGGACTCGCATTCGTCACGGATGCCAGCGGTGACTTGCTTTACCAGTCCGGCGAATTCATGGCCGGGGAGGAACCGGCGATCCACCCGGGCGTCCTCGAAGCGCGGCGCGGGGAGAGCGGGGCGGACTTCTTCCAGGCCGAAGGAGAAGAACATGCCTACGCCTACAGCCCGGTAGAAACGGCCGGCTGGGCGCTGGTCTTCGAGGAACCCTGGGAGGCCGTCGCCAGCCCGAGGCTGCGCATGACGGAGAACGCCCCCCTGGTGTTGATCCCCGCCCTGCTGCTGGCGATGTTCGCCCTGTGGTACGGGGCGCGCTGGGTGGTGCAGCCGCTGCAGAAGCTCGAATCGCAGGCCTCCGACCTGGGCTGGGGCAACTACGCAGCGATCGAGAAGCCGGTGGGCGGGATCGCCGAGATCCACCGCCTGCAGAACGAGCTGATCGACCTGGCCCACAAGGTGCGCGCCGCGCAGGAAGGGCTGCGCGGCTATATCGGGGCGATGACCGAAGGGCAGGAAGAAGAACGCCGCCGCCTGGCGCGCGAGCTGCACGACGACACGCTGCAGGCGCTGATCGCCCTCAACCAGCGGGTCCAGCTGGCGCAGCTGGATGTCAATGGCGGGCCGGCCTCGGCCGGGCTTTCCCGCTCGCTGGCCGAGATCCAGTCCCTGACAGATCAGACCATCCAGAACCTGCGCCGCTTCACCCAGGCGCTGCGCCCGATCTACCTGGAAGAGCTGGGGCTCTCTGCGGCGCTGGAGATGCTGGCCCGGGAGAACACGCAGCCAGCCGGGCTGGCTATCCAGTTCCGGCGGGCGGGGCCGGAGCAGCGCCTGCCGGAGGCGGCTGAACTGGCCCTATACCGCATCGCCCAGGAGGCGTTGAGCAACGTCATCCGGCACGCGCGCGCCAGCCAGGCGGAGTTGATCATCGATTATCAGCCGGGGCGGGTGACCCTGGTGATGCAGGATAACGGCATCGGGTTTAGCGTCCCGGAAAGCCCGGCCGAGTTCG
>DATDRQ010000165.1:0-3984 GCA_035291645.1 Anaerolineales bacterium
CTCCAGCGCAGATCGTCCAGACCTGCACTTCATCCCTGCGGCTGGCCTGCTCCCAGATCAGCCCGCCGCAAGAAAAGACCGCATCATCCAGATGGGGAGAGAGATAAAGCCAGGCCACCTGTCATTTGTACCATAGATCCCCAGGATGAGGCGCCGTTTCCGGTCTGGCCAGCAAAGTTGATTCGGCTTGCCACTCCCGCCTGCCGGTGTTATCATGAGTTGGTCGAGGTCAGGTTCATGCAGCCCGATACACATAACCGCAACAGCGATCGCAACAGCGGCCACAACAGCGACCGCAACCGGCTCCGTTACATCCTGGCTGGCATCATCCTGGCCACACTTCCCTGCTACTGTCTGGGTTTGATCGCGCTCAGCCTGGCCCCTGACCGCAGCGCCTTCCTGACGAGCACACCCACCCTGACGCCGAGCATCACCTGGACGGCCGAGTTTTCGCCTACCCCCACCTCCACGCCCTCCCCATCGGCGACCTACACCGTTACACCGACCGCCACCTGGACATCGACAGCTTCTCCCCAACCTTCCGCCACCGCCACACCGACCGCGACAGCTACGGAGACACCCACACCCACGCCAACAGAAACACCAACCGAGACGCCTGCCCCAACCGAGACAGCCTCCCCCACTCCAACTCCGACCACCGAGGAGCCTTCACCCACCACAGACCTGACCAGCTTGCCGGCCCCGTCAATGGGTACCCCTGGGCCGGCGGCCTCCGGAACAGCGCTCGACGTCACCCCGAGGGCGCCGTGAAGACTAGATGGTATCCGTAACGAGTACTGCATAACAGGAAATTATGGTTGAACTTCTCCCTTTTCTGAAATCCCTGATCTCCGCCCCCGGACTGTCGGGATACGAAGCCCCGATCCGCGCGCTGATCCAGTCGGCCTGGGAACCGCTCACCGACGAGCTGAGCGTCAGCCGGCTGGGCAGCCTGCACGGCCTCAAGCGCGGCCGCGGGAGCAAGCCGCGCCCGGGTATCCTGCTGGCGGCGCACATGGATGCCATCGGCCTGATGGTGACGGGCCTGGTCGAAGGGTTCCTGCGCGTGACCGAGATCGGCGGACTGGACCCGCGGGTGCTGCCCGGGCAGCTGGTCACGGTCCACGGGCGCCAGGACCTGCCCGGGGTGATCGTCCAACCGCCGGCTCACCTGCTCCCGGCTTCAGCCCGGGAAGGCCCGGTCGAACTCACGTACCTGCTGGTGGATACCGGCCGCCTTCCCGGCGAGGTGCAGCGCCTGGTGCGCCCGGGCGATCCGATCTCTTTCGCCCAGGCGCCGTTGGAGCTGCGCGGCGAGGTGCTGGCAGGCCACTCCCTGGATAACCGGGCTTCCGTGGCCGCCCTGACTCACTGCCTGGAACAGCTGCAGGGCCGCGCCCACGCCTGGGACGTGTGGGCGGTCGCCACCAGCCAGGAGGAAGAGACCCTGGGTGGCGCGCAGACCTCCGCATTCCAGCTGCGCCCGCAGCTGGCGGTAGCGGTAGACGTGACCTGGGCGAAAGGACCGGGCACGCCCGACCACAAGGCTTTCCCGCTCGGTAAAGGACCGACGCTCGGCTGGGGGCCGAACGTCCATCCCGGTCTCCACCAGACATTCAAGGAGCTGGCCGACCGGCTGGAGATGCCCTACGCGGTGGAGGTCATGCCGCGCCATTCCGGCACGGACGCCATCTCGATGCAGGTGACCGCCGAAGGCATCCCCACCATGGTGGTGAGCATCCCGCTGCGCTACATGCACACCCCGGTCGAAGCGGTGGCATTGAAAGACATCCAGCGGGCCGGGCACCTGCTGGCCGAGTTCATCGCCGGGCTGCCGGAGGATTACATGGACAAGCTTTCCTGGGACGAGGCGCGATGAGCACGAAACCTTCGTCTGCCACGCACCCGCTGCGCCTGGGTCCAGCCCAAATCAGGCTGCTGGAACGCCTGTGCACCGCCGTGGCCGTGTCCGGGGACGAGGGCGAGGTGCGAACCATCGTCATGGAGCAGGTCCGCCCGCACGCCGCCGAGTTGAAGGTGGACGCCCTGGGCAACCTGCTGGTGACCTGCCAAAGCGGTGGCGAAACTGTCAACGGCAAAAAACGGCTGCGCGTGCTGCTGGCGGCTCACATGGACGAGATCGGTTTCATGCTCACCTATGACGACGGGGATGGATTGTATCGCTTCGAGGTAGTCGGCGGGATCGACGAGCGCCAGCTGGCAGGCAAGGCGGTGTGGGTCGGCCGCGATCACCTGCCGGGGGTGATCGGCGCCAAACCGATCCACCTGACCACGGCGGAAGAGCGCAAGCGCAGCATCACGGTCGACGCGCTGCGCATCGATATCGGTCCCGGATCGAATTCCAAGGTGAAGCCTGGCGACCGGGCGACCTTCGCCACCCCGTTCGCCCGCCTGGGGCCTAGCCTGCGCGGCAAGGCGCTCGACGACCGGCTGGGCGTCGCCACGCTGATCCAGCTGGTGAAGAATCCGCCGGCGGGGATCGACCTGCTGGCGGCCTTCACCGTGCAGGAGGAGGTCGGATTGCGCGGGGCGCAGGTCGCAGCTTACGCCCTGGAGCCGGACCTGGCGATCGCGGTCGACTCGACGCCGGCCATGGACCTGCCTGCCTGGGAGGAGAGCGGTGCAGGACCGGTCGAGAACGTCCGCTATAATACACGCCTGGGCGACGGCCCGGCGATCTACGTCGCCGACGGCGCCACCCTGGCGGACCCGCGCCTGGTGCGCCATCTGGTGGATACGGCCGAGGCGCTCCACATCCCTTACCAGATCCGCCAGCCCGGCGGCGGGGGCACGGATGCCGGCGCCATGCACCTGGCGCGGGCGGGCGTCCCCAGCGTGTCCGTCTCGATCCCGGGACGCTATGCCCACACCGCAGCAGGCCTGGCCCGCCTGACGGACTGGCAGCACACCCTGGACCTGCTGTACCAGGCGCTCGGCAGGCTTTCTGCGGGCATCCTTGCCGAGGAACGTTGACCAAGGTCTCTCCTGTTGAGGGTATTGGAAGGAGCTGGATTACACCTTCCCAAGTGGAACATTAAATTCTCCGAATCTCTTGTGACCTAACCGCGGAGCATTATGAAATCGCTGATTCAAAGACTCGTCGAGACGAGCGGCCCTTCCGGATACGAATCCCAGGTACGCGCCCTGGTGCGCGCCGAGGTCGAACCGCACGCCGATCAGGTGCGCGTGGATGCCATGGGAAACCTGATCGTGGTGAAAGGCCAGGCTAATTCGAACGGCAGGAAGCTCATGCTGTCTGCGCATATGGACGAGATCGGCCTGATCGCCACTCACGTCGACGAGCAAGGCTTTGTCCGGTTCACTCCTCTGGGAGGGGTGCATCGTCTAAACCTGGCAGGCAGCCGGGTACGGTTTTTAAACGGCGCTCCCGGCGTGATCGGCGCCGAGCAGCTGGAGGATGCCACCCGGCTGCCCACCTTCGAGCAGCTGTTCGTCGACGTGGGGGCTACCAGCCGGGGCGACTGCCCGGTCCGGGTTGGCGATACGGCCGTTTTCGAGCGGCCTTTCCTCGACCTGGGACAACGACTGGCAGCCAAGGCGATGGACGACCGCATCGGCGTGGCGATCCTGATCGAGACACTCAAACAGCTGCATGAGACTCCAAACCAGGTCTTCTTCGTGTTCAGCGTCCAGGAGGAGGTCGGCCTGCGCGGGGCGACCACGGCGGCATACGGGCTGGACCCGGATATCGGCATCGCCGTCGACGTCACCCGCAGCGGGGATACCCCGCGCGGGGTGAAGATGGACGTCCAGCTGGGCAAAGGACCGGCGATCAAGGTGCGCGACAGCGGCATGCTCTCTGACCCGCGCATCGTAGACTGGATGGTGCGTACGGCAGAAAAGGCCGGTCTCCCTTACCAGCTGGAGGTGCTGGAGGCCGGTACGACGGACGCGCGGGCCATCCAGTTGAGCCGCGCCGGGGTCCCGGCTGGCTGCGTCTCC
>DATDRQ010000166.1:0-3922 GCA_035291645.1 Anaerolineales bacterium
AGGCTAACAGTTCCGCTGGATGCGAATAAGGCTGGGGTGATATGAGCGTAATGGCTTAGGAGTGTGATCGATGCACCTCCTGGTTAGACCCTCAACTACATTCACTGCCAGTATATAAACAAAACCCGGTGGAGTCAACTAATTGACGTGATCTGACGTGATCTCGTTGGTCAACTTTGATCCGCAATCGACCGGAAGGGAATGGGCACGTGATATACTCCTTGCACAGCCGGCTTATGAAGCATTCTGGACGCCCAGGAGCACCCGAGATGGTCAAGGATTACGAAGTAAGGACAGCGCTCGATAATGCCGCCAGGGAAATCCACGACTTTGATCCCAATCCGATTACCTGGTTGAGTTGGATTACCTATCTTCTAAACCAATTAGAAGACCAGGCCATGGATGTGAATCCCTCCAATCAGAGCCGTTATCAAGATATGATTTCGAACCTTAAAGATGCCATCCACAACCGGCAGCAAACGGGCAGTTGGTAAACCCTTGATCAGTTCTGCACGAAGGTACCGTCCCGCAGGTCCCGCAAAGCCTGCTGGATCTCTTCCTGAGTGTTCATCACAAAAGGGCCATACGGAAAGATCGGCTCGTTGAAAGGAGCGCCGGCGATCAACATGAAGCGCGCCGCTGAGCCTGGGCCAGATTGCACCCGCAGGACATCCCCGTCCTCGAAAATCAGCATCTTTACCGCCTGAACGAATTCCCCCTGCCCATCTCTATCCAGACCGAACAGCCCTTCCCCTTCGAACAGATACACGACTGCGGCGTACCCCTCTGCCACCGGCAGGGAGAACCCGGCACCCGGTTCCAGGGTCACGTCCATGTAGAGGGGTTGGGCGGCGATCTCCGTCACGGGTCCGCGGACGCCTTCGAACTCCCCCGCCACCAGGCGCACCTGAGCGCCGTCTTTCTCAACACACGGGATGCTGGCTGCGTTGACTTCCTGGTACCGTGGCTGGCTCATCTTCTGTGCGGCGGGCAGGTTGACCCACAGCTGGAAGCCGTTGATCACGCCGTTCGGCCCGCGCCTGGGCATCTCTTCGTGCAGGATGCCGCGCCCGCTGGTCATCCACTGCACGTCGCCGGGACCGATCACGCCTATGTTGCCCAGGCTGTCGCGGTGGCGCACGTTGCCTTCCAGCATGTAGGTGACGGTCTCGATGCCGCGGTGCGGGTGGGTGGGAAAGCCGGCGATGGGGCCTTCGATCGGGTCGTTAAACGCGAAATGGTCGAACAGCAGGAATGGATCGAAAGGATTGGCGCGGCTGGGCCCGAAGGAACGGCGCAGCCGCACCCCGGCGCCTTCGATCACAGACTGCGGTTCGATGATCTGCTGTACTTTTCTGGCCCTGTTACCCATATATATCATTCTCCGCTTTGACCAGCCCGACCTCAACCTGCTCGCCGTCGAACTCGAGCGTTGCCCGGGCGGCATTTCCCGGCGCAGCAGCCAGCTTCATCAACACCGCCAGGGTCTCTCCCATGATGTACTCCCGGTGGCGCTCCAGCGCCTGGCTCAGCCCGGGCGAGGCCTGGGCGTACAGTTCGATGCGGTCGGCGATCTCGAAGCCGGCCTGCTTGCGCAGGTCCTGAACGCGGCGCACGAACTCGCGCGCCAGCCCTTCTTGCACCAGCTCGGGGGTCAGCTCGGTCTTGAGCGCCGCCAGGTAGGGCCCCTCGGAGGCCACCACCAGCCCGGCGCGCGCCTCCGCCCGCACCTCCACTTCCTCCGGCAGGATTTCGTATTCATCGCCATCCACCGAGACCACCACCGGCTGCCCGCTCAGCAGCGCCGGCCCGACCTGGTCGGCCTGTAGCGCCAGCAGCGCCGCCCGCACCGCCGGGAAGCGGTCCTTGTACTTCTGCCCCAGCTGCTTTGGCAGTGGATTCAGGCTGTAAGAGACGGCCTCGCCAGCGGATCCCAGGGTGCGCACCCGCTTTACGTTCAGCTCGTCCGCCAGCAGGTCGCCGTACTGCTCCAGCGCCTGAGCCTCGCCCGCCCGGCTGACCGAGAAGGCCAACTCGCTGAGAGGCTGGCGCACCTTGATGGCAGCCTGGTTGCGGGCGGCGTGTCCCAGCGAGGCCAGCTGCATGACCAGTTCCATGTCGGCGTTCAATCGCTCGTCGATCAGCGCCAAATTAATGGCGGGCCAGTCTGCCAGATGCACCGATTCGGACTCCCGTTTATCTACCGCTGCCACCAGGTTTTGGTACAGTTCTTCCGCCAGGATGGGCATTGCGGGAGCCAGCAGCTTGCTTAGGGTGACCAGCGCTTCGTACAGTGCGGCGTAAGCGGCCTGCTTATCGGCGTCAGAACCACTCTTCCAGAAACGCCGCCGCGAGCGGCGCAGGTACCACTTCGACAGCCGGTCGACGAATACCTGGATTGGGCGCGTCGCGCCGAGCGTGTCATAATTATCGTACGCCTCGGTCACCCCGCGCACCAGCGTGTGCAGCTCCGAGCGCAGCCAGCGGTCCAGGTCGTTGAACTGTGGCGGCTGCCCGTTTGCTCCGGGTTTCCATTCGTCCAGGCGGGCGTAGGTCACGAAGAAGGAGTAGACGTTCCACAAGGTCAGGGTGAAATTGCGCACCACCTCGCCCACCAGATCGACTGAGAAGCGCCGCTCCTGCCCGGGCGGGCTGGCGGTGTACAGGTACCAGCGGAAAGCGTCTGCCCCGTGCACGTTGAGCACGTCCCACGGGTTCACGATGTTGCCAAGCGATTTGGACATCTTCTTCCCTTCCGCGTCCAACATTAACCCCAGGCAGACCACGTTGCGGAAGGACTCCTGCTCGAAGAGCAAGGTACTGATGGCGTGTAGAGAATAGAACCAGCCGCGCGTCTGGTCGACCGCTTCACAGATGAAGTCCGCCGGGAACTGGTTCTTAAAGGCCTCCTGATTCTCGAAGGGGTAGTGCCACTGCGCCACAGGCATCGAGCCCGAGTCGAACCACACGTCGATCAGCTCTGGCACGCGCTTCATCTGACCGCCGCATTCCGGGCAGGCAAAGTGAACCTCGTCCACGTACGGGCGGTGCAGGTCCAGCCCGGAGAGGTCCTCGCCGGTAAGCTGCTCCAATTCTGCTACAGAGCCGACCGCAACCTGCTGGTGGCAGTCCTGGCACTCCCAGATCGGCAGCGGGGTACCCCAATAGCGCTCGCGGCCCAGCGCCCAATCCACGTTGTTCTCCAGCCAGTTGCCGAAGCGCCCCTCCCGGATATGTTCCGGGTACCAGTTGATACGCCGGTTGAGTTCCACCAGCTTGTCCTTGAACTGGGTCGTCCGTATATACCAGGTGCTGCGGGCGTAGTACAGCAGTGGTGTGCCGCAGCGCCAGCAGAACGGGTAGGTGTGGGTATAAGTTTCCGCCCGGAAGAGCAGGCCGCGCGCCCGCAGGTCCTCCGTGATCATCGGGTCGGCGTCCTTGACGAACTTGCCGCTCCACGGGCGAACGTCGGGGATGAAGTTGCCATCCTCAGCGACCGTCTGCAGCACCGGCAGGTCTTGCTCCAGGGAGGCCTGCATGTCCTCGGCGCCGAAGGCCGGGGCGATGTGCACCAGGCCGGTGCCGTCCTCGGTGGTCACAAAATCACCCAGGATCACGGAGTAGGCCGGCTTGTCGGGCGCCAGGAAGGTGAACAATGGGTGGTAGCGCAGCCCCTTCAACTTCTTGCCCTTGAAAGTCTCGAATACCTTGAACTCTTCGCCGTGAAAGACCTTCTCCAGCAGCGCCTTGGCCAGGATCAGCCGCTCCGTGCCGCCCTCCGGCAGTGGATGTTCGACGATCACGTAGTCGATCTCGGGGTGGGCCGCTACGGCTACGTTGCCTGGCAGGGTCCAGGGCGTGGTCGTCCAGACCAGCAGGGAGGTGCCGGGGTCGTCCACCAGCGGCAGGCGCACGAACACCG
>DATDRQ010000167.1:0-8377 GCA_035291645.1 Anaerolineales bacterium
CGGCTCCGGCGGCATAACCGATCACCGGGTTCAGGGCGGTGACGACGATGGCGTTCTTTCCCAGCCAGCCCTGGGCTTTTCCCCGGTTGGCAACGATCCCCCGCACGCAGTTCTCGGTGAACGCCCGCACGGACCCGATCGTCACCTGCATCATCTCGAACAGGTTATGGGCGATGACCGGCATCATCACGTTCAGCTCCAGCTGCCCGGCCTGGGCCGCCAGCGCCACCGTGTGGTCATCCCCCTGCACGTGGAACATGGCCATGTTGAGCATCTCGGCCAGCGCCGGGTTGACCTTGCCAGGCATGATGCTGGAGCCGGGCTGCACCGCCGGCAGGCGGATCTCGTCCAGCCCGGTCGAAGGGCCGGAGGCCAGCAGGCGGAAGTCGTTGGCGATGCGGGTGAGAGTGATCGCCAGGGTGCGCAGAGAGGCGGAGAAATCGGCCGCGTCCGCCATGGATTGCATCGATTCGAACAGGTCATCCGAGGTGTACAGCTCCAGCCCGGTGAGCTCGGAGAGCCTGCGCACCATGCGCGGGTGGTATTCCGGGTGGGCGTTCAAGCCGGAGCCGGCCGCGGTTCCGCCGATCCCCAGGCGGCGCAGCCCCTCGGCGGCGCGGCGAATGCGATCGCCGTCGCGCTCGACCGCCACGGCGTAGGCGCCGAACTCCTGCCCCAGGCGCACCGGGACGGCGTCCTGCAGGTGCGTGCGCCCGGACTTGACCACGTCGTCGAACTCGGCAGCCTTCTCCCGCAGTGCATTAGCCAGCGTGTGCACGGCTTCGAGCAGCTCGTCCAGCCGCCACAGGCTGCCCAGGCGGATGGCGGTCGGGATGGTATCGTTGGTCGACTGGGCCATGTTGACGTGATCGTTGGGGTGGACGTGGTACTCGCCCAGTTTCCCGCCCAGGATCTGGGTGGCCCGGTTGGCGATCACTTCATTGGTGTTCATGTTGTGGCTGGTTCCGGCGCCGGCCTGGAATGGGTCGACCACGAACTGGTCATCCCAGCGCCCCTCGATCACCTCCTGGGCAGCCTGGACGATGGCCTTGGCGCGCTGCTCATCCAACAGGTCCAGGTCACGGTTGACCTCGGCGGCGGCGCGCTTGATGGTCGCCATCGACCAGATGAACGCCCGCCACGGGCGCAGCCCGGAGATCGGGAAATTCTGCACGGCGCGTTGGGTCTGGGCGCCGTACAACGCCCCCGCCGGGACGTTTACCTCGCCGAGCGAGTCGCGCTCGGCGCGCAGGTTGGTTGTCATACTGATCCCTCCTTGGCTTCCCTGTTGATTTTAGGATTAATTTTACCCGAATCGCAGGCCAGCCCAATCAGGGAAGGCCAGGAACGAATGGTACAATAAAACCGTAAGGATGGAATGAATGCTGGTCGATTTAACCGCAGTGGAATCCAGCGTGATCGCAGCTGAGATGCTTAACTACCTTCGCGAAAGAATCCTAAGCGGAACACCATGCTGATCCATTCCGCTTCACAGCTGCTCACCCTGGCCGGTGGGCCTCAACGCGGCCCGGTGCTGGGAGACCTGGGCCTGATCGCCGATGGCGCGGTCCTGGTGCGCGACGGTCGCGTCGTCGCGACTGGCCCCAGCCAGGCGCTTCGCGCGGCATACCCGGGCGAAGAGCAGCTAGACGCTTCGGATTGCGTGGTGATGCCGGGTTTCGTTGACCCGCACACCCACCTGGTCTGGGCTGGGGACCGGGCGGCCGAGTTCGAGCTGCGCCTGCAGGGCAAGAGTTACTTAGAGATCCTGGCGGCGGGCGGGGGGATCCTCTCTACCGTGCGGGCCACCCGGACAGCTTCGCTCGAAGATCTGCTGGCACAGACCCGCCCGCGCCTGCGAGAGATGTTGACGCACGGCACGACCACGGCGGAGGCCAAGACCGGCTATGGCCTGGAGACCGCCAGCGAGCTCAAGCTGCTGGAAGCTCTGCTGGCGCTGGAGGCAGAAGGGACGCTCGATTTGGCGATCACCTTCCTGGGCGCGCACGCCGTCCCGCCAGAGTTCCAGGGCGACCCGGAAAGCTACTCCGACCTGCTGTGCGGTGAAATGCTTCCAGCAGTACAGGACCGGTGGGCGGCGCATGCCCCAGAGCGTCCGCTGCCCTTCGTGGACGTCTTTTGCGAGACGGGCGCATTCAACCTCAAGCAGTCCCGGCGCATCCTGGAGTCTGCCCGTCAGCTGGGCTTCCCGCTGAAGATCCACGCCGACGAGTTCGACAACCTGGGCGGGGCCGCCCTGGCGGCCGAACTGGGCGCTATTTCCGCCGACCACCTGGTGGCTACTTCGCCCGAAGACATATCGGCGCTGGCTGCCAGCGATACGGTGGCGGTGGCCCTGCCCTGCACCCCGTTTGGGCTGGCTGAATCGCACTACACCCCCGCCAAAGCCATCCTGGAGGCGGGCGGGCTGCTGGCGCTGGCCTCCGACCTGAACCCGGGCACCGCCTGGGGCGGGAACATGCAGTTCGCCATCGCCCTGGCCTGCCGGTATATGCAGCTAACCCCCGCCCAGGCGATCGCCGCCGCCACGATCAACGCCGCGGCCGCCATCGGGTGGGCGGACCAGGTCGGCTCGCTCGAGCCGGGCAAGCAGGCCGACCTGCTCATCTTGAACGTCCCCGACTATCGACACCTGGGCTACCGCTTTGGGACGAATCTGGTGAAGGCTGTGATCAAGAAAGGGCGCGGGGTAACGTCAAAGTGAGATCACAGCAGAAAGAGATATTGCAGGATATCAGCGATTACGATGCGATAAAAGCCTCTATTGAACGAGGAGAAGAAGAATTAATCCCTGCTGAGGTAGTGCATGCCCTCCTGGATGGGAATAATCCCATTAAGGTCTGGCGCGAAAACCGCGGATTGACGCAACAGCAGTTAGCGGAAGCAGCCGGGATCAGCACCCCTTACCTGTCCCAGCTGGAGACCGGCAAGCGCGCCGGCACGACCGAAGTGCTTCTGGCGATTGCAAACACATTAGAGGTAATGTTGGATGACATTGTGACTTTGCGCGAATAGTATACTACAACGATAAGTTATAATGTCTCGAATGGCTAGTTCAACAATCCCTCGGTCCAATGATATCCAGGTCATCGATCGAATCCACGTGGATTCGATCCGAACGATTGTCGAGAGAATCGCTAACAGGTTCGTTCCGGAGAAAATTATCCTGTTCGGTTCTCAAGCGTACGGTAAGCCAGATCAATCCAGCGATCTGGATTTATTGGTGATCCTGGAGACTCCCAACGGAGAACTTGAAACTGCGTTGATGATCTCCGACTCATTGCCGCCTCACGCCTTCCGGATCGATATCATTGCTAAATCGAGGGAAGCGATTGAAGATCGGATTTCGCTGGGGGACCCTTTCATCAGGGAGGTAATGAGCCGGGGAAAGACCCTCTATTCGGGAGTTCTATATGACGCGCAAGCCTGATCCCATCTACCTCGAAGAAGAAGCAGAAAAGACAAATAACGGTATTCAACGCGATCGAAGAAGAAACGGCCGTCTGATCGCATTTGGTTGGTATGGTGGGAAATTTAACCACCTGCAATGGTTGCTTCCCCTTCTTCCAAAATGTCACCATTATTGCGAACCTTTTGCTGGCTCAGCAGCAGTTTTGCTTAACAGGGATCCATCTCCAGTCGAAACATACAACGATATGGATGGAGAAGTCGTAAATTTCTTTCGGGTTCTTCGCGATGATCCAGATAACTTGACTAGATTGATCGCTCTGACTCCGTTTTCCAGAGAGGAATACCATCAGGCTGTAGAGACTGATTTATCAACTCTCTCAGATTTAGAGAGAGCCAGGTTATTCTATGTGCGTGCCAGGCAAGCGCGCACAGGTTTGGCCCAGACGGCTTCATTGGGTAGATGGGCAAATTGTAAACGGACCAGTCGTTCAGGAATGTCAGGTGTGGTATCTCGATGGCATGGCGGCGTTTACGCACTTCCCGAAATTGCCGATCGGTTGCTCAGGGTTCAAATCGAGAATCGACCTGCAGTCGATTTGATTCGACTTTATGACGATCCCGATACCCTCTTCTACTGTGATCCGCCCTATTTGCACAGTACTCGTGGCGACAGCAAAGCATACTCTTTTGAAATGGACGAGGACGAACATATCGAACTTGCGCAAGTTCTCAGGAATTGTAAAGGGATAGTTGCGATTTCAGGCTACAGGAATCAGCTTATGGACGACTTGTATATGGGTTGGCATCGGTTCGATGCTCCTGTAAAAAAGACTCATTCAGTAAAGACAGTTCGCCAAGAATGTCTTTGGATGAACTACAATCCGGAGTCCATCACCTATGGCAGTGATCAACTACAATCAAGCGAGAGACCTGCTCAACGACGCCTTCTTGACCGCTGAATTCCTATTAATATCCAAGCATGATCCTCCAAATTTAGACGAGACCCTGCAAAATCATTTTAATATCATCTTTGCCTCTAAGACTCAAGCTTATCGTGAAGTATTTCTAGGCTGTTTAGTGGCGAGGATATTGGATAGAACAATAGATGTACATCTTCCTTATGTAAGTCATGGCCCAAATGCGTTTAACGCTCGTGAATTAGATGAGAGAGTTATCAATCCTTTCCTTCAAAGTAGGCATATTCCCTCAACGAAAGGGCCATATTTAAGTACATTTAGAAGGCAAGTTAAGTTTGTACCATCGACAAGGGAGGGCTTAAGAGATAAGAGAGGATATGACTCTCTCTTATCTCTTATCGATCACCTGGCAGCCATTGGAGAAGAGGATGAGCTTCGAGCAATTCTTGTATACATTCTGTTTCGCTTTGCTCAGCTCAGAGAAGCGTCTAATATTCCAATAACCCGGATCCAACGGTTCAGTCTGGACCAATATTCCCTGTTGTTTTCGTCTCTATTATCTAAACCTAGCGGGGGTTTGTATCCGGTACTTTTAGCTGTCTGCATGTTCGAAACCATAAAACAATATTTCAACCTTGATTGGGAAATCAAGTGGCAAGGTATCAACGTGTCTGATGCAGCTTCCGGTGCTGGTGGTGATATAACGATAATTGATGGGAATAAAGTCTTATTAGCCATAGAAGTCACCGAGAGAGTGATTGACAAATCCAGACTGGTCTCAACTTTCAATACGAAAATTGCTCCCGCTGCGATCAAGGATTACCTGTTTCTTGTCGGTGGGGCCAAGGCAAGCGAAGAAGCAAGGAACCAGGCCCAAAGGTATTTTGCCCAAGGGCATGAGATAAATTTTATCCAAATACGCGATTGGCTGATTTTGCTCCTCGCAACACTAGGAAAGTCTGGAAGGGACTTGTTTAACATTAACTTGATACGATTATTGGATGCGCCGGATGTTCCGCAACTTGTTAAAGTTGCCTGGAATGAAAGTGTTGAGGGTCTTTTCGGATAATGCCCACCATCGAACAGGCCCGCGCCTGGTACCCCGATTCTGACCCCGTGCACGGCTTCGACCACGTGCTGCGAGTCTACCGCATGGCGGAGCGCCTGGCCTGGGCCGAGGGCGCCGATATTGAAATCGTGCGCGCCGCCGCCCTGCTGCACGACGCCCAGGGCAGCGCCACCGGGGGCGGCGAGATCGGGCGGCAGAACCACCACCACGCTTCGGCCGAGTTCGCCCGGTTGGTGCTGCAGTCCGGGGGCTGGCCCGAGGAGCGTATCGCCGCGGTCGAGCACTGCATCCGGGCGCACCGCTTCCGCGACCACTCTGAGTCGCCCGCCTCGCTGGAGGCCAAGATCCTGTTCGACGCCGACAAGCTGGACGTGATCGGCGCGTTCGGGGTAGCCCGCACGATTGCCTTCGACGCGGTGGTCAACCAGCCGTTCTTCGCCCCACCCTCCGAGCGATTCCTTAACAGCGGGGAGAAAGAACCGGGCGAGGCGCACAGCTCCTACCACGAGTATTTATTCAAACTGAGCAAGATCAAGGACCGGCTGCACACCGCCACTGCGCGTGAACTGGCGGAGGGCCGCGACCGCTTCATGCGCGAGTTCTTCGCCCGGCTGGCGGCCGAGGCGAACGGCGAGCTGTGAGGGTGGGATATCCCAACTTCCTGGAAAGAGCAACGATGATTCCAACATTGAATGATCTGGAGCAGCTGGCGCGCGGCGCAGGCGAGATCCTGCGGGCCGGCTTCCCGCGCCGGCCTGGCTTCGGCCCTGCCATGCGCATCGATTACAAGGGCGAGATCGACCCGGTCACGGAGGTGGACCACCGATCGGATGCTTTCTTACTGGGGGAGATCGAGCGCCGCTTCCCAGGGCACAACATCGCATCGGAGGAGAGCGGCATGCGCATGGGAGATGGCCAGGGAACCTGGTACGTAGATCCGATCGATGGGACGGTCAACTTCGCCCACGGCCTGCCGATCTTCACCGTCTCGATCGCCTACGCCGAGGAGGGGCAGACCCAGCTGGGTGTGGTCTACGACCCGCTGCTGGACGAGTGTTTCAGCGCCGGGCGTGGGCAGGGCGCAACTCTGAACGGTGAGCCGATCCGCGTCTCGCAGACCCGGGAGCTGGACCGGGGGTTGGTTGCGACGGGTTTCCCTTACGACATCCGTACCCACCCCCGCAACAACCTGGACAATTACCAGCGTTTCTCGCTGCTGGCCCAGGCGATGCGCCATCTAGGCTCGGCGGCGCGCGATCTGAGCTATGTGGCAGCCGGGAGGCTGGACGGTTTCTGGGAGCTCAGGCTTAAAACATTCGACATAGCTGCCGGGGCATTAATCGCCCAGGAGGCCGGGGCGATCGTCACCAAGGTGGACGGCGGCGCGGACCTCCTGGCGGAACCGATCTCGATCCTGGCGGCCAATCCAGACCTTTACCCGCAGATCTTTGGAATCCTGAATGATAGCGAGGGCATCAGTCCGGTCATCAGCGAATGAATTCGCTGCCTGTGTCTTCCCAAAGCCCGCTCAAGCGGGCTATCGTTAATCCGGCAACCCGCTTGAGTGGGCTTTCAAGGATACAGCCGCCGAATTTATTCGGTAGCGTCAATTGCAGTGCAGAACCTGCGGAGAAACCAAAAAATATAGTCTACTCGCCGCGTAGCAGGCCGGCCAGCCTGGGAAAACTGACCCGTGAGGTCATGTCCAGGCTGAGCGGGGTGACGGAGACGACCCGTTTGACCCGGATGGCGTAGACGTCCGAATCCGTCACATCCTCGCCAGGGTCGCCGACCACCCGGTAGCCTACCCTGCCAGGCTGGTCCCAGGAAGCCCTTTCCGGGGCCAGAGGTTCGTAATAGATGGTGCGGGACAGGCGGGTGATCTCCCAGGGTGTCGCCAGGGTGGCGACCGAAGGAATATCGATCTTGAGCACGTCTACATCTTCTGGCATGCGCCGGTCCAGCAACCGCCTGGCAAAGTACCGGGCGAAATGGGCTGCCACGGTGAAGTCGATGTCCGTCGAGTATGAGAGATGGTATTCGTGTCCTGTCTCCAGCGATACCGCCAGCGCCGGCAGTCCGAGGGCGGCGGCTTCCAGGGCGGCTCCGACGGTCCCGGAAATCGTGATCCCCGTGCCCAGGTTTTCCCCGTAATTAATGCCGGAGACGACCAGGTCTGGCCTGACGGGCAGGACCTCCAGCACGGCGTGCTGGACCGCCTGGGCGGGGGTGCCGCCGACGGAATACACCTTCCATGATTTCTCGTTGACCTGCAAATCCTGTTCGGCGATCAGGCCGTCCGAGGAGATCGGCATGCTGCGCCCGGCGCCGGAAAACTGGTCGCGCGGCGCCACGACGTGCACGAAGCCCAGCTCGGAGAGGGCTGCTGCGGCTGTCCATAGCCCTGGCGAGCGAATGCCATCGTCGTTAGTGAGCAAAATTTGGACCGGTTTCATTCCTGGCAGCCCTCAGGACTGGTGAAAGCTTCACCCGGGTCCGCCGGCGCGGCCTGCCGGATGGGGGGCGGGGGTGCGAAAACCGCAGTCGCTATCTTGCCTAGAGTCCACATCGTTTCCATAAACCATCTCTTATCACTCAGCCGGTAGCTGGCCCAGGCGATCAGCCAGCGGATCAATAGATATTGCCCGAGTTCGGAGGTTAGAATGCGCCGCCGATAATCCCGGAACGAGAAATCTCCCCGGGCGAAGGCATCCTGGGCGGCCTGCGCGGCCAGCTTCCCATAGGCCAGCGCCGGGGCGATGCCCTCTCCGAACAGGGGGTCCGCACCGGCCGCGTCCCCGACCAGCAGCAGGCGCGGCCGGGAGAAGCTGCCGCCAGGACTGAACCAGTGGATGGGGTGCCCGGCGATCGCCTGACCATCGCTTGGGCGCCCATGTGCAGCCAGCGAGGTACCCAGGATGCCGGGCAGGTCGGCGCGCCGCCTGCCAGCCATCAGGCG
>DATDRQ010000168.1:0-3952 GCA_035291645.1 Anaerolineales bacterium
GACCAGCTGGGCGCGCGCCGCCAGGAACAGCAGGGTCTCCGTGCGCGGGTGCATCTCGCTGTTCTCCAGCCTGGAGAGGATGGCGCGGATCTGATCGCCGATCGCAGTCCCCCCGGGCTCGCGGGTGATTAATACCTCGTAACCCTCCTGGCGGAGGAATTCGCCCAACTCGGCTGCCTGGGAGGTCTTCCCGCTGCCATCCGGTCCTTCAAGCGTGATGAACATGGGCTCGTTAACGTCAGGCCAGCGGCTTATTCCCGGAAGATGCGCACCCGGCGGTATGGCTCCTTCCCATAGGAGTGGGAGGTCAGGTTCGCCTGGCGAGCCAAATCGTGCTGCAGGCGGCGGATGTAGGCCGAGGCCGGGGGCAGTTCCACCCAGCGCTCGCCGTTCAGGACCGCGCTGATGGCTCCCTCGGTTTCCTCCAGGGCGCGTTCGACCACCTGCTCCTCGCCGGAGACGCGGGACAGGTTGAACAGGTCGCTCAAGAACTGCTGCATCTGGTTGACCGTGTTCGATCGCAGGACGTGAATCGGCAGCCCACGCTGCTCGGCGTCCACGATCGGGCGCTGGCGCTTGCGGTAGTAAGAGCGCAGGGTAACGACGACGTCGGCTTCTGAGAAATCCTTGACCGCCATCACCGGAACACTCAGGCGCTTGGCAGCCTGGGAGAGCCGGTTCTGGGCGACGCCGTACGGATAAATACGTACGGTTTTCAGAGGAGCCTCGCCTGCCCCGGGGCGCACCGGCTGAGAGAGCGCCTGGCCTTCTTGCATCGCCCTCCCCCTGGCAGACCCTCCATTCGCCTGCCGGCGGAAGCCTTGCGTCTGGAAAGTCTGGCGGGCAGCCGCCGGGATCAAGGCTTTCTCCGTATGGATTTCCCCGTCCAGCCCGCGTGAGCGGATCTCGGGGGGTAGCGGCGCCCCACGCAGCAGCGAGTCGACCGATTCCCCGACATCCAGGTGCACTGCCAGGCGGTCGCGGGTCTGGATCTCGATCAACACGTCAAAAGTCGGCGGAGAACGCCGCTCGAGCACGGTCTTCTGGGTGCCGCGCCGGCGGGCTTCCTCATCCGATAGAGTCACCGATTCGATCCCCCCCACCAGGTCAGACAGGGTCGGGTTGAGTAGCAGGTTCTCCAGGCTGTTGCCATGGGCGGTGCCGATCAGCTGCACGCCGCGCTCGGCGATGGTGCGCGCCGCCTCCGCCTCCAGCTCCCGGCCGATCTCGTCGATCACGATCACTTCAGGGTTGTGGTTCTCGACCGCCTCGATCATCACCTCGTGTTGCAGGGACGGCATGGAAACCTGCATACGGCGTGCTCGCCCCACGGCAGGGTGAGCCACGTCGCCGTCGCCGCCGATCTCGTTCGAGGTGTCCACGATCACCACGCGCTTGTTCTCGGCCAGGATGCGGGCAGCCTCACGTAACTGGGTGGTCTTACCCACACCTGGCCGGCCCAGGATCAGCAGACTTTTACCGCTCTCGATCAGATCCTGGATGATGTCAGTCGTGCCGTAAACCGCCCGGCCGACCCGGCAAGTCAGGCCGACGATGTGCCTGCGGCGGTTGCGAATAGCCGAGATGCGGTGCAGGGTGCGCTCGAGCCCGGCGCGATTGTCCGCGTCGAATTCTCCAATCCGGCCCACCACATAATCCAGTTCCGCCCGGCCGATCTCGATCGAGCTCAGCACGATCTCGCGGTCGACGAAGCGAGCCGTCGGAACCCGGCCCAGATCCATGATCACCTCTAAAAGATTGTCGCTGTCGTTAGCTGTCACGACGGCTTGTGCAATCGGAGGCGGCAGGACATCCATTAACGCCTGTAAGTCGTCTGTAATTCGACGTTGAGTCATATTCTTAATTCTTTTTTGAAACGAAGATCTCCGCTTCCTGATGCGTGGTCTGGAGACCGCGCCCAAACTTACTCTCCGATTTAATAAATGGGGCCGTCATTTCTTGATGCCCGCTTTCCAGGGCAGGCAAAGCGAAGGACTGGCTCACTCGCTTGGCGATCGCCAGGTGTTTGACCAATACAGCCTGGTTCGGGCTGGCGTCGGCCCCCAATTCCTCCAAGGAGTGCTCGATCCAGGATTGGTAGGACCGGATACTCATATAGACGGGTCGCTTCCTCCGGCCAGGCAGGTCGCGCAGTAACTCGACAAGCATACTCCCAACCAGTTCGGCGTCGGGGTGGATGTAAGGTTGGATAAAGATCCCGCGCGGGCCGTAGTGAAGTTCTGCGTAAGCCAGCAGCTCGCCATCCAGGTAATACACCAGGCCGTGCAGGTGATTGCCAGGAGGCAGCTCGACCTGCTGGACCAGGCCTGGCACCAGGACATTGTGAAGCGATCGCACCGCCAGGATGTCCCTGTCTCTGCCAGGACGCCAGGCCCGCTCCTTGACCGGGTCGGGCGATCCCCCTCGCAGGCGCCAGATACGCTGGCGGACGTAGGTGGCAAAGCCTGAGTGGCGTAGCATTTCGAAAGCCTCCGAGCGCTCGTCCACCTCTGCCAGCATGTGCATCGCCCCACGCTTCCCCAGCTTCGTTACCATGTACTCCAACAAGGCGGGCAATCCATCCGATTCGAGCGCGGTCTCAGGCGCCAGGAAACTTAAGCGTCCCACCGCCGAGCCCGGATTATGGGCGACCTGTCCCATCAGCGGACCGCCGGTGTGGTTATGTCCGGTGCACAGATATGTAAAGATGCCGGTTGCTGATGCAAAATAAGACATCATCGCCACCGCCGGAACCAGCACCGGCCCGCGCGTCAGCACCAGCGCATTATCGAAAAACAGGCCATGACGCCGGTAACGGATCAGAACGGGCAGATCGCGCCAGTCAAACAATCGGATGTTCATTCGTTTATAATGCCTGTACCTTGCCAGGGACTCAAGTTGCCTGACATTCAATTAACGAAAGAAAGTACCGGTGGAAACGATCATCTCTCGTTAGTTCCGGGTGGAAGGAGGTCGCCAGCAGGTGCCCTTCCTGAGCAGCGATGATCCGTCCATCTTCCAAAGCTGCCAGCACCTGCGCCTCGCCCTCCACCGATTCGATCAATGGCGCCCGGATGAAGATGGCATGGAAGGGCCGCTTTTCAGAGTCCACCAGATCCAGGGCCGGGACCCGTAGCTCGACCTCGAAACTTTCTACCTGGCGGCCGAAGGCATTCCGCTCGACGGTGATATCCATCAGCCCCAGGAGTGGCTGGGTGCGCCGCGCATCTCGGGACAGGAAGATCGCACCCGCACAGGTCCCCCAGATGGGCTTGTCCTTGCCAAACTGGCGTAATGGCTCCAGCAGCTGGTAATCCTGGGCCAGTTTTCCGATCGTCGTCGATTCCCCGCCTGGGATGATCAGCCCGTCCAGATCGGCCAGCTGTTCGGCCAGGCGGACTTCGACCGCGTCGACGCCCAGGTTCTTTAGTATCTGGATGTGCTCGGCAAAGTCGCCCTGCAGGGCGAGCACACCGATTTTCGTACTATGAGGCAGCCTCGTCTTTTGACCCATTACTCCCTGGACAGAAATAAAACTACCAACCCCTTGGTACAGCCCATATTCAACGGCTAAGTCAGGCTACCAGCCGCGCCCGGCGATCAGCTCTCCGTGTGGGATGGATGAGATTTGCCGCCCCACCATCGGTTCACCCAGGTTCCGGCTGACTTCTGCCAGGATGTACGCATCGTTGAAATGGGTAACGGCCTTCACGATCGCAGCAGCCCGCCGGGCCGGATCGCCCGATTTGAAGATGCCGGAGCCGACAAACACACCGTCGACGCCCAGCTGCATCATCAATGCCGCATCTGCGGGGGTTGCCACCCCACCGGCAGCAAAGTTGACAACCGGCAGGCGGCCCAGGTTTTTGGTCTCGAGGACCAGCTCATACGGCGCACCGATCTCTTTAGCAAAAGCCATCAGCTCTTCATCGGGCATGTTCTGCAGGCGGCG
>DATDRQ010000169.1:0-5810 GCA_035291645.1 Anaerolineales bacterium
AAATAACATAATTCAATGGCAGCCGTCTGGGGAAGCCGTCGAAGTTGTTGATATTGCAGAATGGGACACTTCCGATCTCACCTCTGCAATAGCTCCGACCCAGCTAGGAGTCACTCAAGAGGGAAACGGTTGGATGTTGTACACCTCGCCAGGCGGTGGTTCGGAGCTTATCTGGGTAACTCTGGCGGACCAGACGCTCGGTATGGTCGATTATGAAAAAAGCAGTGCAATTCTGGTCGACCAGAAGTCGGATTTGATCGCGTATGTCTGCGGCGGCGAATCATTCGATGAACGCACCGCCGAATGTGCAGCCTTGAACCCGGGGAGTGAAGAACCTTTATGGAAGATAGACCTTGGGAATAGTGGACGCGTGAGAGGCGGCTTGTGGCATAAAGGAAGGTTATTCGTAACGACCGACTCTGGGATGATCTTTGCAATCAAGGAGACCACTACAGAAAGGGTAGATCCGGCTGCACCTGCCGATTCATCCCCTGCGAGACCCAGGCAGCAAGGGTTGGTATGGGAGTACGCTTTTCCAGAGAAACTACTCGGAGGGGTTCTCCCATTCAGCGATAGTCAAGGATCATTGTATGCCATCTCAGAGAACCTCACCCTGTACGCGTTGAACTCCGACGGTAAATTTATGTATTCAACGCCGCTCCCGACCGGGCTTTTCCGAATAGAACCAGATTCTGAATCCGGTTATCTTTATCCGACCGTCCTTCAAGACGGAACGGTTGTCATCGTATCGGACAAGAATACGGTTTACGGAATAGGTCGAGATGGCGGGATCGAGTGGGAACAAACATTAGAAGCGCAGCCGGCGTCGTGGCCCGTCGAAACCGAGGATGGGAGGTTGTATATCTTGGATAAGAATGCAGGCCTATCTTCGTTCGATTCGCATGGCATGAAATGGGCATTCCGTTCGAAGGCAGCCACGCATACTGCTACTGGACCAGTCGTCGGCCCAGACGGAGGAGTGTTCTTCACGGTCACCGATCTCACTAAAGGCATCGTCCAGGCAGTCAGCCCTGAAGGGCTGGGGCTCTGGACCACCCAGGCAACAACACCTCTTTTCTATAAACCTTTGGAAGTCAGCCCGGATGGGAAATACATATTTCTGAAAGAAGACATCTTCGATGTGAAAACCGGAGCCCTGGTTGATTACGAGCCACCCGACCGTGTGGAACGATTCGTCAGCGGACACGATGGCCGCACTTACCTGGTAACCAGCAGCTCAATTATTGAGTGGATTCCAGGACCAAATGGATTCGAGATTGGCCGGTCGGTAAACTGGGATACCAGCAGGCGCCGCAATTTTCGTCCCGATGTCCAGGTGGATAAGAATCAGGTGATCTGGATAAACTACTTCGAGCAGCTGGTGTGGCTTAATTTCGACGGGCAAGTGTTGGGACAAAAGACTCCAAATTTCGACAGCGGTAGTTTGAATCGCTATGACTTTCCAAACGGACTGTTTATAGAGTGCCAGCGGGACAGGGCCACGGAGGTATTGACTTGCACCGCGATTACCCCGGGTAAAGGAGATCTGATCTGGCAGGTCGAGGTAGCCGGTGTACCAAACTTTGAGCCAGGCCAGGCAACCATCGAAGACGACTACTTACTTGTCCTGTCCGAGGATCAGGTCCTTTCCAAGTATTTTATCGGTCTGCCCTGAGGTAAACAAGCTGGTTTTTTCGAGTCTCAGAAGCCCTTCTATATCATCGAGCCCGGATTGAATCCGGGCTAACACAACAGGTATAGGATTCCTGAATAACTTGTGGATACCAGCCTGGTAAGCGCATCTGCCTGGCGGGCTTATTCCTTGCACGCAAGCTGTTTTTACATTATAGTTACCCCCATAGTGGATGCGAATCTGCCGTTCGACCAAATTCTTTTGGGGGATTGTATAGAGGTTCTGTCCTCACTCCCAGAGAAATCCATCGACCTGGTTTTTGCAGACCCACCCTATAACTTACAACTCCAGGGGGACTTGTGGCGTCCCAACCTGACTCGCGTCGATGCCGTCACTGACGATTGGGATAAGTTCACCGACCTTCAGGCATACGATACTTTTTCCAAGGCATGGCTGCTGGCCTGCCGGCGCGTTTTGAAGGATACCGGCACGATTTGGGTAATAGGAACGTACCATAACATTTTTCGTTTAGGCAACCTGATGCAAGATCTCGGGTTCTGGTTCCTCAATGACGTAATCTGGATCAAGACCAACCCGATGCCGAACTTTCGCGGGGTACGCTTCACGAATGCTCACGAAACTCTGATCTGGGCCTCAAAGTCGAAAGGACAGAGGTACACTTTCAATCATTACGCGATGAAATCGATGAACGATGGCTTGCAGATGCGCAGCGACTGGTACCTGCCGATCTGCTCGGGAGCCGAGAGAATCCGGGTGAATGGAAAAAAAGCCCACTCGACTCAAAAACCTGAAGCGCTGCTTTACAGGATTATCCTCGCTTCGAGTAACCCTGGCGAGGTGGTTCTCGATCCGTTCTTTGGTTCAGGTACGACCGGCGTCGTCGCTAAGAATCTCCACCGCCATTGGATCGGCATCGAACGAGATCCCGACAACGTCGATCTGGGGCGCGCCCGCATTGATACCGTCATCCCTGCGCCCTACGATCCCGTTGTATTCGACACCCGCAGCGTAAAGCAGCGGCAGGGACGTCTCCCATTCAGCCGTTTGCTCGAAGAAGGGTGTCTGACCCCCGGTCAGGCGCTTTTCTTCCATGGAGACCGGGACCGTCATGCCAGGGTTAAGCCAGATGGAACACTAATATTTGATGGAATAGAAGGTTCAATCCACCAGGTAGGTCGCTATCTTTTGAACGGCAGCCCTTGCAACGGGTGGGAGACCTGGTACTATGAGACAGAGTCAGGTGAATTGCGCCTGATCGACGAACTACGCCGGGAAATACTCAGCCGAGGTGCGCCGGAAGAACCGGAACCATAATTCCCTCAACCTTTCGGTTTATTATCCATCGAAAACGGCAAGGAAACCAATCAGGGACAGGTTAGATCTGATAACCCTTTCAACGAACTGCTATGATCCTAATCGATAAGGGTATAACTGACCTGGTTGCTGGTTATGACCGAATTTACCAGGCGGAAAGCATCTTACACCGCCGCTGGCGCCAACCGCTGCTCCTGGCTTATTCCCGCCGCCGGCAAGTCTTCGAAGCAGAGCTGTCAGAATCCCGCCATCGGTCTGATGAATTTGCGGCTCGCTTTCGCATCGGGATCTGGTTGTCGAGCATCCTGCTCATCCTTGGAGCCGTTGCCCTGCCTGCACTGATCCTTTTGGGTGAGCTGGGCAGTCTACGAGGGCCATTGCTCTGTTTTGCACCGTTGCTGATCTTAGCCGGTCTGAACGGTTGGGCTTTGTTGGCAATGCTTTGGATGTGGCAGAAGGAACGAAAAAAACCAGTCCCCCCTCCGAACCCTTTAGAAAAAAGGAACACCACAGAAATATTCGCGGAGTGGCGCGAAAGTTTCCGCGGAGAATTGTTGATGAACGAGAGAGACGAAGATACCTCTGGTATTTATCACCTGATCGCGCGCTTGTTGCCTCTAGATTCACATGCTTACCTTCTATACGGGCTCCAGATAGACGAGAACGAGCAGGTGGACGTCCTAGTAGTGGGGTCATGGGGGATTTGGGTTTTCGAAGTAAAAAATCTCAATGGA
The DNA here is from genome assembly GCA_035291645.1 of Anaerolineales bacterium. Classification (GTDB taxonomy): domain Bacteria; phylum Chloroflexota; class Anaerolineae; order Anaerolineales; family UBA4823; genus DATDRQ01. The sequence goes on from DATDRQ010000169.1 coordinate 3,703, forward strand.
GTCATCCGGTGGAGCGAAGGCGTTTGGACTAAAAGTCGAGGCGTCCACCGCCTGCAAAGAGACGAACAGGTCGAAATCGCCCGGGGTGATCAGGCTTTCGAGTCAGTCTGGAGCTGCAAGGCGAAACAGGTTACCGAGAACATCGAGAGCAGTATTCCGGAATTAATTGCCGGGAATCCTAAGGTTGCGCGGGTGCGTGGCGGCTTGGTGTTCACCCACCCGCAGGCTCGTTTTGTAATCTCGCCGGGTGTGCCCTTTAATTGGGGTGTGCCCAAGTTCTGGATAGAGAAGCTGGGGGGAATCCCTGTGGTCCCGGGCTTCGACGAGCGCACCACCCTCCGAATCTTAGAAGCGCTTCTCTGCCGCCACCAGGAACTTACCAACCCTAGCCGGCTGAGATCATTGGATAAACAGGCCGAGAGATTGGTCCGCCAATCCGAAGACCAGTTAAAATCCTGGATTGCAGAGGTATAAGGTCAAATCAATTATCTATCGCATCAAGGGGGAAAGGTAGGCATAATATCCTATTGAAATCATCGCAATTGCCAAATAAAATGATAACTGGATAAAGTAACGCCCGCTACCCGTTATTATCAGAGCCGTAGTCTTAATTCCAAACCCCAGATAGGGCGGGGGAGCTATATGTACCGGATCACCAGTACATAGGGAGGATTGCCCCTATGAAGATTTGGACTGCTATTCCATCGCTAATGGGATTCATACTGGCTGCCTGCACAACCCAGATACCGACCCCATCACAAGCCGAGATCCAGTTCCTGGCTGCTCAGACCCTCGAATCAAACCAAGAAGTTCCGTTCAGACAGCCTCCAGACAGGATAATTGCTACGGATTGGGCTTCCCCAACGCCAACGTTGATCCCTCCGGCAGGGATTCGACCTGCAAGCTCCCCGGATAGTTTCAATATTGCTACCCAGATCGCCATGCCGAAACAGGGCCCAGAATTGAGCCGCATCTACGGCTTATCAGTCCTCGATGACGGAAGCCTGCTCGTTACGATAGAGATCTCGCCTTTGCCCGGCAGCGCTTTCTTGGCTGAACTTGGTGCAGACACGCTGCAATGCAATACCCTCCCGGAGTACCGAAACCGGATCTTTTGTCACGGATCCGTTTCGAATTATGACTTGATCCAATCCTTCCGCCTATACCAGGAGGGAAAAGTCGATCCAGTGTTCGTCAGCGACCTTTGGGTCCCAGCCATTCCAGATTCCGGTCTCGAAACTTCTTCGAATGGTTTTCTTAATGAAGACCAGGAAAGCACACCTATTCCCATCAATATCCAGGTAACTCCTGACCTCACCCCCTGACCTTTTTAAGACAACCTCAATTTTACTTACTCAATTGAAAAAAAGACCTTTGACCGGTCACTGTCATGATTCGCCTCGGTGAGCGGCTACTACTTTGGTATACTAATTAATATTTGGGGAATTCATTCCAAGTGGTTTTATCCGAGACATAATCATTGGCTATGCGTATTTTATCTGAAAATCAAACCGCTTTTCTCAACCAGGAACGCCATTTGCTGAATGATCTGCGCTTTCAGCTGGCGAAATTTAATGCCTCTACAGAAGATCTGGACGCCCTGGCTGCTTCTATCCGCCAGCTTGACGAATTATTCCTGCTCGTGATCGTCGGGGAATTTAACGCCGGCAAAAGCGCCTTCATTAACGCGTTATTAGGCCAGGCCTTGCTAAAAGAAGGTGTGACCCCAACCACCACTCAGATCACGATCCTCCAATTCGGCGAAGAGGTTAAACGCCAGCCGCTCGATCACAATCAAAGCCTCCTGAACCTGCCAGCAGACTTCCTTCAAGAGATCAGTATTGTCGATACACCAGGTACAAACACCATCATTCGTGAACACGAGGCGCTTACCTCACAATTCGTGCCGCGCGCAGACCTGATCTTGTTCGTCACCTCCGCCGACCGGCCTTTCACCGAAAGCGAGCGAGCTTTCCTTGAGAAACTGCGCAACTGGGGGAAAAAAGTCGTCATCGTGTTGAATAAGATCGATATTCTCCAGAACGATGACGAGCTGGATCAAATCGCAAAATTTATCCTGGAGAATTCCAAGTATCTGCTCGGGATGA
>DATDRQ010000170.1:0-4818 GCA_035291645.1 Anaerolineales bacterium
CAGTATTACGTTTATATAATGGCGAATCGGTATAACAACGTGTTGTATACAGGCGTCACGAATGACCTGAAAAGAAGAGTCTACGAGCATAAAATGCATCTCGTTAGAGGGTTTACAAGTAGATATAACGTGGAGAAGCTCGTATATTACGAAGCAACCGACGATATACAGGCAGCGATTTTACGGGAGAAGCAAATAAAAGGTGGTTCGAGGCAGAAGAAGATCGATCTGATCATGAGCATAAATCCAGAATGGAAGGATTTTTTCGACGAGTTGTAAAAGAGGAGATTGCTTCGCAAAGTACGCTCGCAAAGACAAGATCAAGTGTCGTTGCGAGGGCGGAATGGGAAGAAGACCTGGATTAACAACCGACCAGCCCGAAGCAGTCTCCCGCAGAGACGATGGAGGAGATTGCTTCGCTTCGCTCGCAAGGATAACATCTGGTGTCTTTGCGAGGGAGCGCAGCGACCGAAGCAATCTCCCGCAGAGACGATGGAGGAGATTGCTTCGCAAAGAACGCTCGCAAGGACAACATCTGGTGTCTTTACGAGGGAGCGCAGCGACCGAAGCAATCTCCTGCATTGAAATAGGAGGAGATTGCTTCGCAAAGTACGCTCGCAGTAACAATTATGGAGAAAGGAGGTAACTTGCCGGGGATTGGTGTGTTATATCTCCTAGCGGGCTCTGTTAGCGGTGCAGCGGCGCGGGCAAAGACAGGTGACCATCCAAACGCACCCCGCCATAAACCGCCCAGGCCCCGCCCCTATCCACGGGCTCTGGCCCACCATCCTGAGATTTAGTAAAGGAGGAAGATAAGATGTCCGCAACATCCGCAGTCGCCAGACCGGAAGTCTTCACCCGGAAAGCGTCCGGTCTGGTACGAGTCATGTCTCCATATTCCGCATTCGTCTATAACATCCTCACCATGGGCCTGATCTTCCCCTGGACCTACCTGTGGGCGCCCGGCGCATTACCCGGTGGCAAGCTGGTCTGGGGCATCCTGCTGGCGATGCTGATCGAGGTCCCCATCGCCTTCGCCTACGTCTGGCTCTCGACCGCCCTGCCCCGCTCCGGCGGCGACTACGTCTTCCAAAGCCGCGTTTTCGGCGGCGGGGTGGCCTTCACGGTGGTCATGTCGGGATTCGTGATCTGGATCCTTCAGTGGGTGGCCCTGTCCGGCTGGCTGCTCTCCTACCTGGGCTTCGCCCCGCTCTTCCTGGGATTGGGCGCCACATTGAATAACGCCGGGATGTCCAGCCTGGGAGTCTGGTTCACCACCCCCACGGGCATCATCATCGTCAGCATCTTGAACGCCCTGATCGCCCTGCTGATCCTGGTCAGCGGCTTCAAGAACTACGTGCGCTTCCAGTGGGTGATGTGGTACGTGGTGCTGGCGGCCTTCCTGGTCATGTTCGGGGTGCTCTTATTTACCCCGGCCTCCCAGTTCGTCGACCGCCTGAACGCCTTCGCGGCCGCCTCCGGCGGCGGGACGAACTTCTACCAGACCGCCATAAACGCGGTCACCGCGGCCGGGATCGACTTAAATCCGCGCTTCAGCCTGGTGGCGACTGTCCTGGTGGCGCCCATCGCCTGGACTTCGCTGCAGTGGGCGACCTACTCCGCCCAGCAGAACGGCGAGATCAAGGACGCCCGTTCGTTCAAGAACCAGGCTATCATCATGGTCGGTTCCTTGATCGTGACCGGCCTGCTGTTGGCACTGCTGGCCTATGGTGTGGAAAACCTGGTTGGTTCGGAATTCCTATATGTGGCTGGAGCTGGTTTCTGGTCATTAATCCCCGAGGCTACGATCAATGGGGTGTTACTCTGGCCAAGCATCATCGCCATCGCTATGACTGCCAGCCCGCTCATCGTCCTGATCATTTGTGCAGGCTACATTCTTAATTCACACCAGATCGTACATAACTGCTACATCGGCATGACCCGCATCCTGGTCGCCATGTCGCTCGACCGCGTCCTGCCCGAGTGGTTCAGCAAGGTCAGCGAAACCCGCCACACCCCGGTCAATGCCCACCTGGCCTACTTCCTGGCGAGCATCCCGGTCATCCTGGCTTACAATCTGGTTGGAGGCTGGGTCGGGTTGACCCTGGGAGTGACGTTTGGCTGCGGCTACGTGTTCATCATCACCTGCCTGGCGGGCGCCCTGCTGCCCTACCGGGCAAAGGAGGTCTACGAGGCTTCCCCTGGCGCCAAGTACACCGTCAACGGCCTGGTAACGGTCCTGTTCACCCTGCTGGGCGTACTGGCCTTTCTGTGGACCTCCTGGGTGCTGGCCCCGGCTGCTTTCGCCAGCGCCGTCCTGGTCTGGCTGGTGCGCCTGGGAGCGATCCTGGCGGTAGTGCTGTTCCTGTACCCGGTGCGCAACCAGCTCATGGAGTGGCTGAGCGGCAAGCGATCGCCCTGGCTCTCTGCGCTGGGGATGATCGGCGGCGGCTTCGGCATGGCCATGGTGGTCGCCTTCCTGCTCGCCCCGCAACTGGGCGTGCTCGGCGTCTGGAACTTCTCGGCCGGGTTGAGCGGGCTGTGGGCGCAGATCATCGCCTTCGGCCTGATCGTCATCTCCGCCGTCTGGTACCTGCTGGTCAAGCGGGCGCAGCGCACGCGCGGCATCAACGTGGACTACGCCTTCAAGGAGATCCCGCCGGAGTAACAGAGTACTCAGTATTCAGTACGCGGTATATAGTTTTCTGTGCCAGTCATTTGGAGACGGTCGGCGGCTACCGGTGAATAACCGGCGGCTGTCGACCGGCTGCTGGCAAGAGGCGTCTGAGCGTATGTGAGGCCGGATCGCTGGTTGGTGGGCAGACTCCGACCACAAGAAACCCGGTCCCTGTCCCCGCGAACCGGAGCCAGCTATCTTAAATATCACTGCTCCATTGAGGAGGTCAATACCGTCATGAAAGACCAGGCACGCGTCGTCGTCATCGGCGGCGGAATCTACGGCGTAAGCCTCGCCTACCACCTGGCCAAAATAGGCTGGACCGACGTGGTCGTGATCGAAAAAGGTGAGGTCGCCAGCGGCGAATCAGGCTACGCCGCCGGGCTGGTGACGCAGTTCGCCACCTCTCAAACCCTGATGCAATTCCGCAAGTACAGCATTGAAATGTACAGCGAGCTGGGTTTGTTCGAGCACGTCGGCAGCCTGCGGCTGGCTTCCAGCCAGGAGCAGCTGCGCGAGTTCCAGCGCAGCGCCAGCCGGGCGAAGGGCATCGGCATGGACGTCGAGGTGATCTCGCCGTCCGAGGCGAAAAAAATCATGCCCCAGATCACCACCGAGGATCTGTTTGGGGCCATCTACCTGCCGCGCGACGGGCAGCTCGACCCGTACCTGGCGACGACCGGCATGGCGCGCATCGTGCGCGAGCTGGGCATCCCGGTGTATACTGATACGCGCGCCACCGGCATCCGCCTCTCGCCCAAGGGAGAGGTAACCGCCGTCGAGACCAACCGGGGCGCCATCCGCTGCGAGCACGTGGTCAACGCCACCGGGCTGTGGGGACCGCGCGTGGCGGCTTTTGCCGGCCTGCACCTGCCCACCACTCCGGTAGACCACCAGCACATCGCCCTGAAAGCCGTCCCGGGCAACGAATTCACCCACGACTCCCCCTGTTTCCGCGACCCCGATAACCTGGTCTACGGGCGCCAGGAGGCCGGCGGGCTGGTGATCGGCGGTTACGAGCCCAACCCCAAGGCGCGCTGGATCGAGGGCGTACCCTGGGAGCATGGCGGACAATCACTCCCCCCGGATTACGACCGCTTCGAGCAGCTGCTGGAGGGCGCCATCCGGCGCTTCCCCTTCCTCGAGCGGGCCGAGATCATCACCCTGGTGTGCCACCCCGGCGCCTACACCCCCGACTGCCAGCCGATCATCGGCCCGCTGCCCGGGGCGCGCGGTTTCTGGAACCTGTGCGGCATGAGCCTGAACGGCTACGGTGGGGCAGGCGGCATGGGCAAGCTGCTGGCCGAGTGGATCGTTTGCGGGGAACCCTCCCAGGACGCCTACGCCTTCCGGGCCACCCGCTTCGGCGACTACTACGCCAATCCGGATTACGCCGCCGAACGCACGCGTGAGTGCGTCAAGTACTATTACCGCCTGCGCTTCCCGCATGACGAGTACGAGTGGACCCGCCCGCACCGCGTCAGCCCGGTTTATTTCCGGGCCCTCGAGCGGGGCGCGGTGTTCGGCGAGAAGTACGGCTGGGAGCGCGTCAATTATTACGAACCCGGCAAGCCGGGTCGCCTGGCGGGCGAGGATCAGCGCAAGTGGGGCTGGAAGCGCCCGCCTTTCTTCGAGCGCCTGCGCCAGGAACACGAGGCCACCCGCGAGCGCGCCTGCCTGTACGACCTGAGCTCGTTCGGCAAGATCGACCTGCGCGGCCCCGGCGCCCTGCCCCTGCTGCAGCGCCTGGCGGACAGCAACCTGGATAAGCCCGCCGGCAACGCCGTCTACACGCAGTTCCTCAACACCAACGGCGGCGTCGAATCCGACCTGACCATTACCCGCCTGGACGAAGAGTATTTCCGGGCCATCACTGGTTCCGGCTTCATCTCCAACGACCTGGGCTGGATCCGCCTGCACGTGGAGCACGGCGACCCACCGGTGGAGATCTGCGACGTCACCCTGGACTGGGCCTGCCTGGCGCTGTGGGGGCCGCACGCCCGGGACGTCCTGCAGAAGGTCACGGACAGCGACGTATCCAACCAGGCCATCCCCTACATGACCGCCGCCTGGATCGACGTGGACGGCGCCAGGGTGCTGGCCCAACGGGTCAGCTACGTCGGCGAGCTGGGCTGGGAACT
>DATDRQ010000171.1:0-41724 GCA_035291645.1 Anaerolineales bacterium
CGACTTGTCGATTAGATGGTTTTTAGAAAAAGGCAATCACTTGCCTGGTTTAGGGTCTGAAACGTAGAAATCCTGTCAAGGACCTGCTCATTACAAAGATCCAGCGCGAATATTGTACCTGCCTTGCAAAATTCACCTCAAAATCGAAAAAGGTCAGATGTGAGTCTGATTGATTGAACAAGAATTGATCGATCCACAGTTCTGTTCGGATAGCGGAAAATTGAGAGGAGGTGGTGTTTATTTCAGGTTGGCTGTGCAGAAATTCTCGGAGAGACTGTCCCAACGTATTCGATCTGCAATAAAAAGGAGCAACGCGATGTCAAAGAAAGCGTCGGTCTGGGCCTTGGCCCTAAATATTCTTCTGATCCTCACCCTAATCCCCTTGGTAAGTTTTGATTCCGCCCGCGCCCAGGACGCCTCTGCTGGGGGGTCGTCTGGAGGCGGCGCAGGTGAAATCTCACCCACCTCTCAGGAAGCGGTGGAATCGTTAGCAGAACCACCGGCCTTGACTGCCGAGCAGCAGGCTCAGCTGGCCTTCTGGGCGGAGAACACCAGCCTTCCCGGCCCGGTCCTGGCAGGCGCCGGGTCCGAATCCACGGTAGCGGAAGCCCTGGACCCAGGGACTGCCACCAGTGTTGAACGCGTCAACGCGCTCAGCCCGCGGGCCCCATTAGCCCCCGGGACGGCCCAGATCTACCGCAAGACCAGTCCAAACTCGGTCATCCCGGCCGGCTTCAAATCGAACGTGATGGAGAGCAGCGTCGGACAGGGCGGGAAATGGGTCTTCTATACCGGCAACTGGTTCGCCGCCCGGTCCGGCAATGGCGGCGGCGCCTGGACCTATGTCAATCCATTCAGCGGCATGGCCGACTTCTGCTGCGACCAGGTGACCATCTTCGACGAATCGCGCGGCACGATATACTGGCTGCGGATGGGATCTCCCACCAACAGCCAGAACCGTTTCATCCTGGGGTCTTCCCAGGACGGCGGGGTAACTTTCTGTAACTACAACTTCCCGACCCTGTTCGCCGGGACATGGTGGGACTACCCGCACATCCAGCTGGGCGCCGATTACATGTACCTGACCTGGAACATGTTTGCAGGCCAGCCGCCGAACAGCACCTTCAATCGCAGCATCGTCCTGCGCCTGCCTTTGAGTCCTATGGCGGGCTGCGCAGGGTTCAACTACGAGTTCTACTGGAATTCTGGCTGGTCCACCTTCGTTCCTGTCCAGGGAGCCGACCACACGATGTACTGGGCCTCCAACTGGCCTGGCAGCTTGCCGCAAAACAGCCGGCTGGCTATCTGGACCTGGAACGAGGACCAACCCTGGACAAGCATTACAGCGGTGGTTAAGAATGTGGCGGCCTGGACCTTCACCAACCGCGGCCAAGCATTATGCGGCAGCACCTCAGGGAACTGGGCGGCCCGCACCGATCAACGCGTGCTGACCGGGGCGCGTTACATGATTCAAGCCACCAACCTGAAGTGGCGCGGCAGGCAGGTGCTGGGCTGGTGGTGGAACGTCCAGGAGGGAGGCGCCTTCGCCCGGCCCTATACGGAGGCAGCGGCATTCTTCGAGGACACGCTGGCCCAGGTGCCGGGTAACCAGGGCCGGCCGTTGGTGTGGAACCCCTCCACCTGCTACCTGTATCCCTCGGTGGCAGCCAACCAACGCGGAGACCTGGGAATGGTCATCAACTATGGCCCACCGACCGCCTACAGACCGTACGTGGCCTTTGGGCTCGCGGATGACTTTGTGGCCGCGCCTCCGGGATGGTCACTGACGTTCGTTCAGGCCAGCAACGCGCGTCCATCGAGCAATAACTGGGGCGACTACAACACGTCGCGGGCCTTCCAACCGACCCAGGACACCTGGACCGGGGCCGCGCATTACATCCCCGGCACTATCAACTGTTCGAATTGTTCCGTCCCGGTGTTCTTTAACTTCGGTCGCGGGCGGGACTACCGCAGCTGGAGCCGCTGGTACAACCGGTAATCCCCGCCGCGGTAAGTTTTACCGCCGCCTTCCCAATTCGTAATCCTGCTTTCCCCTCCAGCGCTGCTCACACCAGCGCTGGAGGCCTTTAACCAGGGTGTGGTCCAGCTGTAACCGATCCCCACATCCGGGAGTGAATATGGCATGCATCTTCTTTGATATATTGACAGATTGAGTTCCGCTTAGTATCCTGTACAAGGCTTAATCGATGCCGCTTCCAGGTTGGTTGGAGGCTGGCTGGATTTGGCCGGGTGGCAACAACCCGGCTCGTACGGGAAAATTGGCAGTCCTTTCTGAATGATTGGCTGCCAGGCGGAGGCCTGATATCCGTGAATGTCCGCAGAACTTTACACATTCTCCTGTTGATCGGTTGCCTGGTGTTGATTAACCCGGTCAGAGTCCCCGCCCGTGCATTCCTTACCGCTTCATCCATGCTGGGTGCTGCCATTGGGCAATCTATTGACAATCCCGAAGTTCCCACGAACCAGATAATTGTTAAATACATCGCTACAGCGAGCCTGAATTCTCTCTCAGGTCCGGCCCAGTCCAGGCAGGAGCAGCGCTTGAGCCAGGCGGCCGGCGTCGCCTTGAATTACGTGCGCCTGATGTCAGGCGAAGCCCAGGTTTTTCGGTTGACTGAGCGATTGCCAGCCGGACAAATTCGCTTAATCTCCCGGCGCCTGATGACTCTACCTGAAGTGGAGTACGCCGAGTCCGATGCGATTTTGCAGCATACAAAGGTTCCAAACGATCCGCAATACTCCAACCAGTGGCATTATTTCGACCCCTCGGCTGAGAACTACGGCATCAACGCCCCGGCTGCCTGGGACGTCACAACCGGCTCGGCGACCGTCGTGGCAGCGGTGATCGACACCGGCGTCACGGCCCATGCCGACCTGAGCGGGCGCACCGTACCGGGTTATGACTTCATCGCCGATGAACAGATTGGCAACGATGGCAACGGGCGTGATAGCGATCCCCGCGACCCGGGAGACTGGATCACCGCTGCGGAGAGCAGCGCGGGCTATTTCGCAGGCTGCCCGGTCACGAACAGCTCCTGGCACGGCACCCACACGGCAGGCACGATCGGGGCCGCCAGTAATAACCACCTGGGCGTGGCAGGCGTCAACTGGAAATCGAAAATCCTGCCTGTGCGCGTCCTGGGCAAGTGCGGCGGTTACATCTCCGACGTCGTCGATGGCATGGTCTGGGCTGCCGGTCTGGACGTGCCAGGCGTCCCGGACAACACCTACCCCGCCAAGGTGGTCAATGTGAGCCTGGGCGGGTCGGGTTTCTGTAGTTCCACTTTCCAGGATGCCATCGATGCCATTACTGCGGCGGGCGCCACGGTCGTAGTGAGCGCCGGCAACAGCAACATGGATGCCAGCGGATTTACCCCCGGGAACTGCGACGGGGTCATCACGGTGGCGGCGACCGATCGGAACGGCTCGCGCGCCTACTACAGTAACTACGGGCCAACGGTGGAAATCAGCGCTCCGGGCGGCGCACAATTGATTAATAATGAACCAAGCGGCGTCCTTTCCACTTTGAACACAGGCGCCCAGGGGCCTGCCGCTGACACTTATAAGTACTATCAGGGCACGAGCATGTCGGCCCCGCATGTAACCGGGGTGGTCTCGCTGCTGCTTTCGCTGAATCCAACCCTTCACCCAGGCCAGGTGCTGGAGATGCTCCAGGATACGGTCACCAGCTTCCCTGCCGGGAGTACCTGTACCACTTCCTCGTGCGGGAGCGGGATCGTGAACGCCGGTGCAGCTGTTGCGGATGTTTCGGCTGGGCCGCTTTTCATAACGATCATCCGGCAATGACCGGCGGGCAGCAGGCTGCACGAAGCATGCCTCCGGGCATGCCGGCCGATGCGGGCGCACCGGCGGGACGGCTATCCTCACATCCTGGTTCCGGCACATTGCCTGGATTACCTCACCGGCGCAGCGCACGCAGGCTGGAGGTGTTTAACAGGCTTCGCTCTCAGGTTGAGGGCGGATTTCAGGGAACGGACGGGAACAAATCCGTACAGGCCAGCGTCTTAGACACGAGAGCATGCAAAAGGCGGGACGACCCCACCAGGGTGGCGGGAAATCCCCCATTGCGCTATACAATCTAACGTGTAGGATCATTTTATTAAGGACTGAGACGAGCAATCATCGCAAAATTCGTCCTGAACAGTAATTTAGAGGAGGTTTAATACCATGAAAAAGAATCTTAATTGGTTGAAAGTTTTGGCAATCACGGCGATCTTGACCCTGCTCGCCGCCGCCTGCGCCCCTGGCGATATCGAACGCATCCCCGTCTCCGGGCAAGAGCAGCCGGGCGGCGCGCAACCGCAGGCTGGCGCAGAGGGGATGGACGCCGGCTTCAATCCTCCGCCTACCCAGCCGATCTGCCCCACACCCACCCCGATAGGGGGCGTGGTCATTGTAGGCGGCGGTGAAACGGGTGGTGGGGAGGCGGTCGCCGGTCCTGCCGGCAGCCCAGAAGCGGTAAGCGGAGACGTGCCGATCGGCACACCAGACCCGGACCTGCTCGACCAGGTGAACCTGAGCCCGGACTTCGGACTGGGCGACCAGGGTGGGGGGGGCTCCTCCGTTGGACCAGGTGCAGGCACCGAGTCCCAAGTGGGAGAGCCTATCGAGATGCCTGAGCCGGCTGAGTCGAGCGGGCCAGGCGAGTCTCCAGAGCCCACCTTCGGAGACCTGCTCAATTCCGTGATCGGCCAGGTGCTGGGGACGAGCGAGCCAGGCGGAACCTCCTTCAATCCGATGCCCTCGCCGACGCCCTGCCCGTAGTTCGTAGCGCGGAGTGAGTAAATAGAAATTCAGGGTCCTGGTAGGTAGCTCTCCTACCAGGACCCTGTTTTCAATTATAAAGAGGGTCTGCAAGCTCTTACTCATCCATGGGATGCCCGGGCCGGTGCGCGTCCGGCTTGACAGTCCGGGAAGTGGTGCTATCATGTAAACACGGCTGGTTTTGCAGTTCTCCAGGGGTAAGGTGTCTTCCAAGAAAAACATCCCACTACCCGCCGTAACCCACCTGGGGAGGTCCCGCATGGATTGCCTGCTCGCGTACGATGTTGGCACGACCGGCTGCAAGGCGGCCGTGGTATCTCCGGGCGGCAACCTGCTGCACACCGCCCAGGTCGCCTATCCCACTCACTACCCGCAGCCCTTCTGGGCAGAACAGGACCCGCAGGACTGGTGGGGGGCGATCGCCGCCACCACCCGCCAGGTGCTGGGTGAGAGCGCCATTCCGGCGCAAACCGTGCGGGGCACCTCCTTTTCGACCACGATGACCAATATCCTGGCTTTAGATGAGCAGGGCCGCTTGCTGCGCCCGTGCATCTTCTGGCTGGACGGACGCGCCGGTGCCGAAGCCCAGCAGGTCATGCGCCGGTTGGGCGGGCCGCGCCTGTTCAACCTGCTGGCCGGCTCGCAGGTGACCGGCAAGGACATGATCCCCAAGCTGCTCTGGTTGAAGCGCAACGAGCCGGACGTCTACCGGCAGACGAAATATTTCGTGGATGCCAGCGGATACCTGCTGTATCGCATGACCGGCCGCTTTGCCTCGGAATGGAGCGTCGCCAGCGGTCTGGGTTTGTTCAATATGAAGACCAAGACCTGGGACAAAACCCTCTTCCGCCTGTTCGGGCTGGACGCGACCCAGTTCCCGGACCTGATGCCTTCCACCGGCTGTGCAGGCGGTTTGACGCCTCAGGCTGCGGATGAGATCGGCCTGCCTCCCGGTCTGCCGGTGTTCGCCGGGGCCGGGGATCCGATGATCGCCGCGGTGGGTTCAGGGGCGGTCTTCGAAGGGGATGCTTATCTAAACCTGGGCACCTCGGCCTTTATCGGGGTGCTCACCCGCCGGCGCCTGAACGGCCGGCGCGGCCTCGTCACCATCCAGTCGGCGGATCCTGAGAAGCTGCTGCTGTTCGGGGAGACCTCCACCGCCGGGGCCTGCCTGGATTGGGCGCTGCGCCAGCTGTACGGCCTGGAACCAGCGCCCGCCGCTTTTGCCAGGATGGACCAGGAGGTCGCCCAGGTCGAGCCGGGGGCCGGCGGGCTGATCTTCACCCCCTGGATGTACGGCGAGCGAGCCCCCCTGGCGGATGAGAACCTGCGGGCAGCCTTTATCAACCTGACGGTCAGCCACACCCGCCCGCAGATGGCCCGCGCCGTCTATGAAGGGGTGGCCTACAACCTGCGCTGGATCCTGGATTCGATCCAGGAGCTGTATGGATTCGATTGCCCGACTTTGCGCGTGCTGGGCGGCGGGGCGCAGGGCCTGCCCTGGCTGCGCATCATCGCCGACGTGACCGGGCGCCGGCTGGAGGTGCTGCCAAACCCGCGCGAGCGCCTGGCGGTCGGGGCGGCCCTGGTGGCGGCGGTCGGCCTGGGGATCTACCCGTCGTTCGAAGCGCTCAAGCCCTGCATCCCGGTGGAGCGGGTGATCGAACCGGACCCGGCGCCGCGACCCGTCTACGAGCGCCTGTATCCGGCCTACCAGCAGGCCTACCACTCTCTGAAGGACCTCTACCACCAGATGAATGGTTGAAGAGATTGGTCATATTCTCAGCGCGGATTATTTCTAATAAAAAGGAGATCATCATGGACGCGAACACCCTGGCCGGCCTGGCCGGACAGATGGAGAAATTCCTTAAACCGTACAGGGAAGGCTTTCCGGCCTATACCCGCCTGCCCGAGCGCGGCATCGATCGGGGGGAAGTCCTGGCCGAGATGGAGGCGCTGCACGCCAGGGAGCAGGCCCGCTGGCGGGCGGGCTACGTCTCCGGGGCGGTCTATCACGGCGACCAGGCTCATATTGACTTCCTCAACCGGGTCTATGCCATCAACTCGCAGAGCAACCCGCTGCACCCGGACGTGTGGCCCAGCACGACCAAGTTCGAGGCCGAGATCGTCGCCATGACCGCCGGCATGCTGGGGGCGGATAAGACTCCCGACGAGATCGCCGGCACGCTCACCTCGGGCGGGACCGAAAGCATCCTGCTGGCGATGAAGACCTACCGGGATTGGGGGCGCGACAAGAAAGGCATTTCCCAACCCGAGATCGTCGCCCCGAGCACGGCGCACGCCGCCTTCGATAAAGCCGCCGAGTACTTTGGAATCAAAACGGTTCGTGTCCCGGTCGGAACAGACTTCCGGGCGGACGTGGCGGCGATGGAAGCCGCCATCACGCCCGATACGGTCGCCCTGGTCGGCTCGGCCCCGCCGTTCCCGCACGGTATCGTCGACCCGATCGAAGAGCTGTCCGAGCTGGCCCGGGAGCGGGGGATCGGCTTCCACACCGACGGCTGCCTGGGCGGTTTCCTGCTGCCCTGGGCGGAGAAACTGGGCTACCCGGTGCCGCCCTTCGACTTCCGTTTGCCCGGGGTGACCTCCATCTCGGTCGACACCCACAAGTACGGCTACGCCGCCAAAGGCACCTCGGTCATCCTGTACCGCGGCCGGGAGCTGCGCCACACCCAGTATTTCTCCGTGGCGGATTGGCCCGGCGGCATCTACTTCTCGCCGACCTTGGCCGGCAGCCGCCCGGGGGCGTTGAGCGCAGCCGCCTGGGCCGCCATGGTCTCGATGGGCGAGCAGGGCTACCTGGAGGCCGCCCGGCGCATCCTGGAGACCACCGCCTGGATCAAAGAGCAGCTGCGGTCTATACCTGAATTACAGGTGATCGGCGACCCGTTGTTCCTGATCGCCTTCCAGTCCACCAAACTGAACGTTTACCAGGTAATGGAGTACATGACCGGGCGCGGCTGGGGACTGAACGGGCTGCACCTGCCCGCCAGCGTGCACCTGTGCGTCACCCTGCGCCACACCCCAGCGGGCGTCAAGGAACGTTTTATCGAGGACCTCAAAGCAGCGGTCGAGTACGTCAAAGCCAACCCGGGCGCGCCGGAAGGCCTGGGACCGATCTACGGCATGGCAGAGGCGGTCGAGCTGCGCGGCATGGTCAAGGAGGTGTTGAACTGGGTGATCGATATGTTGTACGAGACATAGCATTCAGGCGTCAGCGGTCAGCGATCAGCTAGACCTCCAGGTCGTCGAAGTCAAACGCATGCTAAGCGGGTTGATCAAGCATCTCAGATCCAGTAATTAATAGCAGGATTACATCATTCAATTATTTATCGTTTTTGGCTGATCGCTGACTGCTGGTGGCTGACTGCTAATCGCTAAAAGCTAATAGCCCTCCTGCCACTAACGCCATGCCCGCCCCGAAGTAGAAGGGCGCCGCCGGGCCGAACCCGGGCCATTCCCCCAGCCCCTGCCACAACACCCCGGCAATCAACGAGGCGGGCAGCGCCGCCAGCCCTATCCCGGCGTGGTACAGCCCATAAGCCGTGCCGCGCTGCGCCTCCGGCACCAGGTCGGCGACCAGGGCGCGGGCCGTACCTTCCGCCAGGGCGTAATAGACCCCGTACAGGCTGAACAATAGCCAGACCTGGGCGCCTGACTGCGCCCGGGCCAACCCCAGGTAGACCAGCATATACACCAACCAGCCTGCCAGCAGCACCCGCCGCCGCCCGACCCGGTCGGACAGCGAACCGGCCGGCGTCGAGAGCAGGGTGTAGACCGCCGTAAAAGTCAGCAGCATCCCCATCACTTGCAGCACACTCAGCCCGCGCTCCTGAGCTCTTAAGATGATGAAGGCATCCGAGGAATTTCCCAGGGTGAACAGGATCACGATGCCCAGGAAGAACAGGAAGCGCCGGTCCATCCCGTCGATAGAAAGCCGGAACGGTCCTCCATCGCCGCGCGGCGCGGCCAGCTCATGGGCGCCCAGAACGAGCAGGAGCACCGCCAACACGGCGGGCAGAATGCTGGCGAGCACGACCGCCTGGAAGGTGGCGCGTTCCAGGGTAGGGTCGCCGGCCTGGGTCCTCCAGATGATCAGGGCGGCGATGCCGATCCCGACGAAGGCGCCGGCCGTATCCGCGGCGCGGTGCAGCCCGAAGGCCAGGCCGCGCCGCTCCGGCTCGATGCTGCCCGCCAGCAGGGCATCGCGCGGCGCGCTGCGGATACCCTTCCCGATCCGGTCGGTAAAGCGTACACCCAGCACCAGCCCCCAGCTGTTGGCGAAGTACAGGAACGGCTTGGCTATTGCCGAAAGGGTGTAGCCGATCACCGTCAATCTCTTGCGCCTGCCCAGCCGGTCGGAGAGCGCCCCCGAATATACCTTCAACAGGCTGGCGGTCGTCTCCGCGATGCCTTCGATCAGACCGACCACCGCGGTCGAGGCCCCCAACACGTTGGTCAGGAAGAGCGGCAGCAGGTTGAACAGCATCTCCGACGAAACGTCGGTCAGGAATGATGTAACGGAGAGGACCCAGACGTTGCGAGGCAGGCGGCGCATGCAGGCTAGGCCGGATGCTGTGCGTTATTTATCCGCGGAACGATGCTGCTGCAATTAAAAAAGCCCGCGAGGAACCATCTCCGAGCGCCGTCATCTCCGAATGTGTACGGACGCCAGGAGGCTGGAATTGTTTCCCCGACCCTCTAGAAAAGGCAGGTAATCTTCGCGGCTGGCTTCAGGCTCGCTAGCCGGGCTGCGAGTGGCTAGGGCAGTCCCTTGACGATGCTCTCGATCTCTTCTTCGCCGAAGGCCCGCATGGTCGTGGTGCGCACGTTGCCCTGCATGCCGGTGGCCATGAGCAGGCGCATGACGGTCTCGTCGTCTGGCGCGGTACCGACCAGGACGCCGTCGTACTGCCCGAGCGTCCACCAGATGCCGACAAAGCTGCCGCCGGCGGCTTCGAACGCCGCCCGCACTGCCTTGGCCCGTTCACCGGTTTGCTTGGCACTTCGGATGCCCTGCTCTGTAAAGTTGAACAAAGTAACGTAAGCTGGCATGGTTTCCTCCTTTGTTAATTCCCAAGGCTTGGATAGTGACGAGCCAGGGGGTGTTTAGGGAACGAAAAGTCGAAGTTCCCACCCTGTGACTGGCAGACTCCGACTTAGTTCGACCGCGGCACACCTGGCTCCGATTAGAGCTCACCGCACTGACTGCCATTCTTCTACTATTCACCAAATTTGGAGCAATAAGATGGCAACCATCATTATTGCAGAAATAACGCCGGATGTCAACAGGCGATCTGATGACTTTCCAGTCTACGATACGCTTTTACTCCCCCTCAAAGACAGAAAGATGTAATGCTGCACGGGGATTGGGCGCGGTTATTGAGAGAACCGTAGCCAGAGACACTGGTAGGGCTGCAGGGTAGTAGTGAGAAAACCTTTGCTGGTATCCAGGTCCACCAGGCCGCCGAGCAATACAGCCGGCGCGGAGAGGGGCTCCCCCGTTAGCGAGAGCCGAACGCGCTGCGCTTCGGGGGACAGGTTGTTCAAGATCAGGAAGGATTCGTGTTCGTTTGTGCGCCAGTAGGCTGCCACCCGGCGGGTGGCAGGGGTATTGGACCACTCTGCCCAGCGGAAGTCGCCAAGGCCGAGCGCCGGGCTGGCTTTACGCAGGCGGATCATTCGCCGGATGGTGTGCAGCAGGGAGGCGGGGTCGGCCAGCTGACCGGCGACGTTGAGACGGGTGGGGGAGTAGACGGGGTCGTCGATCACCGGTGCGTATAGGCGAAAAGGGTCGGCCTCCGAGAAGCCGCCTGCCGGTCCGCCGTCCCACTGCATCGGGGTGCGCACCCCGTCCCGGTCGTCCAGCCAGATATCATCGCCCATGCCGATCTCGTCGCCGTAATAGATGATCGGCGAGCCGGGCAGGCTGAACAGCAGGGAGTAGGCCAGCTCGATCACCCGCCGGTCGTTTTCCAGCAGGGGAGCCAGCCGGCGGCGGATGCCCAGGTTCAGGCGCATGCGTGCCAGTGGGGCGTACGTCAGCCACATCCAGTCGCGTTCTTCCGGCGTGACCATCTCCAGGGTCAGCTCGTCGTGATTCCTCAGAAATGTGCACCACTGGCAGCCCGGTGGGATGGGCGGCGTGCGCTCCAATGCCCAGGCGATCGGCTCGACCTCGCCGCGACGTAATGCCATAAACAGGCGCGGCATGAGCGGGAAGTGGAAGCCCATGTGGAACTCGTCGCCCTCCCCGAAGTAGGCGCGCACGTCCTCAGGCCACTGGTTGGCCTCGCACAACAGCACCCGCCCGGGGTAGTCCCCCTCGACCAAGCGGCGCAGCTCCTTCAGGTAGGCGTGCGTCTCCGGCAGGTTTTCGCAGTTGGTGCCCTCGCGCTCGAATAAATAGGGCACTGCGTCCACCCGGAAACCGTCCACCCCCAGGTCGAGCCAGAAACGGGCGATCTGGAGCATTTCTTCCCGCACGCGCGGGTTATCAAAGTTCAGGTCTGGCTGGAAAGAGTAGAAGCGGTGCCAGAAGAACTGCCCGGCCTGTTCGTCCCAGGTCCAGTTAGAAGTCTCGGTATCCAGGAAAATTATGCGCGCCTCCCGGTAATTCTGGCCGGTGTCGCTCCATACATAATAATCCCGGAAGGGAGAATCCTTGCTCGAACGGGCCGCCTGAAACCAGGGGTGCTGGTCGGAGGTGTGGTTGAGCACCAGATCCGTAATCACGCGCAGCCCGCGCCGGTGGGCGGCCTCCAACAGGTCGATAAAATCCTGCCGGTCTCCGAAATCGGGCAGGATCTCGCGATAGTCGGAAATGTCGTAGCCACCATCCCGGCAGGGGGATTGGTAGATCGGCAGCAGCCACAGGCAGTCCACACCCAGCTGTTGCAGGTAATCGAGCTTCTCGATCAAACCGCGCAGGTCGCCATGCCCGTCGCCGTTGCTGTCGCGGTAGGCGCGCACGTAGACCTCATAGAATACAGCGTTCATGTGCCAGGAAGGATTGCTCAGCATTGAACTCCTGTTTTATAAATTCTTCTCTGTGATCTCCGTGTGGTGCAAATGTAGCTCGATCAGCAGACCTTCATCCCCGCGCAGGTGGATTTTCGCCAGATCGATCTCCCCGGAGCGGTCGAGGCCTGTGGAGAGGACCACTTCGCCTGCGCCCAGTTCCGGCAGACTCAAGTCCATAGCTTGTGGTGAAAAATTCAGCGCCACCAGGAGGGAAGGGGTGCCGGGCGCGCCACCGCCCAGCCGGCGCAGGAAGACGAAACATTCGTCCGGAACCCCCTCGACCGGTTGGTAATCCCCGCCTTGCAGGCCGGGCGAGGTTTTCCGGTAGGCGAGCAGCTGGCGGTACAGGTTTAAAAGGGAGTCAGGCTCGGCCAGCTGGCGCTCGACGTTGACCGTCCGGGCTTCCTCTCCGACCGGCAGCCAGGTGGCGGGCGCCCCCGGCGGCGAGAAACCGGCGTGGCGGCTGGCGTCCCACTGCATCGGCGTGCGGCAGCCGTCCCGCCCCAGGCCCGGAGCGCGCCGTCCCCACGGGTCCTGCTGAGCCTCGGGTGGGATTTCGGCGTTGGTCATCCCAATTTCATCCCCATAGTAGAGGGTGGGCGTGCCGCGCAGGGTGAGCAGAAGCATCGCCGCCAGGCGGGCGGCAGCCGGGCCGATCCGGCTGGCGACCCGCACCTCGTCGTGGTTGCCGAGCACGTAGTTCGGCCAGGCGCCCGGCGGCAGCGCCGCTTCCAGCCCATCCACGATCTGGCGGACGGCGCCTGCCTCCCAGGACACCCCCAGCAGCTGGTAATTAAAAGGCATGTGGATCTCGTCCAGCTTTTCCCCGTAATAGACTGCCCACTGTGGCCAATCGAACAGGTGGATCTCACCGACCGAGACGCGCGGCTCGTCCTGGCTGTACGCATCCAGCAGCTGGCGGAACTCGCGGTACAGCGGATGGATGTCCGCATGCCCCTGGTCGTACAGGTGGACCTGGGTATCATACTCGCCCAGGGACTTGTGCATGGTCAGACCAGCCTCGCTCTTGAGCGGGTTGTCGCGCAGGAGCGGGTCTTTCATAATGAAGTGGGCCACGTCGATGCGGAAGCCGTCCACACCGCGCTCCAGCCAGAAGCGCACCGCGGCGAACATGGCCTCCTTCACCTGCGGGTTGCGCCAGTTGAGGTCCGGCTGCTCCTTTAAGAAGGAGTGCAGGTAGTACTGGCCCGTTGCAGGATGCCATTCCCAGGCTGACCCACCGAAGAGGCTCAACCAGTTGTTGGGAGGGGAACCGCCTGGCCCAGGATCCGCCCAGAAATACCAGTTGCGTTTGGGGTTCTGGCGTGAAGATGAGGATTCCAGGAACCAGGCATGCTGGTCGGAGGTGTGGTTTGGGACCAGGTCGACGATCACTTTCACATACCGCCGGTGGGCTTCCCGCACCAGCTCGTCGAAGGTCTCCAGGTCGCCGAAAATTGGATCGACAGCCGTGTAATCGGAAACGTCATAGCCGAAATCTGCCATGGGGGAAGGATAGAAGGGCGAAAGCCAGATGGCATCTATCCCGAGCGTGCCGGACAGGTACTCCAGGCGCTGGGTGATGCCAGCCAGGTCGCCGACCCCATCCCCGTTGGCATCCTGGAAGCTGCGCGGGTAAACCTGGTAGATCACCCCGCCCTGCCACCATAGCGGAGCGCCAATCGACTCGGTCATTTACTCCTGCCCTGCATATAATTGCAAGAAGCGGTTGGGATAGCCGGGTTCCTGAGCGCTGGTCTCGTCGAGCAGGTCCAGCTCGTCAGGGGTGAGCGCCGGCCCGGTGACGATTATTGCCAGATTGGGGAGCAGGGTGCGGCCGAGCACCCATCCCAGGGTGGTAGCCATCATCCAGAGGAAGACCAGGGCCCAGTCGAAGCCGCTGCCTGTCGATTCGCTTTGCCGCATTGCTTATGGTTTGCTCAGCTTGTAGTGGCGACTTCAGTCGCTCCGCTGCATGTCCGAACGACTGAAGTCGTTACTACAGATTCCTGGAGAGATTGCAACCGCCAGAGCGTTGTCTCGCCCGGGTTAACCCTTCACCGATCCGGCAGTCAGGCCACGCACGAAATAGCGCTGGAGCGAGAAGAAGACTATCAGGGGAATGAACATCGTTATGAACGCTCCGGCAGTCAAGACATGCCAGTCCTGCCCCCTGTCTCCAATCAATGCTGATAGCCGGGAGGTTACGACCGCAACTTCTTTCCTGGTTCCTAAAAACACCAGCGCAACCAGCAAATCGTTCCATACCCAGAGAAATTGGAAAATGGCGAAGGAAGCGATCACCGGAACCGAGAGAGGCATTACCAGGCGGGAAAAAGTTGTCAGCGGTGAAGCACCATCGACGTGTGCGGATTCAAGGATTTCGGCAGGCAGGGTAGAGATATAGCCATAGAACAAGAAAATCGCCAGAGGCAGTCCAAAGCCGGTGTGGGCCAGCCAGACTCCCAGGTAGGTTCCGTTAAGATCAGCCGCGACATACAAGCGCAGCAAGGGAACCAGAGCCATCTGTAACGGCACCACCATGAGGCCGATGACGACGATGAAAAAAAATCGACGCCCGGGAAACTCGAGCCAGGCGAACGCGTAGGCAGCAAAGGCGGCAATGGTGATCGGGATGACTACGGCAGGAATCGTGACCAGCAGACTGTTGATAAAAGCGTTGCCCATCCCTTCTGCTGTGAGAACCTCTGCATAGTTTTGAATGGTGTACTGGCTGATCTCAAAAGGATGCTGGAAAACCGTCCACCAACCGCTAGAATTGATGTCATCTGGGGGCCGAAATGAGGTGATCAATAAACCGATCGTCGGGATCGTCCACAGCAAAGCGATGGTTATGATCGCAATCCGCAGCGGCGCACCTGAAAAGATCTGCCGTAACCGGTCATTTCCGGCCTTCGTGCTTGTTTGGATGGTTACGCTCATCGTTGGCTCCTTCCCGAACGCATTCCTCGAACGTTATATACCATGACCGGGATAACGGCGATCAGCAAGATGACTGCCAATGCGCTGGCGCGGCCGGCGTTGCGGAATGTGAACATCTCCTGAAACATCCGGTTGGCGATCACCTGGGTATTGAACTGACCGCTGGTCATCACAAAAACGATGTCGAAAACTTTGAGCACCATGATGATCACCGTTGTCGTGATCGTGATCAACGTACCACGAATAGAGGGGATGATGACCCGGAAAAAGGACTGGATTTCCGTGGCACCATCGATGCGCGCCGCCTCGAGCAGTTCGGCGGGCACGCCCTTGATCGCCGAGGAGAGCACGACCATGGCGAAACCGGTGAGGATCCAGATCATGATGAACATCAGGAAGAAGTTGTTCCATGGCTGTAAAATCAGCCAGCCCTGAGGGTCGCCGCCCAGAGCGACGACGACTGCATTGAGCAAACCGATCTGCGGGCGAGAAGGCGCCTGAAAGCTGTAAATGAACTTCCAGATTACGCTCGCCCCAACAGCCGAGATCGCCATTGGAATGAAGATGATCGTCTTTGCGGCGGCCTCCCAGCGGACGCGATCCACCATGACAGCGATGACCAGTCCCAGCCCAACGACGAACGAGGTCACGACTATTAACCACCAGATATTGTTGCGCAGCACGCCCAGCATGTCAGGATTGGTAAATATATAAGTATAATTTTCCAGACCGATGAAGCTCTCCGATCTGGCGTCAAAGAAACTGAGATAAGCGGTTCTAAAGACTGGAAAGACCAGGTAAACCCCCAGGATCACCAACGCCGGGCCGACAAAGACGAACGGGCGTACACCTTCCCGGACCGCTTCAGGTAGTAATGAAACCAGGTTATCGGTAATGATATAGAGGGCCCAGACTGCGCCCACCCCGACGATAAGGGCTACGACCGCCACGAGGAATTTATTGGCGTCTGCGTCCCTCATATACGTGAAGCTCCAGCGTAGCGCCAGGAAGGTGATCACAGGGACGATGAAGGATATGATGACTCGCAGAGTCCCGGTTACAAAAGTTGAAGATTGTTTGCCTGGGGCCGGAGCAGTGTGTTCAACAGTCTCTGCCATGCAGTCCTCCTTCTCACATAGAAAGAACTTCAGCGCCTATCCAAGAATTCGGTAGAAATGGTATTCATGGCCGTAGTTATTCAACCATGAAACCCATCCCTACCTTTTCACAAATAGGTACCGAGCAGGACAGCCGTTCTCAGACTGCCCTGCTCTTCATCTACATCAGATCAACTCTCTAACCCCCATCTTATCTTGCTTACTCGCTCGGCCAGCTTGCATCGATGGTTTCCAGGACCGTATCCAGGTCTGCACCACCGATATAATCTACGACGCCGGTCCAGAAGCTACCTGCGCCGACCGCGCCGGGCATCAGATCAGAGCCGTCGAAGCGGAAGGTGTCCGCATTGGCCAGGATGTCGGCAAACCCCTTCAGAGCGTTGTTTGGATACCAATCTTCCGGTACGTCTTTCTGCGGCGCTACGAAGATACCTGCCTTTACCTCTTTTTCCACCGACTGGGGTGTGGCCAGGAACTTCATAACTTCACGTACCGCAGGTGAATCAACACCCATGCTCAGCAATGAACCGGAACCGAGTACTGGCGAGCCGTACTGCGGATCGATGGGCGGCAGGTAGAAGTAATCCACGCCCTCCCCAACGACCGTGCCTTCTGGGAAGAAGTTGACGATGAAGCTGGCCTGGCGGTGCATGAAGCATCCCGGGGGATCGTCGAACAGGGGTAGCGGAGCATCACCAAAGGGGGTGGTCAGGATCCCAGTAGTTCCGCCCAGGACATAATCTGGATTAAGGAGGATATTACCCATCACCTCGAAAGCGTTCTTCACTTCGGGAGACTGGAACGGCAACTCACCTTTCGTCCACGCATCGTAATTCTCCACGGAGGTGGTGCGCAGCATGATGTCCTCGATCCAGTCCGTGGCAGGCCAGCCTGTGGCGCCGCCGCTCTCGAGGCCGACGCACCAGGGAACACCGCCGTCAGCGACAATTTGATCCGTAAGGGCCAGCAGCTCATCCCAGGTGGTCGGGATCTGGTAGCCCGCGGCATCGAAGGCAGGCTTGGCATACCACACCAGACTCTTGACGTCCGCGTTGTGCCAAATGCCGTACAATGTCCCATCGACCATACCAGAATCGAGCCAGGCTTGATCGTATTGCCCCTGGAGGTAGCTCATGTCCAGGGCTGATCCGAGGTCGGTCAGGAAGCCATTGCGGGCCATATCTGCCATCAAGCCAGGCTGAGGGAAGTTATAAATTTCTGGCGGGTCGCCGGCTTCGGCGCGCGTTACGGCAAGCACCTCGAAATCAGGCGATGGTTCGACGATCACCTCGATGCCTGTTTCCGCTATGAAATCTTCAAATTCCGTTTGGAACAAAGCAACCTGATCCTCGCTGGCTGCGGTGAAGATCGTCACCGTCTCACCTGCAAACGGCATTTCTTCAGTCGCTGCTGGTTCTTCAGTCGCTGCTGGTTCTTCGGTCGCTACCGGTTCTTCGACTGGCGCTTCCGTCACGACTGGCGCTTCGGTCACGACAGGGGCTTCGGTCGGCTCGACGGGGGCTTCGGTCACCTGGGCGGCCGGGGCGCAGGCCGCCAGCAGCATGGCGCTGATGACCAGGATAGTTAACATGGGCCATAGATTTCTATTCTTAAACATCGTTTCTTCTCCTTGAATATGCTTGTAGGTGTTTCGTCAGGTTATCTTAGGAAGTTCGCATGGATTGTCTGGACTTGCTCGATATCTATCACCTCCTCTTGTGACCGTCTGTTCAGGTTGGATAAGGTGCGGATACTGACTGGCTCCTCCCCCTGAGCGTGTCTGGATAGTAATGCTCCCCTTACCAGTTCATTTTATCATTAATAATTGACAGTTAGGTTGAAAGAAGCATGGATTCTGCGTGCGCACAATATCCTCGCTGGCCATTAGAGGAGACTGCTTCGGCAAAGAACGCCTCGCAGCGACAGAGGAAACTGTCTTTGCGATGGCGGCATTTTGAAGTGGAGCTTAATGAAGCGCTACCCAGCCCGAAGCAATCTCACACAAAGACCAAGGAGGAGACTGCTTCGGCTAAGGACGCCTCGTAGCGACAGAGGAAACTGTCCCTGCAACGGCACGCATGCGAAGTTGGCGGGAACCTGGTGGGCAGTTGCTTCGTCTTATACATCGAAACGACCCGGCGCGCGGAACTGTTGCAGGGAGTATTCGCTCGCCGGGATGGCCGTTTTAGCCTACAATTAAGATTAATTCCGGACAGATTCCTATCCATCATTCATTGATCATCATTTTATTCTAGCAGGAGGCGTATGAAGCACAATCGTAAATTTATTTATCTGGCCGCCGGGCTGCTGGCGGCCTCGGTCATGGCCTGCAACCTGCCCTTTGCAGCCACGCCTACGCCGTTCGCCTTTCCAACCCCCAACCTGACCATGACGGCGATCTTTTTCCCGACGCCGACGATCACGCCCTTCACGGCTTTTCCCACCACGGTCATCTTCACCGCAACACCCACCTTACCGCCCGGGGTGACCCCGACCGACACCTCACAGCCGACCGCGACCGCTACGGCGACCTCCGTCCCACCCACGCGGATCCCCCCGACGCCCACTCGTTCTCTTGCCGGCCCGGGTCAGCGGCCGAAGTTTGGTATGGTTGCCTATTTCCTGGATGACAGTCCCCAGATCGATGCAGTGCTCGACGATTGGGAGCTGGACCGTTACCCGATCACCGCCGTCGTGTATGGCAGGGATGAGTACGATGGGGAAGATGATCTCTCCGGGCGGGCCATGCTGGGTTGGGACGAGGATTACCTTTACGTGGCCGTGCGCGTGATCGACGACGTTTACATGCAGGATGCGTCCCGCGATGAAATCTACAAAGGCGACAGCATCGATATCCTGATCGACACGAACGTGTCGGCGGACTACTACTCGCAGCGTCTGAGCGGGGATGACTACCAGCTGGGCCTCTCGCCCGGCTCGCCGAACCCCGGAGACGAGACCGAAGCCTACCTGTGGTATCCAAGCGACCGGGAAGGCCGCGAAGAGGACGTCAAGGTTGCTTCCCGGGCGAGAGACGACGGGTATATCGTCGAGGCGTCCATTCCCTGGGAGGTGTTCAACACCAGGTCGTACGAAGGCGCCCACTTCGGTTTCGCTTTATCGATCTCGGATAATGACGACACCGGCGAGGATGTCCAACAGACGATGATCTCCTTCGTCCCGATCCGCACCCTGACCGACCCGATGACCTGGGGCGACCTGCATTTGGTAGATTGATCATTTTTAACGCGAAGGCGCAAAGAGTCAAAAAGCCGCAAAGTTTACCTTTGCGGCTTAATCCTCTTAGCGTCCTGGCGTTAAATTACTCTTCGTCTGACTCGATTGAGCCGGGCTGGTCGAACTCGATCACCTCGCCGTGCACGTTGATGCGCACGCGAAAGCCCATCATGCCCATGTAGGTCCGCCCTTCTTCGGGGATGCCGGTCTCCATGAGCGTATCGAACTGGCTGTCAATATTCTTTAGCTGGCTCTCGATCATCGCCCGGGTGAAGATGTCTTCCTGCCCGAGCATCCTGGCAGTCTGCTCGCTGATCGCGCCTTCGTGGCCTTCGATCAGTTCGCGCATGCGCCGCAGCACCTCCCGATCGACCTGCTCGGCAGGGATGTGGCGCAGGAACCCGTCGTCGTCGACCACGTAGCATGGCTCGTCCCCGACGTAGGTAACCGGCGCTGGCTGGTCTTTCTCGTCTACCACCAGCCCTTCGAAAAGCGCTCTGCGGCTCATCATGAATTATTCTACTACATCCACCTGCGTCCCGTAATTCTCGTACACGTCCTGCGTCTTGGCGGGTACGGGAGGCAGCGTCCAGCGGTAGATCCATTTGGCCGCGCCGGGGGTCAGGTTGATACAGCCATGGCTGCGCGGGCGGCCGAAATCGTTATGCCAATAGGTGCCGTGAATGGCTACCCCCTTCTCGGTGATATACGAGATCCAGGGCACACCCGGTAAGTCATAGCCGTTGGAGGCCAGGTCGCCGGCAGCCATGTGGCGCGTGGGGCGCTTATGGAAGGTCATGTGCCGCCCAACAGGCGTCTCGAAGCGCCCGTTGGAAAACACGGCTCCGGTGGCGGCGCGCGCCATGAAGACCGGGCGTTTCCACTCGTAGGCGACTACCAGCTGCTCTCCCAGGCGCACCTCCAGCCGCTTGCCTTCCGGGTGGATCAGTGGAGAAAGGGGGGCCAGTTCTTCCCTGGGGATCAGGCGGAGATGGGTGGCTGGAGCGAAAAAGGACAGGTCCCATTTATCGTCCTGGACTCGGTACCAGGAACTGCCGCGTTCGTCCTCGACCAGATCGGTAACCCAGTAGGTCGTTTCATAATAGAACCGGTAAGCGAAGGGGAAAATCTTGCCAGGACCCCAGTGGGCGTCGGTGAAGGGAACGGTCACCTCTGCCAGCGCCCCCTCTCCCGGGATGTCCTGGTCGGGCTGGTTGAGGCGGGTCTGCACCGGTTGGACCCCGCCTGAGTGGACGTAGCCCTCGCCTTCGATCCGATACCAGATGCGGTTGTGATCTGGCTCCTCGTCCCCGACGGTGGCCTCCGCCACGGAAAGGATCATATCCTTCCAATATGTCTTGACCGGATTGCCGATCAGGGAGGGGCGGTCAAACACGACAACCTTGGCTTCTGTTACTCGACCCTGCAGGGGTACCGTTTGGTCCGTCAGGCGGCTAAAACCAGGGAACAAGGCAGAGGCGAAACCTAATCCGCCCAGGCGCAGAAATTCCCTGCGGCTGATCGGGCTGGGGGAGATTTGTTCTATGCTGTCTGTCAGGGGGCGCGGTGTCTGCATAAGCCCTCGCATAAGGCGCGCGGGGTGGACGGATCAGGGGAATTCAATCATGCACATTGACCACCGTCCCCACCGAGACGAAGTCATAAATCCAGTCCGAATCCGGGATCGAGAAGTTGACGCAGCCGTGGCTCATCGGGGTGCCGAAATTGTTATGCCAGTACGTACCGTGCAGGCCGTAGTCCTTGTAGAAATACATCACGTTCGGCACGTCCGGCAGGTAGTAACCCGGCCCGGCCATGTCCGCAAAGCGGTACTTGACGTAGACCTGGAAGGCGCCGGTGACGGTGGGGTGCTGCCAGGTGCCGGTAGAAACGACGAAGCTGGCGAGCTTTTTATTGCCTTGGTAAGCGTAGGCTTTCTGTCTGGTCAGGTCTATGTCGATCCAGGGCTCGTCCTTGCCCACGCCAGGCGGGCGACCGGGGAAATCCGGTGCATCCGGCTCGTCGGGTTCGTCCGGCTCTTCTGGAGGTTCCTCGGTTGGCTCCTCGGTTGGCTCCGGCGTTTCGGTCGGCGTGCTGGTGGGCGTGCTGGTAGGCGTGGGGGTCTCGGTCGGGGTGGGGGTGGCGGTGCTGGTGGCGGTTGGCGTGAAGGTGGGGGTGGGTGTGAAAGTCGCCGTGGCGGTCGGCGTGCGCGTGGCCTTTAGGAGACCCACCTGGGCCAGGGCCTGTTCAGGCGTGTAGGAGTCGGAGAACAGCGGCACGCTGGTCCATAGAAAGGCGGCTACCAGCGCCAGAAGCAGGGCGAGCAGCAAGGGTAGCCCAACCACCACGAACGCCGGTCGGCGCCTGGTCAGGGCCTCCCGCGAGGGGTGCTCGACGATCACCCGGTGGGGGAGGGGGGCCGGCGGAGCAGTCTGGCGCAGCCGGCGGGCGGCCCAGTGCATGCCCTGGCGGGCGCGCCGGCTGCCCGGGTTGATCGCCAGGGCGCGCTGGAGATACTTCAAGCTGGCTTCCGGCGCGGCTAGCGCAGCCAGGATTAGCCAGGGGTCTTCCCGTTCGGGAGCCAGGGCGGCTGCCCGTTCGGCCCAACGCCTGGCTGCGCGCCGGTCTCCCTGGCGCAGCGCCTGGTAAGCCTGGCGGAGGGCCTCGCCAGCCGGATTAGGCTGGTCGCTCAAGGCTGTTCCTCGCCAGAGATGTTCTCGTTACGTACGTAACACAGGATACCGTCGGTGATGCCTTTTGCAACCTGGTCCTGTCCCTCGGTCAATACCTGCCGGTCCAGATTGAGGAAACCGACCTCGATGATCACCGCGGTAGTCTCTTCGTTGATCTCGTTGAAGGCGTGGTAGCTGGTCATGTCGTCGGTGATACTGCCGGCATGGTAGGGCAGACTGGTGGCGCCGGCGTAGCGGTCTTTGAGGCAGGCGGTCAGGCGGGCGCTCTTCTCCGGGCGCGGGTTCGCCAGGGAGGCGGCTACCTTATAGCCGGTGGCCTCGTCGTTAACGTACTGGCAGGAATCGGCGTGGATCGAAATCAGAGCCAGGGCGTGGTAATCTTGCAGCTGTTCGTCGAATTCCTTTAATAGATTGACATCGAAACCCTGGGCGATCAGTTCGTCCCGCACCCGGGAGGCTACCGCCTGGTTGACGGTGAACTCGGTCAAGTCCGGGGCGAAGCTCGGGTCGCAGACCGCTCCCGGGTCGTTGTTATCCCCCCAGTGCCCGACGACGATCCCGATCAGCGGGCGCGGGCGGGGGGTCGGGGTGGGGAACTCGGCGGTGGCGGTCGCCTGAAACGCAACCGCCTGGGCGAACCTTTCTGCCAGGCTGCCGGGCAGCAGGCTGGCGGGTGTCCAAGCGGTAAACAGGGTGGCGACCAGGAAGGCGACGCTGAGCACGACCTGCAACTGGTACAGGGTGCCGTGTGGCCTCGGGCGTGGTGTGTTCACCATCGGAAGGGGATCGAGCGAAGGGTCCATGGGTTGGATAGTACCTTAAATGCGCATAGAAAGCAAGAGTTTTTGGGTAAAGATGGTTTTTTTCTTTTTAGACTGTAACACGCCCGATTTATTCACTTGACGTCCTGTAAACACGAATGTATGATGAAAGCGAACAAATACTGGTTGAAGGAGGTCGTAATATGGCGGTAGATCCGCAGGAGCTGCGGGTGGCGATGCGCAAGTGGGCAACCGGGGTCACCATCGTCTCGGCCAGTTATCAGGGAGTCAGTCACGGCATGACGGTCAACTCCTTTGCCTCGGTTTCCCTGGAGCCGCCGACGGTCCTAATCTCGATGTCGCGTGACTCACGCACCCACGCCCTGGTGTTGGCTTCGGGCGCCTTTGCGGTGACCTTTTTAAAGTCCGACCAGCAAGAGCTCTCCGAGCTGTTCGCCGGGCGCCTGCCGGATGACGAAGATCGCTTCGCCGGGCTGACCGTCCACACCTTAACGACCGGTTCGCCTTTCCTGACCGGCGGCCTGGCCTTCCTGGACTGCCGGGTGATTGCCACGCACGCCGCGGGCACGAACACGCTGGTCATCGGCGAGGTCGTGGCTGCCCGCTCGACGGAGGAAGGTCTGCCGCTGCTATATTACGACCGCCATTACCGGGAGATGCAAGATTAGTTCCAGGCTACCTGGAGCGGGAGGGCGATCATGCCAGACATGCTTCGATCTACACTCGCCTCGGAGACCCTCAGCCAACCGGAGCGCACCCAGCTGCTGCGGCTGGCCCGCCAGGCGCTGATCGAGGGCGTCTGCGGTCGTCCATTGACGCTCCTGGATCCGGACAGCCTCCTGGCGCGGCTGCGCCAGCCGGGCTCCAGCTTTGTAACCCTGCTGGCAGGTGGCGAGCTGCGCGGCTGCATTGGGGGTCTGGAACCAACCATGCCGTTGGCGGAGGACGTTCGCCAGCACGCCGTCTCCGCCGCCCTGGAAGATTTCCGTTTCCTGCCCATCCGGCCGGAGGAGCTCACCGGCGTCACCATCGAGATCTCTTGCCTGACCCCTGTGCAGGCGCTCGAATATCGCGGCGCGGACGACCTGCTGGCGAAGCTGCGTCCGAACATAGACGGGGTGGTGCTGGTGGACGGATCCCGCCGGGCTACTTTCCTGCCTCAGGTGTGGGAGAAGGTCCCCGAACCAGAGAAATTCTTAGCGCTGCTGTGCAGAAAAATGGGCGCCGCCCCGGACTTATGGCGGCGCAAAAACCTGAGCGTGCTGGTTTATCAGGTAGAGGAATTTCACGAATAGGTCCTTCCCTGTCTGCTTGCAGATAGAGAAGGCTTAGACCTGGACGAACCGGTCGACCTTGACCACGAACAGCGTCGCCCGGCGCATCCCGGGCTCGGCGGCTGCCGAAACATGCGCGCGGACCACCTGCATGGCCTCATCGATCCTGTCATCCTCTACTCCGACCATCATGGTCGTCGAGCCGCGCCGCAATAATCCCCCGGTAGAGGCTATGCGGGTCGCCCGGAATCCCGCTTCGATCATGGCTGTGGAGACAGGTTCGCTGTCCTCGTCGCGCAGGATTGCGATGATCAGCTTCATTTCCACAAGGATTGTACTATGAATCCAGCGATCCTGAGGGCAGTTACACCAGGATGACGGACAACCCTCCCATCCGCATCCAGCGCCTGGTGCGCTCGCGGCGTAAGTCGATCGCCCTGATCGTGGAGCTGGACGGCGGCCTGACGGTGCGGGTACCGCTGCGCCTGTCGCACGACGTGATCGAGGCCTTCGTGCAGGAGCATGCGAGTTGGATCCTGCAAAAGCAGCAGGAAGCCTGGCAGCAGCGGGCCATGAGCGGAATGAAGCTGTACGCCCCTGGGGAGCTGTTCTGGTACCTGGGGGAGCAGTACCCGCTGGAGATCGTTCCGGCTGTGACACCACTGCTGGTCCTGGATGGCACATTCAAAATGGCGAGCCAGGCGCTACCCCGGGCAGAGCAGGTCTTCATACTCTGGTACCGGGAGCAAGCCCGTCAGGTGATCGGGGAGCGGGTTAAGCTGCACGCCAGGCGGCTGGGCCTGGCCTGCGAGAAGCTGCGCATCACCGGCGCCCGCACGCGCTGGGGCTCGTGCTCCTCCAAGAAGACCCTCAGCTTCACCTGGCGGCTGGTATTGGCGCCGCTGCCGGCAGTGGATTACGTGGTCGTCCACGAGCTCTGCCACCTGGTCGAACCGAACCATTCGAAGGCCTTCTGGAGCTCGGTCGCAGCAGCCCTACCGGATTACAAGCCGCGGCGCGCCTGGCTACGCAAGAACGGTCCAGGGCTCGATTTGAAACCGGTGCAGGACCCATCTCAGGCGACTCAAACGGGAAGAAGGAGCGCACCATCTACCAGCCAGAAGCGGAAGCCATAGAAAGATTCGTCCTGATCACCGGCGCCTCGACTGGAATCGGAAGATCCTGCGCCCTGTACCTGGATGGCCTGGGTTACCAGGTCTTCGCCGGGGTGCGCCGGGAGAGCGACGGCGCCGTCCTGCAGCAGGAGGCCTCGAATTGCTTGCAGCCGGTGATCCTGGACGTGAGCGATGCGGAAGGGGTGGCAGCTGCAATCGGTAAGATCGCCGCCGTCGCGGGCGGCGCCGGGCTGGCGGGTCTGGTCAACAACGCCGGAGTATCCTTCGCCGGCCCGCTGGAGTTCCTGCCTGTAGAAGACCTACGCCAGCAGCTGGAGGTGAACGTGATCGGGCAGCTGACGGTCACCCAGGCCTGCCTGCCGTTGTTGCGCGTGGGGCGCGGGCGGATCTTGATGATGAGCTCGGTCAGCGGGCTTATCGCTTCGCCTTTCTTAGGTCCGTACACCGCTTCGAAGTTCGCCCTGGAAGCGCTCTCCGACGCCCTGCGGGTGGAGCTGCGCCCGTGGGGGATCAGCGTGATCCTGGTCGAGCCCGGGGTGATCGCCACGCCGATCTGGGAGAAGTCCCTGACGGTCGCCGACGAGCGCATCGCACGGATGCCTGAGGAGGCGCGTATTTATTATGGAGAAGCGATCGAAAGGGTGAGATCGTTCGCCCGCCATTCGGAGAATAACGGGCTGCCGGCGGAAGCCGTCTCCCGGGTGGTCGCCGAGGCGCTGTCCGCATCCAGGCCGCGCGCCCGCTACCTGGTCGGCCCGCCAGCGATCCAACTGGTGCGCTTGCTGCGCCTGGTCCCGACCCCACTGCGCGACTGGCTAGTCGCCAGGAGGCTGGGATGGGGGAAAAATAATTTTAAAACTTATTGACAAAATCGGTAAAATATATAATAATATTTTCACACGTCCACGGTTAACCTGGATTTCCTTTCAATTGAATAGTTTGTAGAATGCTGTTAGGCCGGTTTTTCTCGTTTTCCGGTAGGGTCGGATCGTTACACGGGACACCTTTATTTTTTCGAAAGAGTGTCGCCGCGGCGATCCGTGCGACGCCTCGTCTTAGATATTTCCTTGATCGATTCAAGAAAACCGCTGGGGGAGGGATGGGTTTCTTTCAGCCGGAAACCCGCCAGGCGTGAGATATCTTTATCAACTCGATTACCAGCTGGGATGCAGGGTGTGAGGAATGGAAGAGATTAATTTCCTGGATTTCGATATCCATATCGACCGGACCCCTTCCGGTTACCGGGTGCGGGTGATGAATTCGCCGGCAGGGCAGGCCGAGGCTGAATTCAAAGCGCCTTTCTCGGAGCTGGAGGTCGAGAATTTCATCCTGCGGGTCGGGCGCACGCGCAAAGGAGTGCGCCGCCTGGAATCACCCGAGATGGAAGCCGCCAGGAAGTTCGGCGGGGGCCTGTTCGAAGCCGTCTTCAGCAGCGAGGTGCGCGGCCGCCTCCGCTCCAGCCTGAACGAGGCCAGGCAGCAGGGCGCGGGCCTGCGCTTCAGGCTGCACCTCATGGACGTACCCGAACTGGCAGAACTACCCTGGGAATTCCTGTACGATTCCACGCTGGACGAGTTCCTGGTGCTCTCCGTGCAAACCCCCCTGGTGAGATACCTGGATCTGCCGATCAAGACGGCGCCTCTGGAGGTTGGGCTGCCGCTTAAAGTATTGGTGATGGTATCCAGCCCCAGCGATTACCCGGTGCTGGACGTAGACAAGGAGTACGAGAATCTCAGGCAGGCTTTAAGCGAATTGGAAGGGCGCGGCCTGGTGCAGTTGACCAGGTTAGACAAGGCCACGCTGGCAGAACTTCAACGTCAGCTGCGCCGCGATGATTACCATATCTTTCACTTCATCGGTCACGGGGGCTTCGACCAGCAGGCCGAGGACGGCGTGCTGCTCCTGGAAGATGAGAATGGCAAAGGGCGTCCGGTCAGCGGGCGTTACTTAGGCACCTTGCTGCACGATCAGAAATCCTTGCGATTGGCGATCTTGAACGCCTGTGAGGGGGCGCGTGCCGCCCGCAGCGATCCTTTCTCCGGCGTGGCGCACAGCCTGGTTCAAAAGGGCATTCCAGCGGTGATTGCCATGCAGTTCGAGATCACCGATGAGGCTGCCATCGTCCTGGCGCACGAATTTTACGGGGCGGTCGCCGACGGATATCCGGTGGATGCCTCCCTGGCGGAGGCGCGCAAGGCGGTTTTCGCCCAGAACAACGACATCGAGTGGGGCACACCGGTGCTGTATATGCGCTCGCCGGACGGGCGCATCTTCGGCTTGAGCCGGTCGATGCGGTCCGCGATGGCAGGCGAGTTGGGACAAGCGCAACCCCCCCAACCCTCCTACCCGGTACAGCCTGGTACGCCGCGCTCGTCCCAGCCTGGGGGACAGTCGCTCGCCCCGCCCGGCAGCCCAGGCGCAGCAATCTATTCAGAATTACCATTGGCGGCCGCGGCGGAGAGTCCCGCTCGGCCGGCGGAGGAACCCCACACCCATCCCCACCCTCACAGGCGCCCGATCGTCCCCTGGCTGGTGGCCCTGGTCGCCCT
The DNA here is from genome assembly GCA_035291645.1 of Anaerolineales bacterium. Taxonomy (GTDB): domain Bacteria; phylum Chloroflexota; class Anaerolineae; order Anaerolineales; family UBA4823; genus DATDRQ01. Next base: position 27,583 of record DATDRQ010000171.1, read on the forward strand.
GGCTGGACTGGCGGTAGCAGTGCTGAGTCTGGTCGGGGTGATCGATCTGGCTTCTCTATTCGGCTCCGGGAACGCACCCCCGCCAGGGATCGCGGCTCAATTTCCTGGGGATACCTCTGCCCCTGTAGTTGTGGTTGTCTCCACGACCCAGCCTCCCACCAGCACCGCGACTCCGGCTGCCACCACGGAAGAAGCCGCACAACTCCCGGTGGCGCCCCCGCCGGCGCTCGCCAGCGATACGCCCACCCTGCCGCCCACTTCCACGGAGATCCTCTTGCCCACCGAGACCGAGACGCCCGGCCCTACCCCGGTCGGGGGCGGCCCGGGCCAGTTCGCCTTCGCTTCAGACCGGGCTGAAGCGGGTAATCCGCAGATCTGGTTAATGAACATCGATGGGACGGACCCGCTCCAGCTGACCAACCGCCCGGACGGCGCCTGCCAGCCGGCCTGGAGCCAGGACGGGATCCAGCTGGTCTACGTCTCCCCGTGTAAGAAGAACGACGATAAGTACCTCAACTCTGCCTTGTATTTGATCAATGCAGACGGGACCGGCGAACGCCAGCTGACGGACGGAATCGGCGGAGATTACGACCCCGCCTGGGCTCCTAACGCGCTGATCGTTTTCGCCTCCGACCGATCGAATATTCCAAATATTTATGTGATCGATCCGGCGGCAGGCGGGGAACCGGTCGCGTTGACCAGGAACTCGCCGAATTTCCAGCCGGACTGGTCACCCGACGGGCAATCGATCGCTTTCGTGTCGATGCGTTCGGGTACACCGAAGCTATTTACAATGCCCAATGTGGGCGAGCTGGGGGCAGGCGGGAAGCGCGCCATGGAATTCTCCCGTGGATCCGAGTTTGCCTACGTGAACCCGGAGTATTCGCCAGATGGGGAGTACCTGATGTTCCTGAAGTCGGTCTACCCACCCGATCGATCCGAGTTGCCGATGCTGGTCGGAAGCAAGCTGGTCGATATCGGTTTGAAAGAATTCACCGTTGCCTCCCAGGAGCGGGTAGGGACGATCAAAGAAGCCGATTTCTCGCCGGATGGCAATTGGATCCTCTTCGAGAGCTGGCCTGGGGTTATCCATGATATCTGGTTGATGAGCGCCAACGGCAGCGATAAGCGCCAGATCACCCAGGATGCTGCCCTGGACTTCGATGCCGCCTGGCGGCCATGACGCATGGATGCCAAGGGCTTCTCTGCGGAGGATGACCTGGTTTTTAACGGCATCGACGGCGCCACGGGCGGGTATTTGCTGCCGACGGTCAATGCCCGGGAAGTAACGGCGTTCGCTAAAGGCGCCCTCCAGGATCGGGAGCACTTGCGCGATCTGGAACGGCGTCACAACCAACCCGCTTCGAAATCCAGAGGTGTCAGAGAGGGGGTCGATCCGCAGGACCTTTCTCAGGCCGGCTGGGGCATCCTTTTTGCCCACCAGGACCAGGAAAGGGCGCCAGCGATAATGGAAGCCCTGGGGGACCTTTTAGCGTTGCGCAAATCACAGGCCGGGGAACGCTATAAAGAATTCAGCGGGTTGGGCGCCTATCGACCCGGCGAGTCCAAGACCGAATTCCTGGCGCGCCACGGGGTCGGTCCTGGGCCAGCCGACCCGGACAGGGTGCCTTATTACCTGCTGATCGCCGCAGACCCTGAGGCGATCCCCTATACGTTCCAATACCAGGTAGATGTCCAGTACGCAGTCGGGCGGGTCTACTTCGACGATCTGGACGGTTACGCTCATTACGCCAGCAGCCTGGTGGCAATGGAAACAGGCCAGGCCGTCTTACCCCGCCGGGCGGTCTTCGTAGGCGTCCAGAATGAGGCCGATCAGTCCACCCGGCTGAGCGCAACGCGCCTGGTCGAGCCGTTGGCCGCCAAGATGCTCGAACTGCAGAAGAAGAGCAGGTGGGCAGTGGAGTCCCTCCTGGGGGAGGCCGCGACCAAGGCAGCCTTATCGGCGCAGTTGGGGGCGACAAACGTCCCGGCTTTGACCTTTACCGCCAGCCATGGGATGGGATTTCCCAGGGATGACCCGCGCCAGCTCCCACACCAGGGCGCCCTGCTGTGCCGGGACTGGCCCGGTCCATTGGCGTGGCGTGAACCGATCCCTGAAGAGTTCTATTATTCCGCAGATGACGTCGCTTCGGACGCCCAATTGGCGGGATCGATGGCTTTCCATTTCGCCTGTTACGGGGCCGGCACCCCCCGGTTGGATGACTTCTCGCAGCGGGATTTCCGGGAACCAGCCGCCATAGCGCCGCACGCCTTCGTCGCCCGCTTACCCCAGAGCCTGCTCGGGCATCCCAATGGGGGCATGGCGGCGGTCGTCGGTCATGTCGAGCGCGCCTGGGGCTACTCCTTCCTCTGGGAAAAGACCGAGAGCCAGCTGGCGGTCTTCGAGAGCACGCTGCAGCGAGTCATGAACGGTTACCCGATCGGATACGCCATGGAGTACTTCAATGAGCGCTACGCCGAGCTATCCACCCTGCTGAGCAGCGAGTTGCAGGGGGTCCGCTTCGGGAAAGCGGTCGATGAACTAGCACTGGCGGGCATGTGGACCGCCAACAACGACGCGCGCAGTTATGTGATCCTGGGCGATCCGGCTGCCCGGCTGGTCGTTGCTCCGCTCGATCGAAGCCCAGGCGATCTTGCCAAGCAGGCGGAGCCGGCATCGATTCTTGTTGATCTACACCCATCCGAAAGCAGCGAGGCTCCCCTGATCATGATCGACAGACTAACCAGGGTGCTGCTTTCCACCCGCCCGGATTCTCCCGAGTGGGCGGAGAGGCAGTTCCTGCTTGGGAGTGCCTTCGGCGCCCTCCAGAGGGGAGATCGCAGGGCTAACTTGCGGATCGCGGTGGAGGCTTACCAGGCCGCCTCGAGAGTCTACACCCCGGAACGAAACCTGGAGCGGTGGGCCGATCTCCAAGGGCGGCTGGCCGACCAGTATATCGAATTGTACGCCTGGACCGGGGATCTGGAATCCGCGCGAGCAGCCGAACAGGCCTGCCGGGCGGTAATCTCCGCCACTACCGGCACCGGTGCCGACCTGGCAGCCGCCCACCTGAGGCTGGCCGACCTTTACGCCGGGCTTTACGAGCACGACCAGAAAGAGGCAACCGCCGGACAGGCGATCGAGGCCTACCAGAAAGCGCTGGAGGTTTACTCTCGTGAACAAGAAACCTTCACCTGGGCGATGGCGCACTTCGCCCTCGCCAGGCTGGAGGCCAGCCTGTATCGGAATACAAACGGGGATCATCACCGGGTGCGTGCGCTTGACGATCTCCAGGCGGCGCTGGAGGTCTTGAATAAGGAAATATTCCCCTACCAATATGCCGGGGCGCAGGCATTGCAGGGGGAGCTTTCATAGGAACTGGGGGAATCGCGGCGATCGCCTACTGGTACGCCAGGGTCTGGCGCACGCTGACCCGTGTGGCGCTGCGCGCCGGCAGCAGGCTGGCAACGATCGAAACTATGGTGATGATCACCAGCCAGATCAATGGCCCGGTTAAGGTGTAATGGTAGACGAATTCGATCTGGAAGGCTGCGTTCAGGGCAGCCATCATCGCCTGTCCAGCCGGGAGGCTGAGCGGCAGGGCGATCAACCAGCTCAGCCAGCCCAGGATTAGCGCCTCGCCGATGAACAGGCGGGATACATCCCAGGAGGAAGCCCCGATGGCGCGCATCACCCCGATCTCGCGGGTGCGCTCCATCACGCTCAGCGAGAGCGCCCCGTACAGCGAAAAACCGCCGACCAGAGCGATTACGCCTGCCATCACTCCTAACAGGACCAGGATGAAGTTGAACTGGTTGATGAAAGTTCGGGCGGTCTCGACCGAAGCGTCGCCGCCGAGGCCAAACACGCCGCGCTGGGGACTGACCTCGACCCCGTTACGCTTGAAGTAGTCGCGCAGCTGCTTGGCGGTGGCGATGTGCACCTGCGGGTCGTCGCTGGTTAATCCGATCCAGACCGTGTAAGCCCGGCCGACCTGGTGGACGTCCCGCAATACGACGTTCAACGGCACGTTGGACGAAGTGGTCTGGATCGGATCGAAGACCAGACCGACCACCTGCCAGTCATGCTCCTGTTTCTCGGCGTAGCGGATGGTGATCCAATCACCCACGCCGACGCCCACGTCTTCCGCCAGCCTCTCGTTGAGTACGATGGCGTATTGGTCGCGCGGGTCCAGCCAACGCCCGGCGGACAGCTGGTAACCATACAGGCTGGTCGGCAGCGGCACCCCGAACAGCGTGCCGCTCTCGTCGTCATCCGATTGCGGCTGGCCTCTCGGGCGCATGGTGACGCCGCGAAAGTCCCACAGCTCCACATTGCGCACACCGGGATAAGCATGCACCAGCTCACGGATGCGGTCGACGCGCTGCGGGTCGGAGAAGATCATAGTGATATCGGCGCCCAGGATCTTGAAGATCACATCGCTGACGGTATACTCGACCGAATCGCGCACGCCGACCGTCATCATGAAGATCAGCCCGCTCAGAACCAGGGTGATCTCCAATAATAAAACGCGCCACTTATTGCGGAAGGTGTTGCTGATGGTGATCAACGCCATGCGCGAGATGAAGCGCAGGCGGGCGCCCAGGCGTTCAATGAGACCCGTATGGGTGCTCAGGCCGTAGGTGCTGATCGCCTCGCGCACGGTGATACGCGCCCCGGACAGGATCGGGAGGATTGCGCCGATCAGGGGGGCTAGCAGGGTGGTGACGACCATCAGCAGGATGGCTGTGGAAGAGACTTCGAACCCACCTGGGTTGGCGCCGAAGCTGCTCACCAGCCAGGCGGACATGATCCAGGCCCCCAGGATGCCGATCGGCAGCGCCAGGAGCAGCGCCAGCAGGCCGTAGACGAACACCATCACCAGGAACAGGCGCAGAATCTGCCAGGTGCGCGCCCCGACTGCCTTCAGCACCCCGATCTGGTCCACCTGGCGGACGATCAGGGCGTTCATCGTGTTGTAGACCAGCAGCAGGCCGAGCACCAGCGCCAGGGCGCCCATCACGCCCAGCAGCACGAACAGCGCGTCCATCTGGTCCTGGAAGAAGTGCTTGTTGGGGTCGGTGATGAAGCGCCCGGCGCCGATGTTCTGTCTTTCCAGTTTGTCCTCCAGGCGGTCGGCCAGATCGGTCACCGCGTCTTCGTCCCATACCGGCGCGTCGATCATGATCTGGTTGTAATCGGTATCGCCGACCAGATACTCGTAGGTCTCCTGATCGGCGTAAAATTGGGCGCTCCCACCAAATAAAGCTGGCTGAGACAAACGATTGTAGACCGTCCCGCCGATCTTGACCGGCACGACCCGGTCGTCAACCCGCAGTTCGACCTGACCCCCTATCGGAATGCCGAAGAAGGTATCCGAACCGTCTTCGACCGAGAGCGTCTTGCCTTCCGGCCAGGCGCCGCGGGTCAGGTCGAGTGTGTTGAGGGTCTGGTGGTGGTAGTCGGCGCGCGCCGTCAGCCCGCCCTGCTTCCATTCGCTCTGCGGGCTCAGTCGCCACTCGATGGTGGTATTGCTCAAGGCTTCGATCTGGGCTACCCCGTCCTCCCGTTTGAGCGCCAGGATCTCGTCCTCGCCGACGGGTGGGCCGACGAACAGGTTGAGCATAGCCGGGTGGGAGGAAGTCCAGATCTCCTGCATGCCGGGGATGACCAGGTTGCGGATGCCGATGATCATGCCGATCGCCCCTGCCCCGAAGGCGATGATCAGCACCACCAGGATCGTGCGCCCCTTGTTGCCCCACAGGTCGAGCAGGACTTTCTGCCAGAGAACGCCCATGGTCCTAGAAGCCCGCCCACTGGGCGCCGCCGACGAACTCGTCGCGGGTAATGCGCCCGTCGATGATCTCCACGATGCGCGGCACGCGCCGCGCCAGCTCCTTATCGTGGGTCACCATCAGCAGGGTCTTGCCCTGTTCAACCAACCGGCCGAACAGGTCGAACACGTCGGCGGAATTGCGCGAATCCAGGTTGCCGGTCGGTTCGTCGGCGACGACCAGCTCGGGGTCGTTCGCCAGGGCGCGGGCGATGGCCGCCCGCTGCTGCTGGCCTCCGGAGACCATCCCGGGCAGCTTATGAGCCTGGTCCTCCAGCGAGACCAGCTCGAGCAGTTGCATGGCGCGCTCACGCCGCTCGCGTGGCGAGTACTTGCGCGCCAGGTCCATTGGCAGCATGATGTTCTGCAGCAGGCTCAACGCCGGGAGCATCTGGAAGAACTGGAAGACGATGCCCACGTGCTGGCCGCGCCAGGCCGCCAGCTGGTTCTCGCTCATCTCGTTGACCTCGCGCCCCGTGACGATCACCTGCCCGGCGGAAGGCCGGTCGATGCCGGTGATCATGTTGAGCAGGGTCGATTTGCCGTTGCCAGACGGGCCGACGATCGGGACGAACTCGCCGCGTGCGACGTCGAACGAGATGCCTTTCAGGATGGTCACCTCGCCGTCCCCGACGGGGAAGCTCTTCACCAGCTCGATCACCTGCACCAGTTGTTCCTTGCCGTTGGCGCCGGGCGCCGGTGGGTCCGGCAAGGCTTGAGGACTATCTTGCTTGCGACCGAACAGGGATTTTCTCTTCGTCTTCATAGGTATTCCTCATCTGGCTGGATACGGACTGGTTCAAAGGTTTTCCAACGACCAGATCAGGGATAGATTCGGCTTATACTGCTCGGCATCGTACATCGAAGCCACATCGACCTGGCGGTTACCCTGGATCGCCAGGTTGAGCTCGACATCGGTCCACATGCGGTCCTTTACAAAGGCGGTCATGCGCCCGAACCTGCCTTCGTGCAGCAGGTGAGCGGCCCAGAAGGCGAAGTTCGTCGCCCCGAGCAGGTCCTGTCCATCAGGTGAGCCGGTGCGCAGCAGGTAAGTCAAATGCTGGAGGTAAACACGTTCGCAGGTTATCTCGGTGAGAACATTGGAAGCCACTATGCCGCTGCTCAGCAAGCCGGACTTTCCGCTAAAAGAGAGCACCTGTGCATATTTGCTCTCCTGCTGTGGACTTAGATGGGCGCCGTCGCAGATCAGCACCACCGCGTAATTGGCCGGGGTCTCGCGTTTGTCCTGCAGCACCAGCTGGGCAAGCAGGTCGGCGTCGTAAGGCACCTCGGGGATCAGCACCCGGTCCACCCCGGCCAGCATTGCCATCAGCAAGGTGCTGTATCCGGATTTGGCGGCGAAGGATTCGACCACGATGATCTTCTCAAACGAACCAGCCAGGGCGCGCAGTTCGTGGATGAAGGCCACGCCGCGCGCCAGCCCGGTGCTGAAGCCCAGGGTGTAATCGGTGCCGAAGATGTTGTTATGGATGGTCTTGGGGATGCCAATGACCGGCACACCCTTGGAGCTCAAATAGGCGGCATATTGGAGCGCATCGTCGTCCCCGATCACGATCAGGCCGCGAAAATCCAGCCGTTGGATGACATGTAAGACATGCTCGGTCAGGTCCAGGTCGCCCGATCCCGGCTGGCGCAGGAAGTCCGGGACAGTTTCATCGGGGATACGGCGGGGGTCCAGCCGGGAGGAGTGCAGGAAGGAGCCGGAGGTGCGGTCGATCGGGCGCACGACGTTCTTGGTCAACTCGATGAACTGCTCGCTGTAGGTGCTGGGATTCTGCGGGTTGTAGCGGACCAGGCCTTCCCAGCCCTTGCGCACGCCGATCGGCTCGTAGCCCAGGTCGATCAGGCGGTAGACCAGGGATTTCAGGCACATGTTCAAGCCTGGGACATCCCCGCCGCCGGTCAGGATGGCGACTCGTTTGCTCATAGGAAGCTCCTTGCTGGGGGATCAATCGATCAGTTTCAGGTTTTAAAATGAGTTCTCAGTCATTATACAACAAGTTATTTTTTGGGGTGTCTGCAAGCCGAGAAGTCCGTCAATGCGAGGGCGGGAACCGTCGAGCGCCGCCTGAAGCATCCGGTAATGGTGTCTTCAAGCGGCCGACAAGAACCTTCCGGATGCTTCGCCCCTTGGAAACGAGACCGGGTTACAATTGGTTCAATTATTCACACCAAAGGAGGTTACTCGCCATGACCGTGCGCAGGATGAGGATCGCCAACCTGGAAGAGGCAGAGATCGAGCGCATCCGCCAGATGGAAGAATCGCTCGGGACGCTGATCCTGGCCCTCGAGCCGCATTACCCGCCGGCGGCGCTGAGCGAGGAACAGGTAGAAAAGCTGCGCCAGCTGGAGCAGGAACTGGGGGTGGTGCTGATCGCGTACAAGGGTACCTGAGGCGCGATATGGAATTCATAAGTAAGAACTCGACCCGATAATTTGTAATACAATCCTGCATCGAGCGTATTTTCTATAGAAAGACGTCGCGGAGAACCGAGTGGGACAAGGCAACCAGGCCAACGATGAAGCCGCCCTGGCAGTCCGGGCAGCCCGGGAGCGGATCGCTTTCGTGATGCTGTATGATCGCTACTTCCCGCGCGTCTACAACTACCTGCGCGCCCGCACCGGCGACCCGCACCTGGCCGACGACCTGACCGCGCAGACATTCGAGCACGTCTTGCGAAACATCGCCGCCTACCGCCCCGAGAAAGCCCCCTTCAGCAGCTGGCTGTTCGCCATCGCCCGCAACGCGCTGAACGACCACCTGCGCGTGGTCCGTCGCCGGCAGCTGCTCTCCCTGGAAGCGCTACGCTACCAGCCTGCCGACCGTCCTGACATGGAGGAGCATTTTATCCAAAACGAATCCCGGCAGGCGCTGGCCCGGGCCCTCGAGCAGCTGGGCGAACGGGAGCGTGACCTGGTGGCGTTGAAATTCATCGTCGGATTGAACAACCGCCAGATCGCCAGCCTGAGCGGATTGAGCGAGAGCAACGTGGGGGTGATCCTGTACCGGGCGATGCACCGCCTGCGCGCTCTGTTACACGGGCCGGACCTGGCCGGGATGGAGGATCAGCGCTATGAACGAGCGTAACCTGGCCGAGGAGTTCGACCGAGCCTGGGAGGCGGTTTCTCGTCAGGGCGAAAGCAGCCCAGCCGGGGAAGGCCCGGAAGCGGTGCAGCAGGCGCTCGATACGGCCCGCCAGGTCTCCCGGCTGGATTATTCGAACGAATCAACCATCCGCGAGTCGCTGCGGCGGAGGCTGCAGGTGGAGTACGCCGCTGCGCCCCAGGCGGAACGCGGGAAGTTCAATTGGACGCACGGCCTGGCGGCCCTGGGGAGCCTGGCGGGAGTGATTGTCCTGATGGCCTGCTTCGTACTCGGCTTCTCCTGGCTGATCCGCTCCTTCCTGCCAGGCGCAGGTCCCGCCTCTCCGGAGCTGCCAGGAGCGGCTAATCTGCTCCCGAGCGGAACCCCGCCGGCGACCAGTCCTGGGACCACTTCTACTCCCGAGGCGCTGTCTGCCTTTGTAGAGAGCCCGGCCCCAACCGTGGAGGCACTGCCCCCGGTGCTTGGTCTGGAGAGCCTGCCGGATACCATCCGCTGGGGGATGCAGAACCCGGCTTGGAAGACCGTGTGGCTGCAGGGTCAAGCCCGCTCGAAAGACGAGGCTGGCAAATGGACGACGGTTTACAGCCAGGCCTGGCTGGGGCGCGAGGGCCAGGGCGCAGCCGTCCTCACCGAGCCGCTGCCCGGCGAAGAGGGATTCGACCTCGGCCTGGCGCCGGACTGGTTATGGACCAGCGATGGCAAGGGGGCCCAATCCTTCGATTTGCGAGATCAGAACGCCGAACCGGCTCCCGGAGCGTGGTCAATGCACCCTCTGGAGGGCGCCAGCGGGCTGTTCGAGATGGTTTTCCCGGTCGACCTGCCTGGCGATCTGAACGGTTTGCTGCCCGTCGAGCATACCACCTGGGCCGGCAGGCCGGCGCTCGTCATTGAATGGGACGGCATGCGTTATTGGGTGGATGAGCACACCGGCCTGGTGCTGCGCCGGTTGAAGTACGGCGAGGACGGAGAGCCGCTCGAAGACATCTCGCTGGAGGCTGTCGTCTACAACCTGGCTGCGCCGCCGGCCGCCTGGATAAGCGGGAACCTGGCGGAGGTTAGCTTCGAACCGGTCCCCACCGCGCCGGGATCCGGGGGAACGGCGACCGCCCCGACCCTCGAAGCGGCTACGCCCACACCGACTCCCCTTTTGCCGCCGGGGACCACGCCAACCCCCACTTCCGGGGAGCCGATCGCCATCACCCTGGCAGATGAAAGCGCCAGCAGCCTGGCTGGAGATGAGCCGGCTGGCGAGCTCTACTTCACCCTACGCTCGCTGGCTGCGCCGGTCGAGCGCCGCCTGGCGCGGCTGACGGTTGATTGTTTGCTGGCCCGGGATGCCTGCGAAGCCCGCCGGGTGCGGAATGGCCCGCCTGTGGGCGACCAGCTCCTGCACTGGTCGCCGGACGGCAGGCGGGCGGCGCTGTTCGATTTCAACGGCAACCTGTGGCTTTACGATCCCCAGGGCGAGGTCTGGACGCAGACCGCCAGCGATCTCACGGTGACGACCGACATTGCCGCCTGGTCGCCGGACGGGGCCCGGATCGCCTTCACGACGCAGCCGGACGGCTCGCAAGACAGCCTGATCACCCTGGCGGCCACGGAGACCGGCCTGCAAGTCGGGAGGGTCGAGACCTACGCCGACGACCTGGGCGGGACTCAGATCCCGCTCGGCTGGCAGAATGAGAATACCCTGATCTTCCTGCAAACTGTTACGCCGCCGAAGGGCGCCGCTTCGCCGGAGGTCGCCCCAGGTCTCTTCCGGTTGGACATCCGCAGTGGGGAGGCCGGCGAGCTTTCGTTAAACCGCAGGTGGAACTGGCTGTCCGACTACCCGGCGGTCTCGCCGGATGGGGCGCGCCTGGCGTTTTCCATATTGGAGGGGACGGGCAGCCAGCTGGTGATCTACGATCTGGGGAGCGACGCGACTGATCCGCTGGGGATAGCTGGCGTGAGGCCGGCCTGGTCGCCGGATGGGAAAAGACTGGCTTTCCTCAACCCGTGGATGGCGGATTCCGGGCCGATGGTCGATGTGAACGTGATCGAGGCGGACGGGAGCGGTTTGCAGAAGGTCTTCGAGTGGGGGACGGCGCCGCCTGTGGAGTGGTCGCCGGACGGCGCGCACCTGCTGGTTGCGGCCGGCCCGCCGGGCGACGAGCCTCCAGATGACCGGGCGACCTTCTACCTGATCTCGGTGGAGGATGGGATGGCGCGCCGGCTGGTTATGGAAGGGGAGCCGGAGGAGTACGAGTTCATCGCCCCCTCCTGGCGGGAACTAAAGAATTAACCAAAGGGCGCGAAGGTTTTATTGAAGGCGCAAAGGAAGAAAATTTGCGTCTTAATTTTCTTGGCGCCCTTGCGTTAAAATATACCCCCATGATGAAACGCATTATCCTGCTCGACTTCGACGGTGTTTTAGCAGACACCGCCGACCTGATGCTGCGCTTTTCGGCCGAGGTGTGCGCCGGGCTCGGCAACCCCTGCACCCCCACCCGCGCCGACCTGGAGGCCCTGCGCCCGATGAGCTTCGACAGCCTGGGTCGCCGGCTAGGCCTGCCCGAGGATATGATCGGGGAGTACATCGAGGGCTGTCTGGCGCGCTTCCGTGAGTACCCCGCACCGCTGCCGGCATTTCCCGGTATCCCGGAAGCCGTCGCCCGGCTGGCGCAGCAGGGCCGCATCGGCATCGTGACCGGCAATGGCGCCGCCGCGGTGCGCCGCTTCCTGGAGCACCACGGGCTGGCGCGGTCTATCGAGCTGGTGCTCGGTGAAGAGGACCCGCGCCCGCGCCTGGAGAAGTTACGCGCGGTGATGGAAGCCCTCGGACAGCCGGGGGATACGTTTTACATGATCGGAGATGCGGTCAGCGACGTCACTAACGCCCGGGTGATCGGCGCGACCAGCGTCGCCGTTGCCTGGGGGCACCAGAACCCGGACGATCTCCGGCGCGCCGGGGCGGATTTCCTGGTAGCCTCCCCGGAAGAGCTCGTTGCAGCCATTTCGACGAAAGACCTGTAGGGCGGGATTCGGCGCAAACAAGTTTGCCGCAAACGCAGTTTGCCATCCCGCCGCATTATGCCGGGTTGGGAAACCCGGCCTACCGGCCTCACAAAGACGAATAAATTGGATAGATTCGGTCGGGATCGTGTTATGATCGAAAAGGGTACTCGATCAGGATGGATAAAAAGCTGCACTGGGACAACATCTTCAAGTCCAGGGGCTCTGAGGAGCTCGGCTGGCACCAGGATCATCTGGGCCTCTCCCTTGAGCTGATCCAGGCAGCCGGGCTCGGGCTGGATGCCAGCCTGATCGACGTCGGCGGGGGCGATTCGACGCTGGTCGACGATCTGCTCAAGCTCGGATATACCCACCTGACGGTATTGGACATTTCTTCGATCGCGTTGCAGCGCGTCCGGCAGCGTCGGGGCAGGCGCGCCGCCGGGGTGCACTGGATCGAAGCGGACATCACCCAGGCGGACCTGCCTCGTTCGGCCTTCAACCTGTGGCACGACCGGGCGGTTTTCCACTTTCTCACCCGGCCGGAAGACCGCCAGCGCTACGTTCGGGTAGTCCGCCAGGCGTTGAAACCGGGCGGGTTCGTGATCCTGGCGGTCTTTGCCCTGGACGGGCCGGAGCGGTGCAGCGGCTTAGAAGTGGTGCGTTATGATCCGCAGCAGCTCGCTGGCGAGCTGGGAGGAGAATTCCGGCTCAGGGATGTCAGGCGGGAGACCCATTGCACGCCTGGCGGGGTGGAGCAGAAGTTCATTTACTGCGTATTTCAAACCGGTATTACGGAATGAAGGAAAGGAAATCGAATGGAATTGTCTAAGAAAGGCCTTTCATCGGCCCCTGAAAAGCGCCAGGTGGCTACCCTGGCGGGGGGCTGCTTCTGGTGCATCGAAGCGGTCTTCAACGATCTGGAGGGGGTCGAGAGCGCCATCTCCGGCTACGCGGGCGGATCGATCCCCAACCCGTCTTACAGGCAGGTTTGCACCGGCACGACCGGGCACGCCGAAGCGGTCCAGGTCACCTTCGATCCGCAGAAGCTCTCCTATCAAGAGCTGCTGGAGATCTTCTTCACCATCCACGACCCGACCACCCTCGACCGGCAGGGGGCGGACGTGGGCACGCAGTACCGCTCGGCCATCTTCTATCACGACCAGGAGCAGCGCGCCATCGCCGAACAGGTGATGGATGCGATCGAAGCAGCCAGCATCTGGGACGCCCCACTGGTGACCGAGCTGGCGCCCCTGGACAGGTTCTATTTGGCCGAGGACTATCACCAGGAGTATTTCAAGCGCAACCCGAACCAGCCCTACTGCAGCGTGGTGATCGCCCCCAAGGTGGTCAAGTTCCGTAAATACTACGCCGACCGGCTGAAGAAAGAGGCCGTATGATGGCCCCCGCCAGTAAGCGCCAAAATCCCTTGACGCCGGACGAAATCCTGCTGCATCATTCCCCGCAGGTGCGCGATCTGGCGGAGCGATTGAGGAAGTTGATCAAAGCCGCGGTACCAGAAGCGGTCGAGGCGGCTTACCCTGGCTGGCACGCCATCGGTTACCGCCACTCAACCAGCGGCTACTTCTGCGGCATCTTTCCGCAGGATGAGACCATCGACCTGGCCTTCGAGTATGGCGTCCTGCTGCCCGACCCGCATGGGCTGCTGCATGGCGGCGGTAAGCAGGTACGCTATGTCCATCTGAGCGGCGAAGACGCCATCCCCGAGCTGCCGCTCCGCGATCTGATCGAGGCCGCCCTCAGCCTGCCAGAAGGGCGCCGGGCCAAGCAGGATTTGCTACGAGCCGCGGCAGCCAGGGGGTGGGTCGGTACTGAGCCTTCAAAAAATTAATCATCCACACCAGACCGCTGTTCTTCTCCTGCCGTGAAGGGATTCTTCGCCTCTGCTTCGATCCGGCCCAGAATTAGAGATCCTGGAAATCCAGGGATCCTGCCTCGGCTGCTGAAACCGGGATGGGCGGTGGTGCCAGGTGGTGGCGCAAGAAAAACAGCCCGGCGAACAGCGCCAGCAAAAACGGCAAGGTCAACAGCACCAGGGTATCCCACCCGGCAGTAAACAGAACCGCGCCTGCTGAGAGGGAGGCCACCGCCTGGATGCCGAAGACGGTGAAGTCATTGGCCGCCTGGGTTTTAAAGCGCTCGACAGGCCGGTAGGTGCGGGTCAGC
>DATDRQ010000172.1:0-3374 GCA_035291645.1 Anaerolineales bacterium
CCTTTGGTCAGGGTGCCGGTCTTGTCGAAGATCACCGTGTCGATCTCGCGGGCAGCTTCCAGCGCCAGGCGGTCGCGCACCAGGATGCCGTTGCGTGCGCCGATCGAAGTGGTGATCGCCACCACCAGCGGGATGGCCAGACCCAGCGCGTGCGGGCAGGCGATCACCAGGACCGTGACGACCCGCTCCACCGTCTCGAGTCCCAGGCCTTCGGCCAGGTACCAGCCGATCGCTGTCAGGGCGGCGACGACCAGCGCGGTGTAGAACAGCCAGCCGGCCGCCTTATCGGCCAGCAGCTGGGTGCGCGACTTGCTCTGCTGGGCCTGCTCCACCAGCCGCATGATCCCGGCCAGGGCGGTCTCCTCGCCGGTGGCGGTCACCCGCACGCGCAGGCTGCCCTCCCCGTTCAGCGTCCCGGCGATCACCCGTCCGCCGGGCTGCTTTTTCACCGGCCGCGATTCGCCGGTGATCATGGCTTCGTTCACGTCCGACTGGCCTTCTTCCACTTCCCCATCGGCGGGGATGCTGGCTCCGGGGCGGACCAGCACCAGGTCGCCCGTGCGCAGCTGCCCGACCGGGACGGTCTCCACCTGCCCGTCCGGCTTCACCTGCTCGGCGGTGTCCGGCATCAGCCTGGCCAGCTCGTTCAGCGCGCCGGAGGCCTGGCGCACGCTGCGCATCTCCAGCCAGTGGCCCAGCAGCATGACGTCGATCAACGTGACCAGCTCCCAGTAGAAGCTCTCGCCCGCGCCGATTAAAGTCGCCGCCAGGCTGTAGACGAAAGCCACGCTGATCGCCAGCGAGATCAGCGTCATCATGCCCGGCTGGCGGTTGCGCAGCTCGGGCACGGCCAGGCGCAGGAAAGGAACGCCGCCATATGCGAAGACGATCACCGAGAAGAGCGGCGCGATCCACTGGCTGCTGAGCAGCCCGCTGCCGAAGGCCGGCATGCTGAACCCAAGCCACTCCTGGATCATCGGGGCGTACAGGATCACCGGGATAGACAGCACCAGGCAGACCCAGAACCGGTCGCGGAACATCTTCTCGTGCCCGGTGTGGTCGGCGTGGGCGCGCTGCCCCTGGCCGTGCCCATGCTGCCCGGCATCCATCCCGTGCACGGCCTTGTCCATCGCCTCGTGCTCGATGGGCTCGTCTGCCCGGGTCGGATGCTGGTGTTTCATCTCCTCGTGCCCGGCGTGCGAACCAGTTTCCTGCCCTGCCTGGCGTGCGTGTGGACTGTGCTCTTGCTCTGGACCATGTGAAGCGGTGCCGTGCGTATCCTCAGATGGATGAGACGAATGAGACGAATGATCATCCATGGTTAAAACTCCAAATTCCATTCGAATGATTGAATATCCATGTCGAGCCAAAAAATCTATACGGTGAGCGTGGATTTAAAGGTTGCATTAACGTGCCGGGGGGCTATAGACAATTGTAACAAATCAGATTACTATTATCTAAATATCACCCGTAGAACCGGCAGACTACCGACCCGATCTGACGGTCCACAACCGCAACTCAACGGAGGGAACAATGAAGAAAATTCTGTTGGTACTGGTGCTTGCCGCCCTGCTGGCGCTGCTCACCGCCAGCCTGGCTTCGGCCGATGTGGGGCAACCGGTTGGCAGCTGTCCTGCCGGCTTCCACCTGCATCCTTTCATGCACGACGGCGAGCACGAAGGCGAGCATATCCACGCCGGCGTGACCGAGGATCTTAACGGCGACGGCTACATCTGCGCAAAGCATATCACGCCAGAGGGCAATATCCACGTGCACATGGATAACTACCTGCCGGTGCGCTGATCGAACAGGAAGTTAAGCAGGACTTACGCAGTTGGTAGGAGTATGAGGGTTTTTGGGCGGGCTCCGCCCGCCCAAAAACCCTCAATTTCACCCTCAATTGCGTAATTTCTATTACGTAAAAGTGGTGGAGGGTCTGGGGAGGGCCCCCCGCCACTTTTTACGAAAAAAAATGAGCGCAGCTCCTTTACTCCTCTTCTTCGCTCATCTCGATAAATTGACCATGCCAGGTGTGCGGGAAGACGGACGCGTTGAAGCCGTTCACGCTGAGCATGCCGATCACATTTCCATCCCGCATCACGTGCAGGGTGTAGTATCCGTAAAAGGGATCGGCGTGCTCGTCTACCTGCGTTCCCGGCAGGGTTTCGTCCAGGTAGCCTTGCGCCGCTGCGACGGCCTGTTCCGGGGTCACTGGCATCTCTGGAGAGACCTGGGAAAGATCCTGTGGCTGGCGGAAGTTGCCGCCCATCATCCCCGGACCCATTCGCCCCATTCCATATTGACCCATCGGGCTGTACTTCAGGTTCCACATCATGTTCGGACCGTGCTCTGGGTAGACGGCTTTCGTCGCCGGGTCTACCAGCACCTCCATCGCCCCGATGCCCGTGCTTTTCTCGACGATCTCGGCGTAAGCGTGGTTGTCGAAGATCATGATCTCCCCAACCGCCAGGTCGGGGTTATCCAGTCCCTTTAAGTAATCGTCCAATGCCTGGGCGGCCTGCTCCAGGGTGAGGGGTTCGTTTTGTGAGAGGCCGCCTTGGGTGTACCCGCCCATCATGCCCGGTCCCATCATCCCATAACCACCCATCATGCCAGGACCGGCGGGACTCCTGTATGGAATGGTCCCGGCTTCCCCCTGTCCATAATACCCCATCATCCCGGGTCCTATGTTTAACCACCCGGCGCGGTTGAATGGCAGCCAACCCAACATCCCCCAACTGGCGCGCCCAAGAAAGAACCCGCCGCACAGCAGGGCTCCGGCCAGGACGATCCCGAACAGGATTGCCAGGATCCAGGTCACCGTACGTGTCATTTCTCTATACTCCTATCGAATCTGGCTCACATCAACTTGTCGAACGTCAGGGTAGCGGGTCTCAGGCTGGCTTGCGGGCGCGCAGCAGGGTCAGCGTCCCGAAGATAGTATTGAAGAAACCCGTTTCTTCGACCTCTTCAAAACCCGCCTCGCGGAGCATCGTTGGCAGCAATCCGGTATAGTTGTCCCCAACTGCTTCGAAGTGTGCCATCAATTGCCCTGTTAAGCGCGCCCAGGCCGTTCGGGGTGGGCCAAAGTCGGCGATGTGGAACTCGCCTCCCGGCGTGAGCACCCGCAGCACTTCCTTCATGGTCAGGCGTTTATCCGCACTCCCCAAGTGGTGGATCACCAGGCTGGAGAGCGCCCGCTCGAAGGATCCGTCCGGGTAAGGCAGCGCGAACGCCATGCCTTCGTCCAGGCGCAGGTCGACGCCGGCTTTAGCAGCCTTCGCCCGCCCGATCGCCAGCACCCGCGGGTCTCCGTCCAGCCCGGTAACCTCCGCCCCCGGATATGCCTGCTTGATCAGGATCGTCAAGGTGGC
>DATDRQ010000173.1:0-9473 GCA_035291645.1 Anaerolineales bacterium
AATTATCCCTGGCGCTCACCCTTTGGAGCCGAATCGAACTACCGATGGTTGACGGGAACAAACATTTACAATAAGGGCATCGACTTGAATCTCAAGTGGGCGCGCCTGGGGCAACGGGTATCCTGGCGGAAATTGCAGCCGGCCGAAGGGGATCCGATCGATTGGACAAAACTCGCCAAGTTCGAGCAGGAGCTAAGAGCCTTGAAAGCGGCCGGGATCACCCCGGTGGTCATGATCAGTGACACTCCGCATTGGGCGACTGTTAAACCGACCTCCTGCGCAGCGATCCGAAAGGACAAGTTCCCGGCATTCGAGACCTTCGTGCGCGCCCTGGTGGCGCGCTATAAGACGCCTGAATTCTACGTGCACGATTGGGAGATAGGAAATGAGCCGGACGTGGACCCTGTTTTTGTAAAAAAAGACAGCGTGTTTGGCTGCTGGGGGAATATCGGAGACGAGTTTTACGGCGGAGAGCATTATGGCGAGATGCTCAAGGTGATCGGCCCTGCTATCAAGCAAGTCGACCCGGATGCGAAGGTCTGGTTCGGAGGTCTGCTGCTGGCTTCGCCGGACTCTTCAGCAGGAAAGCCAGAGCTCTTTTTGAAAGGGGCTCTGGAAGCCGGCGCCGGCCCTTACTTCGACGTCCTGGGATATCACTGGTATCCCCCTTACATGAATCAGGCAATCGATCACGATCTGTTAGGGCGGTGGAAGGATTTGGGCGGTGGTACGATCGGAAAAGCACAATTTTTGCGCAGTATTATGGCCGAGTATGGGGTTGATAAGCCTTTGGTCCTCAACGAAACCAGCCTGATGTGCCCCCCTACGGTTGGCGGTCAGCTGACTACCTACTGCAACCCACCGGCTACTGCTTTCTATCAGATGCAGGCCAACTACGGCGTGCGTTCTTTCGTACGTGGGCTATCTGTTGATCTAATGGGTTTCAGCTGGTATACCTTGAACGGGCCGGGCTGGAGATATACGGGCTTGTTGGATGACCAGGGCCAGCCTAGACCTTCCTACCTGGCCTATAAACATTTGATCGCTGAGCTCCAATTCAGCAGGTTTACAGACCCGGTGAACTACGGGACGGGTCTCGAGGGTTACGCCTTCAAACGCGGCAAGGAAGTGGTGCATATCGTCTGGGCGATCGAAAACGTCACCCTGCCGGTCTCAGTCCCGAAAGCCAAATTCGTAGCTGCTTTCAATCGGGATGGAAAAGCCATCACGCCAACCTTGACCGGGAACAATTACAACCTGAACGTGGGGTTCAAGCCCGTATACATCATCCGCCATCCTTAGGAGAGGCGCTGACTTTTGCTGGTCCAGACCTGCCGTGACAAGTGAATATCATGATGCCCAGAAATCCTGGTTTATGGGCATTTGCGTGTTCTTAATCACAGTTGGATTTGCAGCGCCCCTGGGCGCGTTGGCGAATAAATCACAGGATCCGCAAGAGGTCGGCGCAACCGCGACCAGCCAACATGTTCCAGAGGGGCTTGCAGCAACGATCCGCTTTGCCCGGTTGTTCCTGCCGGTTGCCCATAGGGATCAAATCCCTGTGGCTGGTCAAGGCGTCCCCATCTGGTCGCATTATAACCAGCCGGCTGCCCATGAAGTCAATCTCTTTCGCCATGGGTTTACATTAAGCGAGAATCTAGGCGATGCAAGCCTTCAAATCCTCGCGGATACACGCTATGAAGTATGGATCGATGGCGCCTGGATAGGGCGCGGCCCAGCACGATTTTCTATTTTTACCCGAGAGTATGACGTTTATAATGTAGGAACGCTGGAGGAGGGGAACCATCTCATCGCTGTTTTGGTTCAATGGGCCCCTAACAACCGCAGGTCCGAATCGACCACCCCATACCTAATCGCTCATCTCGAAGGTAAGAATTCCGGTGGGAAATCTATCCTCGCAGGAACAGGAACCCATTGGAGAACTTTGAATTCAGACGCCTGGAAAGCGAACACGGCCCCTGTTCACGCCTGGGGATTGATCGGGCCGACGGAGTTGCTGGACTATCGGCGTTTACCAGCCAATTGGATGGATCTGGATTTCAATGATCGAGGCTGGCCTGGCGCGGTGGTCAAGGATCTTTCGGTGATCGATTTCCATCCTCTGGTCGTGCCTCGCCTGACAGGTTATGTTGCCGGAGGCCCTGATCCTCCTTTTTTTGAAGCGTTGGACATCCAGGAAATTGATCCCAATTCGATATCATTTCGACCCAGGTCGTTGCCATTGCTTGTGGACGTCCCGGTCGAGGCAGCTGTACTCGATACCGGACACCTTTCTCCAGACCGGCGGATCGGGGAGCTGCAACCGGGTATCCCAACACAAGAGTTTCATTTCTCCAGCGGGGACCGCATATCCTTGAAAGTTGAAGTCCTCTCAACTACCGGGTTGCCGGTGACCGGGGATTCTTTCATCGACGGAAGCCCGTTTCAATGGAATGCCCCCTCACCTGCCCGGCCTGATGTATACATTGCGGAGGCCAGCATCGGTAGAGGCGACCACACCTTGAGATTTACCAATACCCCGCCGGATGGTCTTACCTTCGCTCTTTCCGACCAGGAGATTAAGTATAGCAACTTCCCTTTCCAGCAAGGCCTGCACGCCGGTCGGAGGTTATTGCTCGCCGAACCGGTCAGCGATCTGGCATCCGCACAGGTCTCAGCGTCAGGGGACCGATCGCTCGACGTGAACTTGAGCAATTTGCCAGCCTACGTTGTACTGGATTTGGGTAGGACCATCCATGGGAGGTTGGCTGCGGAAGTTAGCGGCCCCCCGGGGACGATCATCGATATTGGATGGGACGAGCGGCTACTCCCGGACACGCTGCGACCCCTGCCTTATCCCGGTTCTCTTCATCCGCAGTGGAATCAAGTCGACTCGTGGATACTCGATGGCGCCCCACGCAAGTTGCGAACTATCGATGCCAGAGCTGGACGTTATCTGCTGATCGCGGCCTGGGGAGTCGGTCCAGTCCAGTTCAGTAACCTGCGTGTGTTTGAGGAGCGGTTGCCGCTTGAGCAGGTTGGCGATTTTTCTTCTCAGGATGCAGTGCTCGATGCCGTCTGGCAGATAGGGGCAGATACTCTCTATTCGAATATGAGCGACGCATATGCCGATCCCTGGCGAGAACGAGGCCAATGGTGGGGAGACGCGTACGTGAGCGATCATACCAACCGGGCTGCCTTCGGCGATACGTCTCTTCTGCGGCGCGGGATTTACTTTATGGCAGAAGCAGTCTCAAGTGGAAAGCCGAATGCCATGGCCCCGAACGGATCCGGACTCCACATGTTGGATTATGGCATGCTTTGGGTACAGTCTTCAGCAGATTATTTCGAGCGAACAGGGGATCATACTATTCTCGATCAGATCTTCCCGCGCGTTTCCGAGTTTATGACCTATCTGGCAACCTACGAATCGCCCACCACCGGCTTGCTGGATATCCCCGATGGGTCGTGGACGCAGACAACCTATATCGATACTGTTGGACAGGCATCCCGGTATGGTCAGTCGACCGCGGTCAATGCCCTCTATTATGGGACATTGATCGACGCATCTAGCCTGGCAGAACAAGCCGGGTATTCAAAAGAAGCGACCCGGTGGAAGAATAAGGCTGAAGCGGTCAAGCGAGCGGTGAACACCTCCCTGTTCCGTCCAGCGGAACACCGCTACGTGACCAGCCTTCGCGACGGGAAAACGGTCGCCCCGAGCGCCCACGCTCAAGCCTGGGCGCTCGCATATGAGCTCGTCCCAGCCGTTGAAGTTTCTCCGGTTGCCACTTCTTTGCTGAACCTGATGTCAATGCAGCCGCAGTCTCCGGAAGTCGAGATCTACGGCACCTTTTGGGTCCTGGAAGCGCTAGGAAAAGCGGGGATGGTGGAGGCGGGGATCGACCTGATCAAGGTGTATTATGGTCATATGCTGGATAGCGGGGCGACCACAACCTGGGAGATCTACAACTCTGACCAATACTTCACCCAATCCCTGTCGCATGGCTGGGGTAGTGCCCCTACCTGGTTCCTGACGACTTACTTACTCGGGGCCAGGCAAACCGGGTTGAGTTCCTGGGAGGTCATGCCAGCCTTCGAGGGTGCAGACCAGGCATCCGGGGTATTGCCGCTTCCGCAGGGAGTCCTGCAGGTATCCTGGGTAACTCATAGCCTGGAGGATTCAGTCGTACAAATCGATTCCCCTTCCGGCACATTGGGTCGAGTAGTATTGGCAAATACGCCGGGAATGGTTATCTCACTGGATGGGATCCCATATCGGTCAAAGGATTCAATGTTGACAGGTAATGTAATAGTTACTCCGGAATGCATCTCTGTTCCGTTAACCGGTGGAATTCATACGATCACTGTAACCAGGCCGTCAGGAATTGCCGATCGATCGTGCCCAACCAAAGATTGAAGCGACTGGATTGTATATTAAAGAGCTTACTCCAAAAAAGTCGACCCTATAAATCCGAACATGGTGGGTGAGTATTATGAGATTCCAGGAAGGTTTGAACCTGACTATCTCTCCCGCTCACCTGGCCGGTAGAAACTGACGATGAGGATTATGAAACGATCTCACTTTTACAAGACTGTATTCTTGGGGAGTCTGGCCGTAAGTGGCTTATTCCTGGCTGTTTTACATACCAGGGTTCAAGCGATCAGCTCTCAATCTCCAAATCGGATGGAAAACCAGGAGAACGCGATTTATCTTCCCTTTGCTGGTTCTCCGCGCACGATGAACACTGTTTTTGGTATGCAAATGCCGGAAATAAATGATGAGCACGGGCTTCAACAGGTACTGGATGCGAAATCATCCTGGGTGCGCCGGTCGAATCTGGAATGGGCCCTCGTAGAGCAGGTCGAGGGCCAGTACGATTGGGATCAATCGAATATTGCCGCGCTGGAGCAGGAACTTATTCAGGCTAGTAGCAATGGGATGGAAGTTATTCTGGTCATCCACCAGACGCCTGTTTGGGCGCAGAAGATCCCGGGCTATTCATGCGGTCCTATCAAGACAGAGAAGATTACTGCGTTTGCGAATTTTGTATTCCAGGCTGTCTCGCGTTATAGTGCGCCTCCCTATGACGTCAAATATTGGCAGATTTGGAACGAACCTGAAGCCGACCCCGCAGTTGTCCGGCCGACAAGCAGACTGGGTTGTTGGGGCGATCCAAACGATCCATTCTTCGGCGGCGGCTATTATGGCGAGGTGGTTAAAGAAGTCTATCCGAAATTGAAAGAGGCAAACCCAACCGCAAAATTAGTATTGGGCGGATTGCTCCTGGCATGCAGTCCAGATATTATTAGTTGCCCATCTCCTTCGATACGATTCTTCGAGGGAATTTTGAATAGAAATGGGGCAAAGGATGGAGGTCGTTATCTTGACCTGATCGCCTTCCATTCCTACGATCATTACTACGGCGAGCTGGGGCACTACGGAAATGCCAACTGGAATTCCAGCTGGGACGAAGAGGGTCCCGCAATCGCCTCTAAGGCTTTTTTCATTCGTAAGGTGATGAGAGCATATGGGGTTGACCTGCCTCTCATGGTCACCGAGGCCGCCCTGCTATGCGGCAAGACGGGCAAAGAGGATATCTGTTTGAAGGACGAGTTCGAAAAGACGAAGGCCTATTACGTCGCGCAACTCTATGGGACTTCCTTAGCTGAAGGTTTTGAAACTACCGTCTGGTACCACATTTTGGGTTGGAGAAAATCCGAACTCCTGGATAAAGACCTGAATCCGTTGCTTGCTTTCGACGCCTATAAGTTTGCCCGGGAAGAGCTTCAGAATGGGACATTTCAAAGACGGATCACAGACTACAAAGGGCTCGTGGTTTACGAGTTCAATCGTTCGGACCGGATCATCTGGCTTATCTGGTCGCAAGTTGGGGAGAAGAAAATAAATTTACCCAATACTCCCCTGAAAATTTGGGATGTTTACGGAAATCCGATCGAGAAGACCGGCCATGACCTGATAGTTACTCTGAAGCCCCTGTACCTGGAATGGCGCTTACCCTAAGAAAGCCATTCACCTGGGTGGCCTCCCTGGGTCAATATATCGGTATTCTGAATGTCATCCTGATCGCGATTGCGGTGGGATATATCCTTTTATTCCTGGTGCTCGCGGTTATCCGTCTAAATTACCCATTCGAGCTGGAATGGATCGAGGGAGCCTACATCGATGAAGCCAGGTGGATCGCTGAGGGTATCTTTCCCTACCAACCACCTTCCATCCAATTTATCCCAACATCGAAGACCCCTTTTTTCTTTTACCTCTCCGCATTCCTGATGAAATGGCTCGAGGTGGGTTTTTTCGCACCTCGCCTGGTATCGATCCTCGCGACACTCGGTTGCCTATTCATCCTCTTTCGCATTACCTGGGAAGAGGGCAGGTTGCTCCTGCCCGCAGTGATCTCGGCTGGTCTCTATGCCGCCAGTTATCGTTTCTCCGGGGCGTGGATGGATATTGCTAAAACCGACGCGCTGTTCTTATTCCTGGTGCTGGCTGCGTTTTATTTGGGCCGAAGATACCAGACCTGGTGGGGAGGTCTGGTAAGCGGGGGATTGTTCGTACTAGCTTACTTCACCAAACAATTGACCCTGCCAGTTGTATTGATCCTGGCGCCGGTCTCTCTGTTGGTTTCGCGAGGCCGGACGTGGTTGATGTGGTTGTTTGCAGGCATCCTGGGTCTTGCTGTATTTATTTATTTCGATCGGATCAGTAACGGCTGGTTCTCATTCTATACATTCGATATAGTGACCAGCCATGGGAAAGCCACCGACTATATACTCTTCTGGAAGAAGTTCTTGCCGGTTATGTTCCCGGCGCTGCTCCTGGCACTTTATTATGGCTATCTAGTCATTGCCAGGTCAAAATTAGTCCCACTAATTTTGCCCACCAGGATGTGGGAAAATGCCGGCCTGGGAGCTGCCCTGGTCCTTACGAGCTGGAGCATATATTTAAAAACCTGGACTTACGACAACGCCATGATGATGGCCTGCCTGGGTATATCATTGCTAGCCGGGTTAGCCTTGGTTGAGATTTACCGACCCAATGGATTGGGAGAACAAAGCCAGCGTAACGTGACAGGGTGGCGAACATACGCCTCAATCTTATTGCTCATACAGTTTCTATTCCTGGTTTATAACCCGATGGACCAGCTTCCGAAGCGTGAAGATCGGGTTGCTGCACAAGCTTTCTTGAAGCGCGTGGAAGGCCTTTCTGGGGAAGTGCTTCTGTTCAATCACGGGTTCATGAATGACCAGGCTGGAAAAACACAATATCTCCATGGTGCACCTTACAGTGACATGGTCAGCGGTTTTGACTGGAACGCCACCTCTGAGACCCAACAACGAAAAGCTTTGGTGAAAGATTCACTTGATCAGGCCATCGAGAGTCAAGTCTTCGACTGGGTGATATTAGACCAGCCAGAGAGAAACTGGACTCCATATTACGTTTACGTAGAGGATTTATCTGTTGTTCCGGGTGTTTTTTACCCGGTGACAGGCGCTCCGACGCGTCCTGAAAGCTTACTGATTAAAAATCCTATCCCATCCGGCGGCCTTTTACCATTGAATGATGAACGATTTAATACTTTTTTTGTCGATGGGTGGAGCGATCCGCAGGAATGGGGCAGGTGGATGGAATCTGAAAAAGCGATGGTACACATATCCTTAGAAAAGAATGAATATCTGCTCAAGATCCGTGCCCGGCCTTATTGTGTGGACGATCAAACGATCGCCAGAAGGCTGCTGATCGGATGGAACGAGCATGTTTATTTCGAGACCGAAATAACAGGATGCGATCCTGATATTTACCAGTTCTATATCCCAGAAACAAAGATAGCAAATGGGCTAAACGACCTTTGGCTGCAGATTTCCACAGATGACCAGAACCGGGAAACAACTATTATCCGCCCTGGAGCGCCGCTGGCAGCAGTTTACTCGATCGAGTTTATCCAGGATTAGATGGGGATGTGCACACATCGGGATTCACCGAGAAATCGTTGTTCTTAATTGTGTCAAGGATTGAATCGAAATATAGAGCCTTGATCATCCCGAAAACTGGTTGGATGGTGGTCTATGGGATCGTGGTAAGCGTCCTGATATTTATTGCCTTCTCCAACCAGGCCTACGACGACCCGTTCATCACCTACCGGTACGCGGCGAATATATTAAATGGGAACGGCTTTGTATACAACGTTGGCGAACGGGTTCTAAGCACGACGACTCCGTTATTTACCTTGTTGCTGGCCATCTCAGGCAGCCTGTGGCATGATCTGCCCAGGCTTGCCGTTTTATTGGGAGCTGCCAGCCTGGCGGCGGGTGGGTGGTTGTTGTGGGACCTCTCCCGGACCTGGATGACGCCCGTGGTTGGCTGGGCTGCCCTGGTCCTTTATCCGACCTTTCCGCTCCTGATCGCCACTTTAGGTTCTGAAACTCCCCTTTATCTAGCCCTATGCCTGGCCGCGTTCGCTTCCTATTCTCACCAACGCTATACACTGACCGGGCTCACAGCCGGGTTAGCCACCCTGGCCCGCCCGGATGGTATCCTGGTCGTCGTTATACTGACAATCCACTACCTGCTCCGCAGAAGAGTAGCGATACCCTGGCTGGGTATTTCCATTTTCCTGGCGATCCTGCTGGGGTGGGGGATTTTTGCCTGGGCGTACTTTGGTTCGCCTGTGCCGGTTACGCTGGCTGCGAAACAGCAACAAGGCGCCATGGTTATCAGCCAGCGATTCGCGGAAGGCTTTCTCACCGTCCTGCGCGGGTACCGCTCCTGGCTTTACCTGTTTGAAGGACTTCTGGCGGTCCTGGGTGTTGCGCTCGCCTTCTATCGCAGGAGTCCCTGGCTGTTGGTGCTCTCCTGGACCGGCCTGTACTTTATCTCCTATTCACTGCTGGGGGTTAGCCGCTACTTCTGGTACTATGCCCCCCTGGTTCCTGGTTTTGTGGCAGCCGTCGGTCTGGGTATCTCAACACTCAATTTCAGGTCAACGGTTTCGAGGGATTCTTCGGCAGCTTCCTTGAAGTGGGCTAATTTTCTAATCGGTTTCTTTCTCATCATTCTGACATTAGGGCAGCTGTCTAGTTTATGGCTGGCCCGGCAGCAGCCGGATAACCGTTACCCGGTTTACCGGGCTGTCGGACAATGGTTGCGAAGCAATACGCGCACCGATCAATCGGTTGGGGCGTTAGAGGTTGGAATTATCGGCTATTACGGGGGCCGGCCCATGGTAGATTTTGCCGGTTTGATCCAGCCGCAGCTGGCAGCTCGATTAACCTCGGGCAAGGATTACGAAGACGCCGCTATTTGGGCGGTAAAAACCTACCATCCGGAATACCTGGTCTTGCAAGCAGGACTCTTCCCGCGCCTTGAGCAGGGATTTGTCAAGGAGAACTGTCAGAAAGCGCATGATTTTCCGGGAGCTGATTACGGATATCCTGCAAACCTGTATGTTTTC
>DATDRQ010000174.1:0-5198 GCA_035291645.1 Anaerolineales bacterium
GCCGGCCCGCGTGCGCACGAAGTACACCAGCTCTTCCACGTTGACGTTGCGGTCGTCCGACTGCGGCTTGAGCAGCTGGGCGATGTCCTCCTGGGTGCCCTCCCAGCCGAAGGTGCGCAGGTACAGCGCCAGGCTGGCGGGGCCGCAGTTATTGGGCGTCTGTTTCTCCCAGGTCGGGGCGGTAAGTGAGACTGCTTCGGGCAGGGGTGTCGGGCTGGGGGTTACGGTCGGCGTCGGGCCTTTGGTTGGAGTGGCTGGCGGTGTGAGGTCGGTGGTGGGCGTTTCAGTAGGGAACAGAGTCACCGCCACCCCCGGCTGCGGCAGCGAGGTCGGCATCGCCTCCACCGGGTTCACCACCCCCCGCAGGTAGGTTTGCGCCACGTCTAACCGCCAGTCCAGCCGGCTGTTCACCGAGGGGATCTGGTACAGCAACAGGGCTGCCACCGGCAGCCCCATCAGCACCAATCCTAATTTCGCCAGGATGGGTTTTTGCATGGCAGGTATTCTAACATCTTTAGGTTAATGGAGAATGAACCGGATGTATTCGCCTTGTTTTCAGGATTCGGCCGGAATTGAATAATCGCTGACGGCTATCTGATGCCCAATTGGGAGTGGGCATGTTTGCGGACTGATTTTGCGATGCTTAATGCCTCACGCGCATCTTCGACTGTCGGGGTTTCCCCAGGATATCTAACCCTTACTGAAAAATCTGTGAGAGTGTGAAGTTGACTGGCTTCAATAGGCAGCAAAATACCGGATTGTTCAGACAAGGTGCTCAACAAGAGCAGATCATGCACTCTGGGAAATGTCCGGCCTCTAGAAACGAGGAGAGCCTTCAAGTACTTTTCAGCACATTGTTGGGCATGGAAACAGGAGCTATGAACCAGAGGTTTTCTTCTCCTCAATGCAGATTGCGCGGTTAGGTAATCTTCCTCTGCAAGGTCAACCCAGGTTGAGGGGTTATTAAGGTCGTTCATAGAGAACGCTCCCGCGTTCTAGAATCTCCTGGATGAAGAAATCGCCTTGTTCAAGAGCCTGTTCGATCTCCTCGGGTGTCCTGACAAGGATATCTACCGGGAATCTGCGAGGAATTAATAGCCGTGAGACCTTCCATGTTCTCTCTCTGGTTGGCTCTCCCGTTTCCATGATTATGAGTAGGTCTACATCGCTATCCGGATCAGGTTTTCCATACGCATAGGATCCGAAAAGGATAATCTTCTCTGGCTTAAGTTCGTGAGCGATACGTTCAATAGCCTGAGGTAAAGAAACCCCGATCGGCTCCGAGAGTCCGGTAGGTATGGTAGTTAATTGCTGTACTTCGAACGAGGTTATGTGATCGGTCATAAGATTTCTGCCATCAGGTTAAAGAGGAGTACACCTGGATTATACAATAATCCGTTGTTATAATACCGGACATGAAGTATCACATTTGGACCGAAGGCTGCCAGATGAACGTGGCCGACTCGCAGCGCGTCGCCTCCGCCCTGGAGCATTTGGGCTACCAGGCCACCGCAAAGCCAGGCGAGGCCGACGTGATCGTGCTCAACACCTGTGTCGTCCGCCAGTCCGCCGAGGACAAAGCCGTCGGGCGGCTCTCCTCCCTGCGCCCGCTCAAGCAACAACGCCCCGACCTGGTCATTAACCTGATGGGCTGCCTGGTCGGCGTGCGCGGCACGGACCACCTCCAGCAGCGTTTCCCCTTCGTCGACGTCTTCTCCCCGCCCTCCGACCCCGGCCCGCTGGTCGCCTACCTGACCCAGGTCGAGAGCCGCGAATTGCAGCACTCCGAGACCCGGCAGCGCTTCGCCTTGATGGACGGCGACCTGGTCCTGCCGGCCCACGAGCGCGGCCAGCTGGTCGCCGCCCACGTGCCGGTCGTGTTGGGCTGCTCGCACGCCTGCACCTTTTGCATCATCCCCTACCGGCGCGGCGCCGAGCGCAGCCGTCCGGTCGGCGAGATCGCCGCCGAAGTGCGCTCCCTGGTCAGCCAGGGCGTCAAGGAGATCACCCTGCTCGGCCAGATCGTCGACCGCTACGGCAAGGATGTCCCCGATGGACCGAACCTGGCTGCCCTGCTGCGCGTCATCCACGAAATCGACGGCCTGGAGCGCATCCGCTTCCTCACCTCCCACCCCAACTGGATGACCCCCGAACTGCTCGCCGCCGTCGCCGAACTGCCCAGGGTCATGCCCCACATCGAGGTGCCCGTCCAGGCCGGGGACGACCAGGTGCTGGCGGACATGCGCCGCGGCTACACCGCCGAGGCCTACCGCCGCCTCGTCGAGCAGATCCGCTCCCGCCTGGACTCGAACGGCGCCTTCCCCGGCGTCTCCATCGCCACCGACGTCATCGTCGGCTTCCCCGGCGAGACCCATGCCCAATTCCAGCGTACCTACGACCTGCTCGCCGGCTTGCAGCTCGACGTGGCCCACCTGGCGCGCTACTCCCCGCGCCCCGGCACCGTCGCCGAGCGCCGCCTGCCCGACGACGTCCCCGATGAGGAGAAGTGGGCGCGCTTCCGCGCCCTGGAGGACCTCCAGGAGCGCATCGCCGGTGAGATCAACCGCCGCTACCTGGGCCAGACCGTCGAGGTGCTTTTCGAAGACGAGGTGCGCGGCCGCTGGCGCGGGCGCACCCCCACCAACAAGCTGGTCTTCGTCGAGTCCCACGCCTCCCTGCGCGGCCGGGTCCTGCCGGTCGTGATTACCTGGACAGGTCCCTGGTCGATGCAAGGCCGCCTGCCCGTCGAACGCCCCGCCCTGATCCCCTTCGAGCTGGCCGCTCCCGCGTAATTCGTTAACGCAAGGACGCGAAGGAAATCAAGTCGCAAAGGTTTTATAAATTTCCTTCGCGTCTTATGCCCCTTTGCGTCTCTGCGTTAAATCTTTTTTCATTACGGACGCCTCTCGCCGCTTGACACGCAGGCCAAGCAAAAGTATAGTAAAACCTCAACGTAGAATATAAACCTTGGAGGCCTCCGGTGAGAAATCGCCTTCGCTGGTCCTATGCCCTTTTCATGCTTCTACTCGCAGCCCTCGCCTGCAACTTCCCGGGGGCCGTCACCCCTACGCCTTTCTTCGGCCCCGATATGGTCCTCACCTCCGCCGCCCAGACCATCGCTGCGGAGCTCACTTTGGCCCCCACCGGCCCCGGCTTCACCCCCGGCTCCACCACGACCCTGCCTGCGGGTGCCACCGGCACCCCGCCCGCCGGGTCCACCTCCACCCCGCCCCCCGCAGCCACGCACACCCCCGGCCCGTGCGACCGGGCTGACTTCGTCGCAGACGTCACCGTCCCGGATGGAACCGTCTTCGACCCGGGCGAGCAGTTCGTCAAGACCTGGCGGCTGAAGAACACCGGCGCCTGCACCTGGAACCCGAACTACTCGGTCGTCTTCGATGACGGCGACTCCCTGGGCGCCCCTGCCAGCGCCCCGATCACCTCCGGCGAGGTCGAACCCGGCCAGGAAGTCGATGTCTCGTTGAGTATGACCGCTCCGGACGAAAACGGGGAGTACCAGGGTTACTGGAAGCTGCGCAACCAGGCCGGGCAGGTCTTCGGGCTGGGCCAGCAGGGTGACAAGCAGTTCTGGGTCAAGATCGAGGTGGGTGAAGGGGATGGGGAGCAGGCCGCCTCCGGTACCTACGACTTCATCGCCCAGGCCTCCTCGGCCGGGTGGGTCGGCAGCGGCGGCGGGCGCGACGTCAAGCTCGAATTCGGCGGCGAAGACGATGACCCCGACGGCGTCGCCAGGCTCAAGAGCGGCATCACCCTCGAGAACGGCACCTCCGCCGGGCAGACCCTGGTCACCGGTCCGCTCCAGGCGGACGATGGCAAGATCACGGGGACTTTTTCCGAGTTCACCGTCCAGGAAGACAACCGCTTCACCAGCAAGCTCGGCTTCCTGGAGGGCTGCGGCGAGGCCCACGCCGTCTTCCAGCTGTGGGTAGAGCAGGGGGATAATCTCGAACTGCTCGAAGAGTGGGACAAGGACTGCGACGGCAGCCTGATCTTCGCCGACCTCGACCTTTCGGATTGGGATGGCGAGACCGTCCGCTTCGTCCTGGTAGTCGCAGCCGACGGCTCTCCCACCGGCGACCTGGCCATCTGGGGTTCCACCCAGATCGTGGACTGATAGTTACCCCTCTCCCAACCTGGGAGAGGGGCAGGGGTGAGGGAAGTCGATGGGTGAGGGCGTCTAATCCGATGGATTTTTCCCCCTTCGCGTCCATTCACGTTCCTTCGCGGCTTCCTCTTCTAACTCTCCTTCGCCCACTTCTTGAACTTCAAATAATTCGGGTAATTTGCGGATCGCCCCCCTGGAATCCTTGCAAAACTGTCCATCCATGTGCGGGCGGATGCCGTTACAATCGCGCCTGCCATCGATAATCTTTCAGGAGACAACCATGCTCACTTCCGCAACCCCTCCCGTCCCTGCCGCCCACCCGCGCAGCGTCTTCCAGAACTTGTTCTTATCCATGATCGCCTTTGGCGTACTTGTCGGGCTTATCTTCCCGCCTTTCGCCAGGATCGTCCTCGGTTCTCCTCGCGCCCTCTCGCCGGCTTTCTTCCTGATGTGCGTCGCTGCCGGCTTTATCGTCGGCCTGGTGAACTTTATCCTTTTCAAGGTCGTCGTTTCCCGCGAACTGGCCCGCCTGGTGGTGGGCATGCAGCATGTCTTGAAGAGCGTGGCCGCCGCCGAGACCGCTGGCAAGGGTTGCGAGGGCTGCTCATTGGAAGTCACCAGCCGGGATGCCATCGGCGCGATCCAGCATGCGTTTAACGATATGACAGGGGCTATTGCCCGCCGGCTGGCTCTCGAAGCAAAGTGGCAGACCTTGCACGCCCACCTCTCGACCAGTGTCGAACTCGAAGAGGTCGCCAGGACCATCCTGGCGACCGTGATCGAGCTGAGCAACACGAAAGCCGGCCTGGTGTACGGGAAACACGGGGATTCGTTCGATTTGCTGGCCGATAGCGGCATGGATCGCACCCATCAGATTCCAAAGCGCATTTCTCACGAATACGGCCCCCTCAACCGGGCCCTGGAAACCGGGAAGGTCCATTCGATCACGCTCGAGAACGACGGGCTTGAATGGTTCGCTCTATCTACACCCCTGGGCCAAATGCGCCCGCGCACCTTGACCGCCATACCTTTCATGACCAAAGAACAGGCTGCCGGCCTGGCCCTCATCGTC
>DATDRQ010000175.1:0-12868 GCA_035291645.1 Anaerolineales bacterium
ACAGCTCGCCCTGTTCGTCTTCTCCGAAGGAGGTGATGGTGGAACCGGTCCTGAACAGCTGCTGGTTCTGCCAGCTGCCGTCCGGTGAGCGCAGCAGGCCCCACACCAGTCCAGAACCGTAATCCCCGTACAGGTAAACGCCCTGGAATTCCGGCAGCCCGGCGCCGCGGTAGACGTACCCCCCGATCACTGTGATGCCCTGGTCGTGCCCGTACTCGGCGACCGGGGAGATGAATTGCTCCGGGTCGGGGGGATCGTCCAGGTAAGGGTGCGTCCCCTCGGAGTAATTCCAGCCGAAGTTCGCCCCACCCGGAGAGCCGGCGGGCAGGTAATCGATCTCCTCCCAGGCGCCCTGCCCTACGTCGCCGATAAAGAGCTCGCCGGTTAAGCGGTTGAAGGACAGGCGCCAGGGATTGCGCAGGCCGTAGGCCCACACCTCGGGCGCGCCGTTCCCCCCGGCGAAGGGATTATCCGGGGGGATGGCGTACGGATCGCCGCCGTCCACATCCAGGCGCAGGATCTTGCCCAGCAAGGTATTGGGGTTCTGGCCGTTGCCTTGCGGGTCGCCGCCGGAGCCGCCGTCGCCCAGGCCGAGGTACAGGTAGCCGTCCGGACCGAAGACCGTGCCCCCGCCGTTGTGGTTGGGGTATGGCTGGTCGATCCAGAGCAGCTGCGCTTCGCTCCCGGGGTCGGCCCGATTTGGATCGTCGGAGGAGACGGAGAAGCGGGCAATCACCGTATCGCCGTTCAGGTCGGAGTAATTGACGTAAAAGAAGCCGTTCTCCGCGTAGCGGGGGTGGAAAGCCAGGCCGAGCAACCCGCGCTCGCCACAGCAGTCGACCCGCTCGCGGATATCCAGGAAAGCCTCCGGCAGGATGGAGCCGTCTTGCAGGACGCGGATGGAGCCCGGCTGCTCGAGCACGAACAGACGCCCGGAGCCATCCCCGGCGTTCGCCAGGCCGACCGGGTTATTCAAGCCATTGGTTATTCTGATCCAATCGAATCCGGACGGATCAGGCAGCTGCGCGACATTCGCCAGCGTCGGAGAGGGCTGTGGGGCTTGCGTGGCCGGGGTGGTCGCGGTCTGTGCCTCAGTAGCCTGCAGCGCGGGCGGCGAAGCCGTCTCCGGTTCTTCGGTGGGGACCGGTGACGGCAGCGGGCTGGCCTCCAGCGCGGCTGCCTCGGCCGCTGGTTGGGTGATTGTCGGGGAGGCTTCGCCGGATCCGCAGGCTGACAGCCCGAACGCAAACAGTGCCATCACGCAGACAGGCAGGCAGGTACGGGCGAGGCGCCACAGCCTGCCCGCAGACGAAATGTGGTCAATGCGGATCATGGCTCGTCCCGGAATTCGCCGTCGACGACGTCCTCTTCATCAATCTGTGGGTCGCGCCACTCACCGGGTAAGGTCCCCTCCAGGGCTGCCCGGTGCTCTGCGACGATCTCCGGCGGGCAAAATTCGACGAACATATACAGGCCCAACCCGACGATGGCGGCATCGTCGAACGGACCGATGATCAGGTCCGGGATCACCAGGTAAGCCAGTGTCCCGATCGGGATTATTTTCAGCACAGGGTTGACACGCCGGTCGGCCATTAAACGAATAACCAGTTTGATATGGTTCGAAATATCCGAAAAAAAGCCGCCGCGATACGAGGAAAGCGACCGTTTTGGATCTTTAGGCATAACTACCTCCACATAACAAGAATCATTATACTTAGAAGTTACACATTTGAGGGTAAAATTGGGGGTTTTTGGGCGGGCTCCGCCCGCCCAAAAACCCCCATTCTCCTACCAACTGCGCAAGTCCTAATACTATAGCCGTAGCCGGGAGTTTCGGAGCAGCGCCAGACGTCGTTCCAATAGCAAGTCATGATACAATCGGCGCATTCCACCCCAATCTCGCCAACTACCCGCCCGCCGCCAGTGAAGCAACGCTATTTTACCCCCTCCAATATCCAGCAAGAAGCCCAAGCCATGCTGGAGAGCCTGCCCGGGCACCGGCAGAAGCGAGCCGGCCCACTGGAACCGGCACACCCGGCGTTGCTGGTGCTGGACATGCAGAAATACTTCTTCGAGGCCGGTTCCCACGCCTTCATCCCCAGCGCACCCGCCATCCTGTCCGGCGTACAACGCCTGATCGAAGCCTTCTCCCTGCAGAACCTGCCGATCTATTTCTCGCAACACCTCAACACCCCGGAGGACGCCGGGATGATGGCTGCCTGGTGGCGTGAGTTGATCGACCAGGATAGTCCGCTGGGAGAGCTGCTGGATGAGCTGGACCTAGCCAAAGGGACAATCCTGCGAAAGAGCCAGTACGATGCCTTCTTCCAGACAGATCTTGAGGAACAGCTGCGACAGAGAGGGGTGACCCAGGTGGTGATCTGCGGGGTGATGACTCACCTGTGCTGTGAGAGCACGGCTCGCTCGGCGTTCATGCGCGGCTTCGGCGTCTTTTTCGCCATCGACGGCACGGCGACTTACAACCGGGACTTCCACGCAGCCACGTTGTTGAACCTGTCCCACGGGATGGCGACCCCCATCCTGGTCGAACAGGTCCTGGCTGCCTTGCAAGCAGAATATGAGCGTTGACGAAGTGCTTATTATCGGGGCGGGACCGGCAGGGGTAGCCACCGCAATGCAGCTTAAACGCTACGGGATCGAACCCCATCTCGTCGAGCGCAGCTCGATAGGAGGGCTGCTGCGGAACGCCAACCTGGTAGAAAATTACCCGGGATTCCCCGGTGGGATTCCCGGTCCGGCGCTGGTCCGCTTGCTGGAGCAGCATGTCCGGGATTATTCACTGCGGATCACGCACGGGGAAGTCACCCGGCTTGACTTTTCGGGGGGAGTCTTTCACGCAGAAACGAGCGCAGGGGAAATATCAGCACACATTGTGGTGATCGCCTCCGGGACGAAACCCAAGCCTTTTGTGTTCCCCGATCTCCCGGCTGCTGCCTGGGACTTGATATTCTTCGAGGTCTACCCGCTGTCAAACCTGGCAGGCAATAGAATCGTAATCCTGGGAGCAGGCGACGCCGCCTTCGATTACGCCTTGAACCTGGGGAGAAAGAACCAGGTGCTCATCTTGAACCGGGGAACCGAACTCAAATGCCTGCCCCTGCTGTGGGAACGCGCCCGGGAGGAACCTGCCATCGAGTATTTTGAGGGCGTGTCGATCGACCGGATAGAGGTCGAGCCGTTATCCCGGCTAAAACTCGAATACTCGCAGGCAGGTTTTAACAGGTCTATATGCTGCGAGGCTCTGGTGGTGGCGTACGGCAGGGAACCGCACCTCGACTTTATCGCCAGCCGCCTGCAGGCGATGGCTGGCAAACTGGAAGAGAAGGGACTGCTTCACTTTATTGGGGACGTCAAGAATGGGATCTTTCGCCAGACTTCGATCGCGATCGGGGACGGCATCCTGGCTGCCATGAAGATTTATCAAAAGGAGAAGCGGTAGATGAACATCATTGCCTCGACCGGGGACGAACAGATCGCCGTCGTTTACATCGTAGAACTCAGCGAAGGGAAGCTGGTGGAGTGCGTCGAATCGCTCCAGCCGCCCCTGCCGCGGGAAGAGAAATGGGTGTTGCTGGTCTCGACGATGTACGGCTGCCCGGTCGGCTGCCAGATGTGCGACGCGGGTGGGCATTACGCCGGAAAAGTATCGAAGGAGGACATCCTGGC
Source organism: Anaerolineales bacterium (assembly GCA_035291645.1). Taxonomy (GTDB): domain Bacteria; phylum Chloroflexota; class Anaerolineae; order Anaerolineales; family UBA4823; genus DATDRQ01. The sequence continues at coordinate 3,688 of DATDRQ010000175.1, forward strand.
CCAGGTGGATTTCCTGGTGCGGAAACGATACCCCGCTGGCCGGATCCCCTCGCAACAGTTCAAGATCCAGTTTGCCCGCATGGGGGAACCCTCATTAAATCTAAGCGTGCTGGATGTGATTGAGGAGATCCCGCACCGGTATGAGGTCCCCGGGTTCATGCCCTCTATCTCCACGGTGGCACCGCTGGGGACCGACCTTTTCTTCGACAGGCTGCTGGAAATAAAACGCAGGAGATATCCGGATGGACGCTTCCAATTTCAATTTTCCATCCACACCACGGACCTTGCCCTGCGCGATCGGCTGATCCCGGTGAAGAAGTGGGACTTCCACCGTATGGCGGCGTATGGAGAGAGGTTCTTCGAACCAGGGGACCGCAAGATCACGTTGAACTTCGCCCTGGCAAAGGATATGCCGGTGGACGTCGGCATATTGCTAAACCATTTCGACCCGGCGAGATTCCTGATCAAGATCACACCGCTCAACCCCACCTACCAGGCGATCGAAAACGGCCTGTCCTCTTACATTAACCCCCACCAGGATGCGGAGTCGGACCACCTGATCCAGGCTCTCCAGGCAGCCGGGTACCAGACGATCGTCAGCATCGGCGAGCCGGAAGAGAACTACATCGGGTCTAACTGCGGGCAGTACCTGAGGACGCACCTGGAGGCCGGGGATCGGATCGAGGCCGGGTACACCTACCCGGTGAACGAGTACACCCGCTAAGCGCTCTTTTTTGATACGGCGGTCTTCGAATCCGTGCTTGCACGCAAGCGTGCTTGCGCACAAGCCTGCGCGGCCCGCAGGCCGCGCCCAAACTTATTCCCCGATCTCGAATAGCTGGCCGGCGCTGTTGCCCTGGACTTCCGGGAAGTAAAACTGCCAGGCGCGCGCCGGCAAAACCTGGTACTCGCCTGGCTGCCCATTAACCAGCTGGTATACCAGTTCGTAGGTGCCTGGGGGGAGCGATTCCGCCGTCCAGGCGATGTGGTCATCATAGACCTGAGGGGCACCAAACTCCCACCAACCCCAGCCCTGCTCATAGGGGCGGCTCGGATCATAAGCTGGCTCGGCGCCCTGCTGGCTGGTTTTCAAGCTGGTATCGAGCACTTCGCTCCCGGCGGGGATGTAGTCTTCTACCATCAAGTAGTACGCCGTCTCGGGCAGGGTCAACGTCAGGCGCACGGTGACCAGCTGCCCTGCCTGGGCGCCCTGGATGGGTTCGCATTCCACGGAGCAATCCTGCTCGCTCCGGTAGTAAGCGCGTGAGACGCCGATGCCCTGGTCGAGGGGCGCCACCTCTTCCACCGGCCGGTTCACGGTCAGGTGGGCGTTGTAGTACAGGCGTCCCGGCCCGGCGCCGCGCCCGATCACCAGCGCGTTCGGATCGTTCGGATACAGATCCGCCACAGGAACACTGGCAGTCACCGGGTTGAGCTGCGCGGTTGCTCCGGCCTGACCGTCCAACAGGGGGGCGTAGTTGAGCCCGGCGGCGAAGGCGAAGTCCCCGCTCAACTCGCCGGTACCCTTCATCGTCTCCGCCAGCGCCAACAAAGTCCAGGCCGTCTCGTAGGTAGAAGCCCAGCCACCAGAAGCCTCCCGGTGGGCCATCAGGTAGCGCAGCGCATCCGCCACCAGAGGGGAGGCGGGATCGTGCTGGGCCAGGGCATACAGGACCACCGCTGTGGACTGCAAGGTCGTGCTCATGTTCTGCCAACCCGGCTGCTGGTTCTCCCAGTGGGCGCCGGTCGCAGAGCGCAGGGCGTCCGTCTCTAACTCGGAAACTAGCGTCTGGATGCGCTCGTCGTCCGGAGACAGGCCCTCCAAGGTCAGGGCCAGCAGGGCCTGCGCCCAGGGGTTTATCCTCTCGCGCACTTCATACAGGGCACTAACCCCGCCCAGGTCCCCTGCCCCGGCCTGAGCCAGGGCAAACTGCTCGAAGGCCAGGCGGTCGAGCTCCCAGGTCTCGTCCAGCATCTCCACCGCGGGCAAGGCGGCGTGCAGATAATCGACCGCGGCCTGGATCACCTCTTCGTCGACACTCGATCCGGCCTGGCTCGCCCGGGTCAGCCCGAACAGGACGTAGGCGGTAATGTAGCCATCGCTCGGGCTGCTGGCGCACCAGCCCCACCCGCCGTCCTCATTCTGGCGGGCGAGCAGCTGTCCCAGGCTGTCCTCCAGGGTGCGCTCTAGCCGGGATTCCAGCGCAGGATCCTGGATGCCGAAATCCCGCATGATCTGGTAGGTCTCCAGGTTGGGCAGGAAACGCGAGACGGCCTGTTCGTTGCAGTCATAGGGCTGGTACTCGAGGACATCCAGGGCTTTCAGCATGGCGGCTCCCAGGGATGGGGCCAGCTCGATATCCAGCGCGCCGCCCTGCGGATCAAACGATCTGGGCAGGCTGACCAGCTCGAGCAGCTCCCCGTCCTCTTCGAGCAATCCGGAAGTGCCGAAGGTCTGTGGGGCGGTGTAATGGCGGACCGGGAGCGGGCCGAGCTCCGGGCGGGCGGCGTCCTGGTAGGCCCCGGCGTCGGCGGAGAAGACCAGATCGACGCTCTCCACGTCCCCGGCAGTGCCCCACCAATGCAGCCGGGCGCGACCTCCCGCTGGCAAGCTCACCTGCTGAATGGCCTGGTCCGGGTCATCCAGGGTGAAGCCGGCGGCCTGTAAGGCGACGTCCACCTGCAGCTCCACCTGGGTGTTGTTCTGCACGACGGCTGCCAGCAGGGCATGGTCTCCCTGTACCAGGAAGCGCGGCGTCACCGGGCGCACCAGCAGGTCTTTGGTGGTGACCAGCTCTGCCTTATCCTGGCCGACCCGCGTGTCCGAGGTCACCCCGCGCACGTCGACTTCCCAGGTGGTCAGGTTATCGGGCAGAGGCACGGTCACCTCCGCCCGGCCATCCGCATCGGTGGCAAGCTCGGCGGTCCAGAAAGCCGTATCCTGGAAGAGCTCGCGCACCTGGATGGGTAGGGCCAGATCGCCGCCTCCACCACCCATGCCGCCCGGGTTGAACAGCTGGCGCCGGGTGGAGGCCGCCAGAGAGAGGCTGGTCTGCACGCCCAATGGCTGCGTATCGTAAAAGGCCGGGAGGATATCCTGGGAGTTTGGATCGGCCAGAGCCAGGACAGCCTTATCCACCACGGAGAGAGAGAACTCGCCCTCGACAGGCGCACCCGCCGCGTCGGTCACCTGCAAACTCAGGTCGACGTCGCCCCCCGGGATCGTCCGAGATGGCTCTCCGGTTACGGTAACATTCAGGGCCAGCTCGGTGGGAGCCACCGGCAAAATCAGGTAACCCTGGCGGAAATCGGCCAGCTCGCCGTCCTGCGGCTTGAACAGGGTAACGGCCACGAAGACATTGGGTGCATCTTCCTCACCCAACGGCACGGAAAGGGTAGTCCCGTTGCCCTGCAGGTCGATCACCTGGTCCCGCATGACGACGCCCCGCTCCAGGCTGACCAGGGCCTGGGTACCTTGACCGAGCGGGTTGGGGATGAAGACCTGGGCGGTTTCTCCGGGCTGGTAGGATTCCTTGTCCGCGCTCAGGCGCAAGGCCTGGTTGGGCAGGTCCGGCCAGATGGCCTCTCCGGGGCCGCTGATCCACAGCAGCGCCTGGGTCAGGGCGTCCTGCTCGCCGGGCTGCAACCCGGAAACGTCGAGCTGGTAAGTGCCCGGCTCCTGGGCGGTAAACGCCAGGCGAGCCTTGCCATCCGGTCCAGTGACGAAGTCCGTGCTCCCCACCGGGGTGTAACTCGGCTCGAACCGTGGGAAGTCAAAGGGAGTGGAGGTCTCCGGATCGACCCGTTCCCAGGTGACCTTGCGGAACTCCCCCCGCAGCGATCGCTCGCCGGTCGGTTCCTGCCCCCAATCCACGACCAGCACTTCGAAGCCGAACTCTTCCCCGGCCCGGCCGACCCAGGCATCCGGTCGAACGCCGATATAGAACTGGGCCGGGTTCACCTGGGTGCTGGAACGGGCGCTAACCGGCAGGCCGCTCTCGTCTATGGCGGTGATTTCCAGGGTATAGGTGTAGCGCACATCGGCCGGATCGGTGGGCAGCTCCAGCTGAAATTTACCTTGCGGGTCGGTTTCCCCCTCTCCTTGAGCGACCTGCTCGCCGAAGACCGGGATGTTCAGCCCGGGGAAGGGGGAGAACCAATCCAGGTCCAGCTTGCCGACCTGGTAACCAGGCAGGTGGAAATCGCTGCGCGTCCGGAACAGCGCCCAGGTCAGGGGAACGTTCCCCGCCGGCGCATCGAAGAAGTAGCGGGCATCCACACCCGCCTGCAGAGGCTCCCCGGCCAGGGATTGCTCGGAGGCAAACGTGACGCCGAGATCGATCTCCGGCTTGCGGTACTCGGCCACCTGGAAGGACACGGAGCTGTAATTGGCTGCCTCGCTGGTCAGGTTGAAAGCCCCGGGAGCGATGTCGTCTGGCAAATCGTAGGAGCCATGGGCAGTGCCGAAGGCCGAGAGAGGCAGATGGAAGGTAGTGACCGGCTCGCCGATCTCGTTGAACAGGCCGAGTTCGAAACTGGACTGTTCCGGAAGGGTATAGCGGCCGTTGTAAGCCTGCCGGACGATCGCCCGGAAGTAGACCGTCTGCCCCGGGCGGTAGACCGGACGGTCGGTGTACAGGTAGGCCTGCAGATGCGGCGGGTTGTAATCGGCCTGATAGCCGAAGTTGTAGATATCCAGCCCCTGGCTCCAGTAAGAGAGCCCCGCTCCAAAATCCTCCTGGCCCGGCTGACCCAGGATGGCATAGACCAGGCCGTAAGAATCCTTGCGCGGCTCGAAGCCAGACCGGTACAGTCCTTGTGCACCGGTCCGTCCGCTGACGATCTCCTCCCCGGACTCCGCATAGAGCGTAACCGGCGCATCCGCGATCGCGCGGCCGTCCCGCAGATCGACAGCCCAAACCAGTGCGTCGATCGCGCTCTTCTTGAGGGTGAGGTTGACGTTGCTGACCACCAGCAGGTAGGGACCGGCATACATATTTGGCCCGAGCTGGTTGAAACGCAGGAAGTAAAGACCCGGCTCCAATGGCTGGCCATCCAGCGAGAGCGGCAGAGTCACCGTAGTTGCCTGGTTCCTGGGCACATCCAGGGCCAGTTGCGTGGTCTCCCCGTCTTCTAGCGAATAAGCCAGGCGCAGGTCGTAACCCCCCTGGGCGAGCATGGCCTGGAAATCCTCCAGCGGCAGCCGGCCCAGGGTCATCGAGAGCTGCTCTACGTTGACCGCCTGCAGGTTCAAACTGGATTCCTCGGGGGTCAGGAAGATAACATCATTGCCGGTCGTGACGTACAGGCCGGGATCGAGCGGGGTGGTGCGGAAGGGGACCACGTACTCCTCACCCAACCTGCCGTTCCATTCGTCGGGCAGATTGGGAGAGAGGATCAGGGTGTAATCGGTTTCCGGGCTGAAACTGCCATACAGCGTGAGAGCACGCTCGACCTCGTCGACGTACGCCTGTAGATTCGGCACCTGGGGCACAAAGGTGATGAACTGCAGCACGTCCTTGGGTTGAACAGGCGCGTTGAACCGGACGATCACGCTGCCGTACACGTTCAGCGGGTCGCCCTCGGCGGGCTGGCTGGAGATCACCTCCAGGTCTGGAACCGTCTGGAAATTTAATCGCTCACCGGTCTCGAGCGGCGTCCCTCCACCCGAGAGGGTTTGCTCCCCCAGGGTCAGGGTGTAGAGGCGGTCGCGTTTGAGCAGACCGGCCGGTTGGAAGGTCAGCACGGTCAGATCCTCATTCCAGAGGAATTCACCGGATACCGGGATACCGTCTGACTCGGCCAGTTCGAAATTAGCCTCTACACTCTCAGGATCCATCGGCTGGTTAAAGGTCAGGACGACCGGTTCGTCCAGGCGGACGTTCGAGGCGCGGTCTTGCGGCTGAAAGTCCAGCAGGGCCGGCTCCTGGGTGGTAAAGGTCCAGGATTCCGCAGCCTGGAGAGGGCTCCCATCCACCCCCTGCAGGTCTTCATCCACCTGGACCCGGTATTCGACCCCTCCGGCCAGGGCCGGCTCGGGATAGAAGATATAGGTGCTGGTGTTGAGCCACTCCCCGCGCCCCTGGGCGACCGGTTCCAGGTCGAACGCCGGAGGAAGGGAGACAGGGTCCGCTCCTAAGGGGACGACCGGGCGGTTAAAAGCCGCCACGATCGCCGAGGAGGGATCGACGGACTGCGTTTCAGGCTCAGGCAGGCGCTGGGATAATTGCAGATATCCGACCGTCTGGTAGGTCAGGCTGATCGGCTCGGCCAGCAAAAGACCGTTGCTGGCCCTCACCAGCGTGTCCAGGGTCAGGTTGACCTCCGTATCCGGCGCGAAGGATTCCTGGGGGGTGAACACCAGGGTCGAGTCGTCCACCCAGGTGAACGTGCCGGGGATACCGCGGAAGGAAGCCTCCACCGATTTGCGGTCCATGGGCTGGTTGAAATACAGGGTGATGGCACCGTCCAAGGAGACCTCGGATTGCGGCGCGGGATCGCTCTCCACCAGGGCCGGAGGCAAGGGCCGGGGCGTCGAGGTGGGCTCGATCGGGGTCGGAAACACACTGGCGGGGGAAGCCTGAGGTGTGGGCGAGGGCGTGCCCCCGACCTGGCGACCGATTCCAGGCAACGAGCAGGCCAGGGAGATGAGCAAGAACAATCCCAGGACCATGCCCAGGGGAAAACGAAGCGCCGGGGGAAGACGGTGGGGCTGAGCGATTTTTTTTAAGGACAACGGGATTACCTGCCGCGGCGAACGAAATGACATTCGATCCTCTCCTGGGAGGAAAGACGAAACCGGCGGTGAAAGAGTTCCTGGCCGCGATTATACACGATCGGTGAAACAGCAACGCGAAGCCGGAAAAGAACTACGCCCGCCGGTTCTGGCGGGCGTAGGTTTGCGAAGACCTGGAAAGGATCTATTGGGTAGCGTTTTTCAGCTTAACCCTGCACGATAGAATTACGGCAGGTGGGTGACGGCACTCAGCGCATTGACCTGACCATGTCCGTAGAACCCGTTGTATCCATCCCCTCCCACGCAAGTGGCCAGGAAGATGAAAGGCGGTCCGGGGTTGAAGGGATTGGGCGGGCAGGGCAGCGGGTCGGCCGTGGAAGTCAATGCCGCTTGAACGGCACCCGGTGACATCTTTCCGCGCTGGCTGATGATCAATGCAGCTACGCCAGCGGCGTGCGGAGAGGCCATCGAGGTGCCTTGGGCCAATGCATACCGGTTGCCCGGGAAGGTTGACAGCACAAAGCCTCTTGATCCGTCGCCGGGGTCCTGGAAACGGCGATCTCCGCCCGGCGCCACCACCTGCGTGACGCCGACACCGTAGGTAGAGTAGTAGGACTTCTGCAGCCTGGCGCCATCTGCAGTGACGCCGACCACCCCGGAGATCTCGACCGGGATGACGACACACGCGTTCGTGACCTCCCGGGGCGGAGGATTAGGATCCGTGTCGGGGCTGATAGTATCGATGTTTCGCTTGGACAGATCGATATTCTCGTTGCCCTCGGCGGCTACCACGACCACGCCTTGCTGCATGGCGTAGCGGATGGCGCGCTGCTCAGCCTTCCAAATGGCGCGCTGTTCGGCGTCATTGCGGCAGTTGAACAACCACGGGTCGGCGAAGTAGCTGTTGTTGGTGACGTCGAGGTGGTGTTCAGCCGCCCACATGAAGGAGCACACGACGGCTTCGGGGAAGAAGAAACCGTCTGCGTTTCCAGCTTTAATACCGGCGATCTTGACGTTCGGCGCCACGCCGACGATGCCGATCCCGTTCGCCGCGGCGGCGATGGTGCCGGCAGTGTGGGTGCCGTGCCCGTTGTCATCATTCCAGGCTGCCGGGTCCTGGTTCGGGACGCCGCCCACGCAAGACACGCTGTTGGCAAAGTCGACATTGGCAGCCAGATCCGGGTGGGTGTAGTCGAGCCCGGTGTCGATGTCTCCGACCACGACCGACGGGCTGCCGCCGGTGATCGCATAGGCTTCGGGGACGTGAATCTGGCGCATATCCCATTGTGAGCCGGATAGGGGATCGCCCCAGCTCCCAGCGGTGGTGTACTGAGCCAGTTCAGCGGCATCCACGACTTCAAAATCCTCGTTTAATTGAACGCCAAAGCCTGCCGTCGAGGCCGCGCCTTCGACGCGCGCGTCTTTGAGCAGGTTATTGCGAAATTCAGCGTTACCGGAGCGGGCGATGGCGACCCCGATCTGGTTGTAGGAGTAAACCAGCGAGCCGCCTGCATTGGCGAATACGCTGGCTGCATCCGCAGGGACTTTTTCCTGTTTATACAGCACCAGATAGGTCTGCTCCCCCTCGGCTTTAACCGGGTGCGCGCGCGGGGCAGAGAGGAACAATCCCCCCAGGACGGCGAAAAGCGCCAGAAAATTCAACAGCTTCTTGAACATCGTGTTTTCTCCTTGGTTGGTAGTTGGAACTTCGTACTGACCACAGGTCATGAAATGGGAAGCGCGCAGACAGACTGGCTTCCCTTAAAACCTTGAAATTAATAGCGAATGCACCTCCGCAGTTATTGGATTGCCGCCGTTATTTAATTTGAGTTACCCGGCAACGCGAATTCTTCCACCCCTCGGCAGGTATTCGGTTATCTTTAAACTGAGACGAGTTGTTGAAGATATATATTATTATAGGCGAAGAATTAAGAATATTAAATTAATGAAAAAAGGTACAAGCCCATTTTTTGGTACAATAAATCTCTCATTCTATGGAACCCGGCTGGAAGCCTTAGCGTTAACTACTTTATGAGAAATCCGTCCCCCACCTACTCCCCGACTTACCGTTTACTGGCCCTCATTCCACAGCTTTCCCTGGCTGTGGTGGGCGGTCTGGCCGTTTTCTTCATCCTGCTGTTCACCACGCTGCTGGCTTTCAACGCCTATTTCGCTGGGCGCATCTACCCGGGCGTGCACATCGCCGGCCTCGACCTGTCCGGCAAGCGCACCGAGCAGGCCGCCGCGCTGCTCCAGGAGCGCCTGGTCTACCCCGACCAGGGCCGCATTTTGCTGCGCGACGGGGAGAAGTACTGGCTGGCCTCGCCCGCCCAGCTGGGCTTCTACCTGGACCCTCAGGCCAGCGCCCGGGCAGCCTACAGCCTGGGTCGCAGCGGCGGGCCAGCCGCCCGGCTGCTCGACCAGTTCGAGTCCTGGTATTTTGGC
>DATDRQ010000176.1:0-2464 GCA_035291645.1 Anaerolineales bacterium
GCGTTGGCCCCTTGGAGGCGACGATCGCCGGACGATGATAGTGATCGCACAACCTCGAGGCCGCCAGTCCTACGACGCCGGCATTGAATTCTTCATGAGCAGCGAAAAGCAGGAGTGCATCTGTGTCCTTTTCGAGTGCAATCCGTTCGGCAGCTGCCTGAATCTCCCGCGTGATCTGTTGTCGTTCCCGGTTCTGGATTTCTAGCTGCTGGGCGATCTGGCCTGCCTCGACCACATCCTGCGTGGTTAATAACTGGAAGGCGGCCAAGGCCGAATCAAGTCTCCCGGCAGCGTTCAAGCGCGGCCCGATGGCAAACGCGATCTGGCTGGCAGTGATACGGTCGGGGCGCAACCCGGCAGTCCCGATCAGGGACAGCAGACCCTGCCGGCGTGGATTGCGGATGGACTGTAAACCCGCCCGGACGAGAGCCCGGTTCTCGCCCTTGAGGGGGGTTAAATCAGCGACAGTCCCTACCGCCACAAGGTCCAGCAGCTCGGATAATTCGAGCTGTTCGGTGAGATGCTGTCCACAATCCTCCAGGAGCGCCGAAGCCAATTTAAATGCCAGTCCAACGCCCGCCAGATCTTTATCAGGATAATCGTCCTTTGGCTGCTTGGGATTCACGAGTGCAACGCAGTCAGGCAGTTCCGCTCCAGGATGGTGGTGGTCGGTGATGATCAGATCCAGACCGATGCTTCTGGCATACTCGGCCTCCTCGATGGATCGGACTCCACAATCCACCGTGATGACGAGTCCTGCTTCTTCATCCTTCAATTGGTGTAACGCATCCTTGTTTAATCCATACCCTTCATCGAAACGATTGGGTATATAACCCCGGACCTGGACTCCAAACCTACCCAGGGTCTGCACCAGCAAAGCCGAAGCAGTGACCCCATCGGCGTCATAATCTCCATAAACTATAATTTGTTCGCCGCGTCTCAATGCCCAGCTGATCCGTTCTACGGCCTGTGCAATGCCGGCGAGACGCTTGCCCTGGGTCCCATCAGGCAGAGCAGCGGCTATATACTGGTAGGCCAGCTCATTCGTCACGAAGCCACGATTAAATAAGATTTGCCGTAAGAGGGGCGGATAATTCTGGAGAGCTCGTTCGGCTTCGAGGCTAAGTCTTGAGCCGATTTGCCATCTTTTATATCGTTGTGCCATAAGCATTGTCGAGAAAATCGAATCCTTGAAGATTTACGCTGGACGATTTTTAGAACGATATTCTCTACAGAGTTGTTTATACCTGGAGATGAGCCAAAGTATAGCATAACAATTGTTCGATTTATCGCAGGAGATTCACTACCGGAAAAATCAAATCTCTATTCTGGCACGATGGTCAATGAAACTTTGTGTGTGGAACGGAACCGCGCCAAAACATCAACCAGCCAGAACTCATTCCTGTTGACGGCTGCCTAAAAGACTGCTATCATGAACCTGTATGAACGGTAAGTACAATGCACCTTGGTACAAGCGCGTGGGGGGAGGTTTACGGCAATCATTACGCTGGCTGGTTCCGGGATTAGGAGTAAAAAGGTGGTTTCTCCTGGTGTTGCTTGGTACAACCCTGCTGGGTGTTGGCCTGGCAATCTTGATCCTGGATGTGTATCGAACAGCCCCGGATACGTGGTGGCTCCCGCTGATTTCGACCGCCTCTCTTCGGTTTCTACCAAGACCACTGCGCGCCCTCATCTTCGGCGGGCTTGGGGTTGCCTTGGTCGTGATCGGCATCTGGGGGGTGAATCATTCCTTAATGGCTCCGTTCCTCCGACCTGGGCGGCGCATGGTCGACGCACTCGCCGGTCACCGCCGGCGCGAGCGTGGTCCTCGCGTGGTTGTGGTCGGGGGAGGGCATGGCTTGGCAACTTTGCTGAGGGGTCTTAAGGAATTCACGAATAATCTCACGGCGATCGTCACCGTTGCCGATGATGGAGGTTCTTCAGGCCGGCTGCGCCAGATGCTCGGTATCCTCCCCCCCGGGGACATCCGCAACTGTTTAGCGGCACTCTCTAACGATGAGGCGATGCTAACCCAGCTATTCCAATATCGCTTTCCAAACGGTTCGAGCGGTCTAGACGGTCATTCCTTCGGTAACTTGTTCATCTCCGCGCTTTCCGAGTTGACCGGCAGCTTCGAGGAGGCGATCGCAGAATCAGGCCGTGTATTGTCTGTTAGCGGGCGAGTATTGCCTTCGACTTTGAACGATGTCAGGTTGGTTGCCGATGTTATGCTGCCTCATTTGACGACCGAAGTCCGGGTGCAGGGGGAGAGTAAGATCCCTGAATCGACTGGCAAAGTAAACCGGGTCTGGCTGGAGCCGATCGCGCCACTGGCATTCCCACAAGCAGTTCAGGCGATCCTCTCGGCGGATTTAATAGTGGTCGGACCAGGCAGCCTGTTCACCAGCCTCCTACCCAACCTGCTCGTCCCAGATATCGAAGCGGCGATCCGTTCCAGCCGTGC
>DATDRQ010000177.1:0-4339 GCA_035291645.1 Anaerolineales bacterium
CGCTCGATCTTCTGCTCGCTTTCCGCCAGCTGGTCGCGCATCTCGAGCGTCAGGCTGCGCAGATCGACGTTCTCCTTGCCGGTCAGCCAGAAGCGCCTTTCGTAGTTGCGAACGATGCGATGGATGGGTTCATTGCTGCGAGTATAGAGCGCCGCCCAGGGTGTGACGAAGGAGGCATCGAAATCCACGTCGCGCAGAAAACTATGGCGGGCGAACTGTTCCGCCCAGTATTCCGGCGGCTGGACGTTGAAATGCGTAGCCTCCCGGTAATCGAACGGCGTCGAGGAGAATAAGATCCTGTCGGTGTACTGGCAGAAGTTCCGGATGGCCTGTTCCGCTTCGGCCTGAGACATGTGCTCTAAGACCTCGATGCTGACGATCAGGTCGTAAGATTGTGGGAACGGCTCGGCAACCGATCCAACCCGGCAGTAAGGCCGGATCTCAGGGTGAACGTTTTGGATGGCGTATTCCGAGATATCCACCCCATACGCCTCCACCCCACGCTGGCGCAGCCCCTCCACCAGGAAACCCATCGCGCAGCCTGCATCCAACACAGTCCGCGGATTGAGGTCGCTCACGATCCGGTCGGCAATCGCAGCGAACGCTCTTAACCAGGTCGAATCGCGCTGGTAAGCGCGCCCGCAGCCATGAGCAAAATAATAAGCATCGAAGACGGTTGGCGGATCGCCAGCAGCCACTACTCGACCTCCATCGCCAGCGGTAACACTTGCTGCCAATCTGGCAAACGCAGCCCGAACGTATGGTTGAAAAGGTCGCAGTTGAGCGCCGAGTGCAGAGGGCGCAAGGCTGGGGTCGGAAATTCCTCCGTCAAAGCAGGGATGATGTCTTGTGCGATCTGCTCTTCAGGCCGCGGGTCGAGCGCCAGGATCGCTCTGGCCCATTCAAAGCGGCTGGCCCGCCCGCTGCCTGCCAGGTGATAGATGCCGCGTCTCTCGCCCAGCCACCCGGCAGGATCTCGCCCACTGCTCGCCAATAACTGCCCGGTGACTTCTGCCAGCATCCGGCACCAGGTCGGGTTGCTCACCTGATCGCCCACGATCCGCAGGCTGGTCTGCGTTCGCGCCCACTCCAGGACCTTCATCACGAAACTCTCCCGGCGCGAGCTGTACACCCAACTGGTGCGCAGGATCAGGTAATCTCCACCGGCATCTAAGATCGCCTGCTCGCCTCCCAACTTGCTCAGACCGTAAATATTCAACGGATTTGGCCGATCGCTTTCGACATAATCCGATCCTTTGGTTCCGTCGAAGACGTAATCGGTAGAAAAGTGGATCAAAGCCGCGCCAACCTGGCTTGCTTCCTCGGCCATGGTCCCCGGAGCAGCCTGGTTGATCGCCATGGCAAGGTCATGCTCGTTTTCCGCCCGGTCGACGGCGGTATAGGCAGTCGCATTAATGATCACCTGTGGTTGGAATTCCTGGATGACCGGTCGGATGCTATCTGGCTGGGTGAGATCGATCTCCGGAAAATCGAGTGCCCGGATCTCCCCTAATGGAGCCAGTGCCCGGCGCAGCTCCCAACCCAGCTGTCCATATTTACCCAATAACAGGATGCGCATCATTAACGGATCAAGGGGTCAATTAAGGTGAGTTTTCTTCAAGCAGGCTCAGCAGGTAACTCCCATATTGGTTGTTAATCTGCGCAGCCAGTTGGCGCAGCTCTTTATTTCCAATGTAGCCCATCCGATAAGCGATCTCCTCCGGACATGAGATCATCATACCCTGACGTTCTTCGACTGCCTGGACAAAACTGGCTGCCTGTAGCAGAGACTCATGCGTCCCGGCATCCAACCAGGCGATGCCGCGCCCGAGTACCTCCACTTGAAGGTCGCCTCGCTCCAGATAGAGGCAATTCAAGTCTGTGATCTCCAATTCCCCGCGCCCGGAGGGCCGCAGGGATTCGGCAAACTCAACCACCTTATCGTCATAGAAGTAAATCCCCGGCACGGCGTAATTAGAACGCGGTTTGACCGGTTTTTCCTCGATGCTCAGCGCCTTTCCCTGATCGTCGAACTCAACCACGCCATAGCGCTCCGGATCTCGCACCGGATAGGCGAAGATCATCGCTCCCTTGCGCAAATCCGAGCAGCGCTGCAGACTATCCGGTAGACCGTGTCCAAAGAAGATGTTGTCCCCCAGAATCAGGCACACCGGTTCTCCGGCAATGAACTCCCTCCCCACCAGGAAGGCATCTGCCAGCCCGCGTGGTTCGGCCTGCTCGCGGTAAGAAAATTCTAACCCCCATTGGCTGCCGCTGCCGAGCAGCATTCGAAACGCCGGTAGCGCTTCTGGAGAGCTGATAACCAGAATCTCGCGTATGCCTGCCAGCATCAGCATCGATAGGGGATAATAGACCATCGGTTTGTCGTATACCGGCAGCAGCTGCTTGCTGACCCCGATCGTCAAAGGATACAGCCGTGTGCCGCGCCCGCCTGCCAAGATGATACCTTTCATGCCGCCCCTCCTCTTGTTTCGTAATTACGATTCAACCAGGTCTGGTAGTCGCTCTGCTTACGGATCGCTGCAACCCATTCCGGATGCATTAGATACCATTCGACGGTATTCCGGAGCCCGCTATCCAACGACTGCTTGGGCTGCCAACCTAACTCGTTCCGGATCTTGGTGATATCCATGGCATATCGCCGGTCGTGACCCGGGCGATCGACGACGAACTGGATCAAAGAGGCGTGGGGTACGAACGGCGAGTCAGGTCGGTACTCATCCAGGATATCACACAGGGTCTGCACGACGGTCAGATTAGTCGGCTGGTTGTTCCCTCCGATGTTATAGGTCTCACCAGACTTGCCTTTCCGTAAAACGTTCCAGATCGCCTCGCAATGGTCTTCGACGTACAACCAGTCGCGAATCTGCTGCCCATCTCCGTAAACCGGCAGTGGTTTTCCGTCCAAAGCATTAAAGATCATGAGAGGGATCAGCTTTTCCGGGAACATATACGGCCCGTAATTATTCGAGCAGTTCGTGATGGTGACAGGTAACTGGTAGGTATGGTGATAGGCCCGCACGAGATGATCGCTGGAAGCCTTCGAGGCGGCGTAGGGGGAGTTCGGAGCGTAAGGGGTCGTTTCTGAGAACGCCTGCGCCCCAGGCAGCAGCGATCCAAAAACTTCATCAGTAGAAACGTGATGGAAGCGCACTGCATTTCGAGGTAGAGATTTCTCCACCAGCCAGACCTGCCGGGCAGCTTCTAACAGGGTGTAGGTGCCGACGATATTGGTCTGGATGAACGGCTGTGGATCCAGGATCGAGCGGTCTACATGCGATTCGGCCGCGAAATGCACCAGGGTATCCACCCGGTAGACACGCAGCAAATCCTCGACCAGCTCCCGGTCGCAAATATCCCCGTGGATGAAAGTATGCCTGTCCTGGTCAGGTAATTCCTTCAAATTCTCGTGACTCCCGGAATAGCGCAGGGCGTCCAGGTTGATCACCTTGATAGATGGGTCTGCAACTAGAAGGTAGCGGACGAAATTTGAGCCGATAAATCCAGCTCCCCCGGTGACAAAAATATTTTGCATCAAATTTCCAATCCCCTCCTAGTTCTGTCCGTAAAAGGACGAATTCTCATTCATATGTTTCTGCTTCCCGGAACGGTTTTCCTTTCGTATCT
Organism: Anaerolineales bacterium; assembly: GCA_035291645.1. Classification (GTDB taxonomy): domain Bacteria; phylum Chloroflexota; class Anaerolineae; order Anaerolineales; family UBA4823; genus DATDRQ01. The sequence goes on from DATDRQ010000177.1 coordinate 3,649, forward strand.
TTTAAGGAAAGATCTGGCAATCCGCCATGCGGGAGAGGCCATTCGATCCCAACCTCCCGGTCACACCATAACAGAGTGCGATCCCACTCGGGAGCATAATAGTCGGTTGCCTTGTAGATCACTTCGGCCCAATCGGAGAGGACATAAAATCCATGAGCAAAACCGGGTGGGACCCATAACTGCAGCCGGTTCTCCGCCGTTAGTATTTGGCTTGTCCACCGTCCAATGGTTGGTGAGCTACGCCGAAGGTCTACAGCCACGTCGAAGATTTCTCCTGCCACTACCCGGACCAGTTTCCCCTGTGGCTGCCGGATCTGATAATGCAAACCGCGCAGAATCCCCTTTTTTGAACCGGAGTGGTTATCCTGAACGAACTGGGCCGAGACCCCATATTCGGCGAAGGTCTGCGCCTGGAATGTTTCCATGAAAAAACCACGCTCATCAACGTAGATGCTTGGTTCGATTAAAATCACTTCCGGGATTTCAGTTGAGGTAAATTTCATCGCTCACTGTCCAAACCGCGCCCAATTTTATCTCATCTGTTACAAGAGAAAACATACAGGTTTGCAGGATATCCGTAATCAGCTCCCGGAAAATCATGCGCTTTCTGACAGTTCTCCTTGACAAATCCCTGCTCAAGGCGCGGGAAGAGTCCTGCTTGCAAGACCAGGTATTCCGGATGGTAGGTTTT
>DATDRQ010000178.1:0-14364 GCA_035291645.1 Anaerolineales bacterium
TCTGGCCATCCCGCTGGTGGTGGCGATCACCACTTCGATCGGCGCACGCAACGGCATCCTGGTGCGCGACCGCCTGGCGCTGGAAGCTGCCCGCGAGATCGACACGGTGATCTTCGACAAGACCGGCACCCTGACCAAAGGCGAGCAGGGCATCGTAGATTTCACCAGCGTAGACGGGTTAAATCCCCAGCAAGCGCTGGCCCTGGCGGCCGCCGTGGAGGGCGATTCTGAGCACATCATCGCCCGGGCGATCCGCCAGGCGGCCGAGGAGAAGAATCTAGATCTCCCCGCGGTGGGCAACTTCGAGGCGATCAAGGGGCGCGGGGTGCGCGCCCGGGTGGACGGCAAAACCGTGTACGTAGGCAGCCCGGGACTGTTGGAAGTGCTCGGTTTGCAACAACCCCCGGCCCTGACCCGTTTCAGCCAGGAAGCCGGCCAGAAAGGCCAGACCGTGGTCTATTTAGTGGGGGAAGACCGGGTGCAGGCGGCCTTCGCCCTGGCAGACGTGATCCGCACGGAGAGCCGGACCGCCGTGCAGCGCCTGCACGAAATGGGGGTGGAAGTCGCCATGCTGACCGGGGACAGCCAGGATGTGGCCGAAGCGGTCGCCCGGGAGCTGGGCATCGACCGCTACTTTGCCGAGGTGCTACCGGAGGATAAGGACAAGAAAGTAGCCGAGTTGCAGCGCCAGGGCAAGCGGGTGGCGATGGTTGGGGACGGGGTGAACGATGCACCCGCCCTGACGCGAGCCGACGTGGGCATCGCCATCGGCAGCGGCACGGACGTGGCGGTCGAATCGGCCGGGATCATCCTGGTCAAGAGCAACCCGCTGGACGTGGTCAAGGTGATCGAGCTGAGCCGCTCGAGCTACCGCAAGATGGTGCAGAACCTGGTCTGGGCGACCGGCTACAACATCGTCGCCCTGCCGCTGGCGGCGGGCGTGCTGGCGCCGTGGGGCATTCTGCTCTCCCCGGCGATCGGCGCCCTGTTCATGTCGCTCAGCACCGTCATCGTGGCGATCAACGCCCAGCTGCTGCGCCGGGTGAATTTATAGGCAATTTTGCCTATTCCAGCCTGCGCCAGATAGCGCTGGAGGCAGGCGCACAGCTGGCGTTATAATCTCAGGCAACCTGCGAAAGGTTCCGGATGCATGCTAAATTCCCTTTCTAGACGACGCTCTCTATTCCCCCTTCTTGCCCTAACGATTCTCCTGGCAGCCCTTTCCGGCGCACTGACTGGCTGCTCGGGGGAAGCCCCGGCGGGCGAGCACAAATTCCCGCTGGCGGCGCTGCACGAGTTGCCAGAGGAAGTCCAGGACGCCCCCGTCGCGGTCCTGGAAGCCTACCAGTTCGCCTTCGCCAACCCGGACGTGCTCCAGGAGCTGCCCTGCTACTGCGGGTGTGGATCGATGGGGCACACCTCCAACTATGACTGCTATGTCGCCAGAGAAGACGTAGAGGGTCTTATCACCTACGACTCGCACGCCCTGGGCTGCTCGATCTGCGTGGACATCACCCAGGACGCCATGCGCATGCTCGACCAGGGCAAGGACTTGAAGGAAATCCGCACCTACGTGGACGATACCTATGCCCAGTACGGGCCTTCCAACATGCCTTAGCGGATTGCACCCAGCCAGACCATGTCCTCTTTCGACCTGACCCGCCTCCCACTTATCAAACAGCTGCTGCGCAGCCGCTGGCCGCAGTTCCTGATCACCAGCCTGGCGCTGGCGGGCTTCCTCTTCGCCATCCTGGCCGGCCTGTTCGGGACGCCGGTCGGCAGCCGCAACTTCAGCATCATTTTTGTGTGGATCGCCTGGTGGGCGCTGCTCATGCTGATCGCCGTCCCGCTGTTTGGGCGGGGTTGGTGCAGCATCTGTCCCATCCCGGCGCCCGGTGAATGGCTGCAGCGCGGGGCGCTGCTCGGACCGCAAGGCATGACCAATGGGCTGGGGCGGCGCTGGCCAAACCGGCTGCGCAACATCTGGCTGCAGAACGGGGCCTTCGCCCTGGTCGCCCTGTTCAGCACGGTCGTGCTGACCCAGCCGCGCGCCACCGCCGTCGTGCTGGCTGCCTTCCTGTTCATCGCCGTCGCCGCCAGTCTGGTCTTCGAGCGGCGCGCCTTCTGCCGTTACCTGTGCCCGGTGGGCGGTTTCATCGGCCTGTACTCGCAGCTGGCCCCGGTCGAGGTGCGCGTAAAGGATCCCTCGGTGTGCGCGGCCCACACGGAAAAAACCTGCTACACCGGCAGCGCCGACGGGTACGGCTGCCCCTGGCAGGTCTTCCCCGGCGGTCTAGCCAAGAATACCTACTGCGGGACGTGCATGGAATGCCTGCGCACCTGCCCGCACGACAACGTCGCTTTGAACCTGCGCTCCTTCGGAGCAGACCTGCTGAAACCGGCCGGGAGAAAAATGGACGAGGCCTTCAAAGCCTTCCTGATGCTCGGTTCGGCGCTGGTCTACGCGGCCGTCCTGCTGGGGCCGTGGGGAATCTTGAAGAATTCGGCCTATGCGGTCGGCTCGCTGGCGTGGGCGGGCTACGTCGCCGGGTTCGTGCTGGTCGTCTTCGGCCTGCTGCCCGGCCTGTTCTGGCTGGCGGTATCTTTTGGCCGCAAGCTGTCTGCTTCACGCTGGCAGCCGCGCAAGGCTTTCATTTCATTTGCCTATAGCCTGGCGCCGCTGGGGCTGGCAGCCTGGATCGCCTTCAGCCTGTCCTTCGTTTTCGCCAACCTGTCCTACCTCTGGCCGGCGCTCTCCGACCCGCTCGGCTGGGGCTGGGACCTGTTCGGCACGGCCGGCGTATCCTGGACGCCCTACCTGATGCCGGTGGTGCCCGTACTGCAGGTTGGCGTGGTGCTGGGCGGGCTGTTCTGGTCAGCGCTCACCGCGCGCAGAATCGCCGGAGAACAGCTCCAACCCAAGCAGGCTGTGCTGCACTCGGCGCCTGTGATGGGCTATTGCCTGGCGATCTCGGCCGGGCTGCTCTTCCTGCTGGTCGGTTAACCGCTAGTATAAAATTTTGAATCAAGCAGTCGTTTATCGCAGCCCGGGTCGAGCTCGAAAGAGCCGGCCAGCGGGTTCTGCGCCTAGAGAAGTAAAACGGTAGATAGGAGTGATGGACATTGAGCGCAAGTAAATCCAAGCGAAACCAGCGAAAGCAAAGCGCCTTCAGCAGGTACTGGCCGTTGCTGCTCGCCGCGGGCGGCCTGCTGCTGGTGCTGGCGGCCCTGTGGGCGACCCGCGGCGGCGATTCGACCAGTAAAGCGCCAGTTGAAGTGAGCGGCGCGCCGGGCCTGAAGGTCGATCAGGAAAAGATCGACTTGGGCGACATCCGCCTGGGCGAATGGGTTTCGGCCTCCTTCGAGCTGACCAACGTCGGGGACCAGCCGCTGAAGATCACCGACCAGCCGTACATCGAAGTCGCGGCGGGGTGCTGACCGCCCAACCCGGTCATCGGTGCGATGACCCTCGGACCCGGCGAAAGCACATCGCTTTCGATGGAATTCATGATGCACGGCGACATGGGCGGCTTCCACGACTTCCGCGTGCACGTGCCCACCAACGACCCGGCCCAGCCGGAACGCATCCTGGCGGTAACATCTAACTGGGTGCCATAATGGCGAATGAAAACCCCCTTCCAGACGATCCAGGAAGGGGGTTTTTGTCAGCAGTTCCCGCGGGTGGGTTATTCGTGGGAGGTGATCGGGTCGCCTAGCAGGCCGGTGAGCAGTTCGATCGTGGCGGGGTCTTTTCCCACGTACAGCACGATCACCCGGCCCTTGGCCCAGAAGTTGGGCTGGTCGATCCAGGTCACCATGACCGTCCCGATCTCCGAACCGTTCTCGGAGATCAGGGCCGAGGCGGCTTCCCGGCTGGCCTCGTTCTCAAACTCGAAGACCTGCACGTCGGCGCCGTTGACTTTAAGCCCATGAGACGGGATATCGAAGACCGACTCCTCGAACGTCTCGCCCGGCTCGACCTCGGCTCCGGCAGCCTCCAGCGCCTCGATCAGCTCGGCCTGCCCGCCGATCGCTTCTCCCGGCGCAGCTGTCGCCGAAGCTTCGGTGGCCTCGGCTGATTCCGCCGGGCCCGCTTCAACAGCCGGGGCGCAGGCACTCAGCGCCAACCCGGCCAGGCTGACCAGGACCAATAAAATGGAATATGTTTTACGGGGGGACATCGCTTGCTTCTCCTTTCGATACACCGTTAGAATTCAGTTTGGGATTGGACGCTTTTTGTCCGATTAAAGTTCCCGGGCACCGGTTATCCATGCCAGCGACGGTTAAACGCAAAAAGCTCCCGCGATTAGGGAGCTTTTTGCGATTGCGATAAACCCGCGGTTAGGGCCTGTTCAGCGTGATGACTGTCCCGTTGCTGTCGGCCTCCAGGTCGTGGTTGGCGCTGGCCAGGTAACTATACGGGGAGCGGCTGACCTTCGTGACGGTTAAATTGACCGTAGCGGCCTGGAGCGGGATGCGCCCGCTGGTGATGCTGCATTGTCCATTCGACGCGGTGGTGCACTTGCCGTTACCCGTGATTCCACCGCTCCAGGCGGCGTTGACCGTGGCGTTCGCCAAAGGAGCATGGTTGCCGTTATGGATGGTGATCGTTACCGTCGACCTCCAGTACTTGCTATAGAGCTGGCCGGTCCCGTCCAGGTCGCCGACATGCATGGCGCTGGGATCGGAGGTTGCCGTCGCGGTTGCGGTAAAGGTTGGGGTGAACATCGCCGTCGGAGTGTGCGTCTGGGTGGCGGTGGGCGTATCGGTCGGGGTAAAGGTTGGAGTAAACGTCGGCGTCGGAGAACTCGTCAGGGTGGCAGTCGGTGTGTCGGTGGGGGTAAAAGTCGCCGTGAAGGTGGGCGTGAACGTCGGCGTTGGAGTATAGGTCAGGGTAGCGGTAGGCGTGTTTGTAGGAGTCGGGCTCGGCTCTGGCCCTCCGCCGGCGGCGATCCCGTCCGTGACCAAACGGAATGGCGCGCCGTTGCAGGCTGTGTAGACCCATTCCACCCGGCCTGCGCTGGTCCCGAGCTTCAGGTTGGGATAGTTGCCGTTGTTCAATGCGTTTCCGCTGAGCACCGTTTGGGCCGGCTCCCAGGCAGAACCGGTGTAATGGCGCAAAAGCAGGTTGTCGCCGTTCTCCCAGACCAGCCAGGCCTGCCCATCTTCCGCCTGGGTGATCGAAGGCCAGGCGCCGGCCGTCTCCAGCTGCTGGTAGTTGCTCCAGCCGGCTCCATCGTAGCGCCGGAAGTACAGCCCGCCGCCGACCTCGTAGCCCATGTAGAGCCGGTCTCCCACCCCCGCCAGGGATACCCCGTACTCCCCGGTGAGCAGCGCGGTATAGGAAGAGATCTTGGTCTGGTCGATCCAGGTCTGCCCGCCATCGGTCGAACGCACGGTGTGCAGGTAATAGATCGTAAAGAGGGATTTCGCTACCGTGCGGGCGGCGAGGTAGACGTTCGAGCCGTTGGCGTGTACGGCGGCGTAGCGCGTGTTCGATGCAGTTGTGGAAGTCGAGGGGTTGACCTGGCGTAGCGAGTCCCAGCTGAGGCCCTGGTCGCTCGAGGCCCGGTAGTATAGATACTGGGCGTCGTCCAGGCTGGAGGCGACCAGGTGCAGCCGGCCATTGACCGGGTCCAGGTACAGGTCCGGCCGGACGGCGTTGTAGGAGCCGCCCATCAACGCCACCGGCGGCGACCATGCACCCCCGGCAAGCGGTTTGCGCGAGAACAGGATCTGGTAATATGAACTCGCCGAGGGGCCGGTCTTGCTGGGGAAGGCGGCATACACATAACCGCCGTCGACCGTCATGGCCGGGTGGTAGGTTTCGAAGGCGCTGGAATAAACGTCTGGCTGGATATCCCAGCTGGCCCCGTCGTCTTGCGAGGTGGCGTAGCGCACCCGGTACTGGTCGCCGTCTTTAGTGTGCCAGACCAGGTGCAGTGCGCCGTTCGAGTCACGCGCCAGCTTGCGGGCGTGGGCGTAACCGGAGGCGGTCAGGCTGTCGGAGAACAGACCGGCGGGTGGGATTGTCGTAGAACGGTCATCCACCACGGAGCGCAGGGCGTCGATCCGCCCGGACCCGAAAAAGGGGTCCGTTCCTAACGGACCGAGGTCGATGGCGGTAGCCTGGATCAGGTCGCGCACGGCCGCGTTCGAGCGGGCGGGGTCCTGCGAGAGCAGCAGCCCAGCCAGACCGGCGACGTGCGGGGTCGCCATCGAGGTGCCGGAGTAGGTGGCGTAGGCGTCCAGCCCGTTGGCGTCTAACGGGACAGTCGAGTAAATCGATTCGCCCGGCGCGGCGACAGAAACGTACGGGTTGGTGGAACTGCCGTAGTTCGAGAAGCAGGAGCGGTAGTCGCTGCTGTTGGTGGCGGCGATCGCCATGGCGTTCGGATAGGCAGCCGGGTAAATGAGGGTATTGCTGCCGTTATTCCCGGCTGCGGCGACCACTACGACGTCGTGGCTCCAGGCGTAATCGACCGCGTTCTGCAGGGTGGCCGTCCCAATCGAAGCGCCCAGGCTCAGGTTGATCACTCGGGCGCCGTTGTTCGTCGCATAGGTGATCCCGCTGGCAACCACGTCCAGGCTGCCGCTCCCATTCGCATCCATCGCCTTCACTGCCATCACCTGGCAGAAAGGACACACCCCCGCCATGCCATTGGGTAGAGCGCTCTGGGTAGCGGCGGCGATGCCTGCCACGTGCGTCCCATGAAAATGATCGTCCAGGGGCTGTGCGTCGTTGTTGACGAAGTCCCAGCCGCGCAGGTCGTCGATATAGCCGTTGCCGTCGTCGTCCACGCCCGGCTGGCCAGCCCCTTCGGCAGGGTTGGCCCACATATTGGGGGCCAGCTGGCTGTGGCGGTAATCGACGCCGGTATCTACCACGGCGATGACCACTGGGACTGGATTGGAGATCTGAGCCCAGGCCTCCGGCGCCTGGATCTTTTGAGGCGCCCACTGGTTAGCCTGCCAGCCGTCCGAAGCCTGGACGATCTGGAGCAGGTAATTCGGTTCGGCATAGGCCACCTCCGGGCTCCGGTTGAAGATCTCCACTGCCTTTTCGACCGGCAGGCCGGGAGGCAGGCGGAGCAGGTGGACACGGAGAGCCGGGATGCCGCCCTTACGGGAGATGCCATGCGCCTTGAGTAGATTGTCAGCCTGCGGGGGAGTGACTCCTGGGCGGAACTGCACCAGCATTTCGCCCGGTACAAACTCGTCATTCACAGACGAGGATTCGGGGCGTGGGCCAGCTTCCTGGGCCGAGGCGCTGGCGAAGACAAGCAGAATGATCAGTAACAGACTGCAGGCGATCCACAATTTCCTGGACATAACTCCCTCCCAAAATCTGGCCAGTGCGCCGTCTGCAGCGTGTCCGGTAAGAAATTCCACCGGCGTATTGGCCCCCCATATGGTTTTATGGAAAACGGAAATCTACGCTAACAATATAGCATAAAACGAATCGGATATCAACTGTCTTTTTTTGGATCCGTCTATTTCACCACTTTCCACCCCAAACCGGGGGGCGTATCCGACCGGGAAACCGGGACCAGCGGGCCTGGGAAAATCACCAGCGCTCAATCAGGGCTCAACGGTGGCCCGAGCAGGGCCATGTCATACTTCGCAAATATTGGAGCGATGACTTTTGGATCTGGCGGACCATTTCGCGATATCGGTCCAAACTCTTCATAAAATTTGTGCCCGCCGCCCGGGGTATAGACTACAATGATCTCGCCCGGTTCATCCGTTAAGTTGAGGAAAGCGTGGGGGACTTTGGAGGGCAGATAGGCGAAACCTCCTTCCTGACAGTAAAAAATTTCGTCCCCAATCCTGATTTTGTACCGCCCTTTCAAGACGTGGATGGTTTCCTCCTGCTTGTAGTGCACGTGCAGAGGAGGACCACCATTCGGCGCAACCTCGACGATAAAATAGTCGAATGCCCCACCGGTATCCTCGCCGGTGACCTTAAAAATGAGATCCCGACCAGGGCCTGATTGCAGTCTCAAACCTTCCCCTGGAGCCAGAACCTTGGATGGATTCGTTGTCATTTTTACCTCCTCACTTGCATGTTTAGCGGTTTTATACTATACTCCTTATTATAAGCATCCTAACTATATTTGTCAATAGGCTAATTATCAAATGGCTAATCAATCACCGGTTCAAATTGCACCAGACTTTAAGCAGCGCTACCCCAATGCAAGCGCCAGAGCCACCGAATGCACCATGAATCTGGTCTTCACGGCTGACTTACTCCTCAAACGCATCTCCGGATTGCTCCAACCCTTTGACCTGAGCCCTGCCTCCGCGCTGGTTTTAAGCATCCTGGCGGACTCCGAGGCACCCTTGCCTCCCCACAAGATCGCTGACCAGCTGATTATCAGTCGTGCCACCGTAACGGGTTTGATCGACTCTCTCGAACGGCGCGGGTATGCTCGCAGGATTCCTCACCAATCGGATCGACGCATGCTTTTAGTAGAACTGACGGACACGGGAAGGCAGGTCGCCAATGCGTTTCGCCCGATTGTGCATCAGAATCAAAAGGTGTGGCTGGAGGCCTTGAACGAAGCTGACCAGCAGCGTCTCATCGCCTCTCTTCACAAATTGCAGGCTACGCTCATGGATGCCTAATCCTGAAAACCGGAAATACAGGTCGCCTTTCGCCGCTGTTACGGCACGCTCTCCCCTCCCCTGACCGCCCGGCTCTCCGCCAGCTCATCCAGCCAGACCTTGTCTTCCACCTTCAACAGGTAGGGATTGAAGAGCTGGGCGGTGCAGAAGACCGCCAGGATGGCGCCCAGCACGGCGATCACCGCGCCCGGGTCGAAGACGCCGCCTGCCCAGCCGGCGAAGACGGTGCTGAGCGGCCAGGTGAACTGGGCGATCAGCCGCCGCACCGAGAAGACGCGCCCCTGCAGCTCGCGCGGCGTCTGCGTCTGCCAGATGGTCTGCGAATGGGAGTTCATGATCGGGATCATGCCCTCGATAACGAACAGCATGCCGGCCGCCAGGTAGAACCAGGAGGAGAGCCCGAAGACGACCTGCGCCAGCCCGCTGACGATCAAAGAAACGATCACGCCGTAGACGCGGCGGCGCTTCAGCCCGCCCCAGGCGCTGATGAACAGGCCGCCCACTACCCCGCCCACCGCGCCGACGGTCGCCAGCGCCGCCAGGGCGGTTTCAAATGTAAAACCGCGCCCGCCCCAGTCCGCGGCCAGGTTGAACTTGATCATCAGGGGCTGGAAGACGCCGAGCGGGCCAGAGCAGAAGTTGGCCACGGTGAAGGTGCCCAGCAGCCACAGCAGCGGCCGGCGGTCCCAGATATACATGGCGCCAATCCGGATGTCCGCCCAAAGGCTCTGGCGGGCTTTGCCGTCGCCGCTCTCCAGGTCGGTGCGCTTGGGCGAGGGGATGAACAGGAAGAGCGGGACCGCGGCGGCGAAGAAGAAGGTGACTGCGTCGATGCCGATCGCCAAAGGCACGCCGGAGGACAGCCCGGCCAGGTTGGATCCCAGGTCTCCGGGGAGCAGCCCCTGACGGGCCAACGCCGGAATGGAGATGATCGCGGCGGCGATCATCGGCGAGAGGATGCCGGACAGCGACCAGATGGTCTGCATCAGGCCGTTGGCGCGCGGCAGCTGCGGTTCGGGCACGATCATGGCGTAAGAGGTATCGAAGGCGGCCCCGTGGAAGGCGGCGACGAAGGCGAATAACGCCACCAGGGCGATCAGCATCCACAGCTGCAAAGCGTTTTCGAGCAGCAGGACCATCAGGATCAGGCTCAGACAACCGCTGATGAAGTCGGCGACGATCATGGTGCGCTTGCGGTCGTGGCGGTCCGCCCAGGCCCCGGCGATCGGCGCGCCAAACACGACCGGCAGGCCGAAAGCCAGGCCGACCGCCGAGAGGGCCAAGGCCAGCTGAGGCTTCTGCCCGGGCAGGGGATAAAGAGATTGCGTCAGCCAGATGTTGATCGAGAAGAAGGCCAGGGCGCTGCCAAAGACCGAAATGGATTGAGAGGCCCACAGGATCAGGAATGTGCGGAAGCCGTTGGGCGGCGGTTGGTAATCCACCAGATTAATTTACCGGTCCGGGTCCAAATCCGGTTGCTGCAAATGCCAGCGGGTGGCAGTCTCGTAGGCATAGCCCGCCCGCAACAGACCGGCCTCGCCCCAGGGCGAACCGACGATCTGCAGCCCGATGGGCAGCCCACCTTTGGTAAAACCGCAGGGCAGCGAGAGGGCTGGCAGGCCGGTCAGGTTGAAGGGTGCGGTGAAGCGGGTCAGCCGGCGGGCCTGCTCGACGGCGTCCGGCCCCTGCAGGGGTGGGGCGGGGATCGGCGTGGCAGGAGTGAGCAGGATGTGGTATCCCTCGAAGAAGCGCTCAAAACTCCGGCGCAATTCGACCTGGGCACGGCGGGCCAGGATGTACTCCGAGGAGGTGTAAGCCGCGCCGGTCTGCAGGCGCTGGCGGACGTCCTGGCCGAAATCTTCGGGGTGCTCCGCCAGGCGCGCCCGGTGGAAGGCGGCCCCGTCGCTGACCACCACCAGCCCGTTGGCAAAGGCAGCTTCCCGGGCGCCGGGAAACTCGACCGGCACCACTTCAGCCCCTAATTCTTCAAATACCTTGGCGGCGGCGCGCACCGCCTCCAGCACCTCGGGGTCGATCGCGTTGAAGTAAGGATCGTCCGCCAGGGCGATGCGCCAGCCCTGCACGCCCTCCTCGAGCAGGGAAAGGTAATCGGGGACTGGCCGGTCGACCGAAGCCGGGTCATCAGGGTCGTAGCCGGCGACCGCCTGCAGCAGCAGGGCGACGTCCTTGACCCGGCGCGCCAGCGGCCCGGCGTGGTCAAGGTTCCAGCTGAGCGGGAACACACCGCGCAGGCTGACCCGGCCGAAGGTCGGCTTCAGCCCGACGATCCCGCACAGGGAGGCGGGGATGCGGATCGAGCCGCCGGTGTCGCTGCCCAGCGAGCCCATGCAAAGCCCGGCTGATAGGGCGGCCGCGCTGCCGCCGGAGGAGCCGCCGGGGGTACGGTCCAGATTCCAGGGGTTGTGAGTCGCGCCGAAGTGCGGGTTGTCGTTGGTTACCCCCAGGGCGATCTCGTGCATATTCAGCTTGCCGAGCAGCACCGCCCCGCAGTCGAGCAGCTTCTGCACCGCAGCTGCGGTCGAGGTGGGGACATGGTCGGAGAAGAACTTCGACCCGGCGGTGGTGCGCACCCCCTCCACATCGTACAAGTCTTTGAGCGCCAGGGGGAGGCCGTGCAGCGCGCCGCGGTATTCTCCCTGCCCGATCTCGGCCTCAGCCTGGCGAGCCTGCTCTAAAGCCAGCTCGGAAGAAACGGTGATGAAGCAGTTCAACCTGCCTTCCAGGGCGGCGATACGCTCCAGGTGAGCTTGAGCCAGCTCGACGGGAGAGATCTCCCCCCCGGCGAGCAGTCCGGCGGCACCGGCAAGGGTTAAATCCGTCAGATCCATGCTGTCCTCCTCCCTACGGCTGCCTGTAAAATCTTAATTTTCCCACTCACCCCTCATCCAGGAGGTGGGCCAGCTCGTCAAGCGCCTGCTGCCGGTCCCGGAAATGAACGGTCAGCAGACCGGCTGCGCGGGCGCCGTCCAGATTCTCGGGGAAGTCGTCCACGAAGACCGCTTCCCCAGGGGAAACACCCAGACGCTCCGCCGCCATCCGGTAGATGCGCGGGTCGGGCTTGGCCAGGCCGACCTCGGCGGAGATGATCACCTGGTCGAAGGCATCCAGGATATGCCAGTCCCGCTCAAGGACGTCGCGCAGGTTATCCCAGGCGTTGCTGAGCAGGGCAGTCTTGTATATCGGACGCAGCTTGCGGATATAGTCCACCAGCGCGGCGTCTAAGACATCCCCGCCCCAGAAATCATCTCGGGCGATGGAGAAATCCTGCTCCGATAGGCCCAGGGACAGCCGGACAGCCTCCCAGTGGGCGGCGGTGGAAAGCTGCCCCAGCGTCGCCTGGCGGGCGCTGGCGTTGTCGAAGATCAGGCTGCTTAGCTGCTCGTAGGTCATCCCCAGGCGGCTGGCCAGGCGGGCCCGCGGCAGGCGGTCCTCGGTGCGCACCAGCACACCGCCCAGGTCGAAGATCACGGCTTGGATCGGCATCAGGTTCTCAGCTAAGTCGTTTACAAAGCCTTGCGGTAGATGGCGTGGCGCTGCGCCAGGCGGAAGCCGACGCTCTCATACAAAAGGTTCGCCCCGTTCAGGTTCTGCGAGTCGACGCCCAGGGCGGCCTCCTGCATGCCCATCTCCTGGAACATCCTCAGGCTGCGGGTCAACAGGGCGCGTGCCAGGCCGCGCCTTCTCCACGGACGACGCACCGAGATGCCCTCGGTGTAGCCGCGCCTGCGCCGATATTCGGCGTTCTCCTCCGAGTCGATGTAGTTTAACACAGACCCCGCTACCTGATCATCTTCCCAAGCGACCATCCACAGACCGGGGTTGAAATCCGGCCCCTCTCTCAGGCGCTGGAACTCCTCCTCCGGCTCGGGGATCGAGTTCCAGTGGTCGCGGAAGGCCTCCTGGCTGGCGTCCCAGACGGTGCGCACCTGTCCATCCAGCACCGGGCGCACCTCCAACCCCTCCGGCAAAGGTGTGACAACCGCCGCCTCCGACAGCGGGTGCACCATGTGGAACTCGTAGCGTACCGGCTGGTAGCCTTCCCGCCCCATCAAGGCTATCTTGCCGGTCTCGCCCTCGGCGGCCAACACGTCGGTAAAACGCGGGGTGGAGGCCTGGATCAGCCCCTGCGACTCAAGGCGGCCGGCGACCTGGCGCAGGCGTGCTTCGTTATGCCTGAGGATGGCTGTACCGATGCCCTTGCGCCGCCAATCGGGGTGCAGGAAGGCCAGCTGCATGCCGATCCACTCACCGGACTCGTTCAGGTCCCACCAGACCCGCCCATAGCCGACCGCCGCAGCATTCACCTCGGCGAAGATCATATCCTGAGCTGGGTCGCTGTGATGCAGGTGAGCGTAGGTGCGGGCGACCGCCTCCAGCGTGTCGGAACGCTCGATCCCGTCGGCCTGCTTGCTGGCGTTGATCACGGCCAGGATGCTGGCGTAATCCGCCTCGCCGAGAAAGCCGCGGAAGACCAGGCCGGGGAGGTGCGGGCGGAAAGGGGGATCGATCAGGTGATTATTGATTGCTGATTTAGCCATTACGGACTCCAATTCTTCTTTAATCGACTGCAGAGCTGCTGTTCGCCGGGTTATCGCCGTTTTTCGGCAGCTTGAACTTGAACCAGACCGGGAAGATCGCAAGCAAGGTTAGCAGGGCGGTCAGGGAGAAGGGCGCCCGCGGGCTGACCCGCTCCCATAGCTGCGCCCCGAGCGCCGGGGCCGGCAGCGAGACCACGCCCAGGCTGGTCTGGAACAGGCCGAAGGCGGTGCCGCGCATCTTCTCGGGGACGGCCTTGCTGATCAGCGCCTGGTAGGCCGGGGACATCAGGCCCATGCCCATCCCGAGCAAGGCCCAGGCGGCGGCATACCCGTAGAAGGTGTCCACCTTCAGGAAGGTCACCAGGGCCAGGAACTGCAGCAGGAAGCCCAGGGCGATCGCCAGGCGCTCGCCCTTCTTGTCCGCCAGCCAGCCGGCCGGCAGGGTGACCAGCATCATGAAGACACCGAAGATCGACTCGAGCCAGCCGATCTGCAGGATGCTCAGCCCGCCGATATCCTGCAGGTAGATCGGCAGCAGGGTGAAAGACAGGGCGTAGGCCACGTCGCGCACCCCATCGGTGACCAGCACCCAGGTGACCAGCCCGCCAGCCAGCACCATCCCGACCATGATGCCCAGGTCGCGTCTCAGGTTGGCGGCGGACAGCTGGCCTGCAGCGGTATCCGGGTCCCGCGCGGCGGCGCGAGCCATGCCGATGCGGATCAGGGTGGCGATGAAGTACAGGCCACCGGCGACGACCAGCATCGCCCGGAAGCCATAGGCGCCGGCCAGCCAGCCGCCCAGCGGCGGTCCGACGATGTTGACCACGATGAAGATGGTCTCGGTGATGCCGTAGACGCGCGCCCGGTTCTCCTCGGCCGATTCCTCGGCGATGAAGGCGCCGAAGCTGGGGGCGACAAGGGAGCGGGTGACCGAGGACAGGCCTTCCCCTAACAGCACCCAACCCCAGGTAGGCGCCAGGATCAGCCCGACGTAGGAGAACACGCCGGCCACGCTGCCCATGGCGATGGAGCGCAGCCGGCCGAGCGAGTCCGAGATCCAGCCGCCCAGGATCTGCAGCGCCAGGGGGATGATCTGGGACAGGGTGAAGAACAGGCCCACCTGGACGACGCTGGCGTTGAGCTGCTTCAGGTAGAGCGGCAGGAGCGGACCGTACAT
>DATDRQ010000179.1:0-4735 GCA_035291645.1 Anaerolineales bacterium
CGTCCCTGGTTTGCAGCCAGCCTACGCTCACGAAGAGCACGAACACATGCATGTGGCGATCGATATCCGGCCGGGCAGCTATCCCAACCCGATCAACCTGAAAAGCAGCGGTTCAGTGCCGGTGGCCCTGCTGGGCAGCGCTGAGTTCGATGTGATGAGCGTGAACCCGGACTCGGTCACCTTTGGTCGAGTACACCACCATGAGAGCGGTGCCTCCCCCCTGCGGGACGCCTACGAAGACGTCAACCAGGATGGCTTCCTGGATATCGTCTTTCACTTCAAAATCAAGGAGATCGATCTCGACTCCAACGACACCGAAGCCTGCCTGCATGGCATGCTCTTGGATGGTATCACCCATTTCTGCGGCCACGACTCGGTTAAGGTTATTCCCTGATGTTGATACAGCTGCCCCAGGCGTCTCAGCCTGGGGCAATTTGTTTGCCGGGTAAAACCTTTTAAGAGTCCTGCCGTCATAAATCAGGTAAAGTCGGTATAATATAGGCGAATTCATCCAGGGGGCGATAAGCCATGCCGCTCGTGAAAAGGAGGTGGTGTTTAAAGAAGCGGGCCAGAGAAAGCAATTTCTAAAAACACTCTAGATCAGCCCATTCAACAAGAAAGGCTGGTCGTACTACATAGGCTACACAAACCAGTCGTTAAAAGCGACTACCTGACTCTGAAACTATCAAACTAGTCGACTAAACAAGGAGAGTTCCGATGTCTTGGACTAAATCCCGGCGAGTGTTTTCTGTCCTTTTAGCGCTCGCCATCCTGCTATCTGTCTTCTCCCCGGCAACCGCAGCCGATCCCTCGAAACCAAAACCTCCACCTGCCTCAACCAAAATGATCTTCTTCGCCGCCGACGGCATGCGCCCTGACCTGATGGAGCGCTACGCCGCAGAAGGCGCTATGCCCACTTACGCTGAATTGATGGCGCAGGGCGTGCGCGGCGATAACGGCCTGGTGCAGGCCTTCCCGCCCAACACTGGCGTCGGCTGGTACACCCTGGCCACCGGCGCCTACCCTGGCGAGCACGGCTCGACCAACAATACCTTCTTCCGCACCGGAGAGGGGAACTTCAACAACCGCACCACAGGTTTAAGCTCGGGCGTCCTGCAGGCCGATACCCTCATGCAGGCGGCCGAGCGGGCTGGCAAGAAGGTCGTTGCTGTTGAATGGGCGGGGGCGCGCAACACCTCCACCCCCTTGCAAGGTCCCGTTGTCGATTTCCGCACTTTCTTCTCCAATCGCGGCATCCTGCTCAACTATGATTTGGCCGACCAGCCAGCCGGTGCCAACGCCTTCGGCGTCTCTTACCAGCGGGCGGATCTCGACCCGGCTGAGTTGACCTGGTCCAACGTCCCCCCCACCTACAGCCCTGCCATGCAGGAACAGATCAAGCTGACCAATACCGCTTTCCCGGCGGGGGATAACGTCGATCGCTTCTACGATTTGTATATCTACGACTCGACCAATGACTCAGCGACCAACTACGACCATGTCCTCGTCGTCCCCGCCACGGTAGGCAAGAACGGCGCCTCTGCTGTGGCAAACCTGGCAGCCGGGGAGTGGGCAAACGTCAAAGTAACCCTGACCGGCGCGCGCGCCGGGCAGACAGCTGGTTTCTACCTGAAGGCGATCGAGATCGCCCCTGACCTGTCCCAGTTCCGCATCTATTTCACCTCCATCGCCCGTTCCAACGCCAGCTACAACGCCCTCGGTGCATCTGGCTCAGCTGCATTCGAAGAGACCCTGAACGCTACCTTCCCCAGCTCCACCGCGGCTGACTTTGCTCCCCTGGAAGCCGGCATCGTTGACGAGGATACCTATGTCGAGCAGGGCTTGATGTGGAAAGACGCTCACTGGGCATACTTGCAGCACATCTTCATTACCCTTAACGTGAAGCCGGACCTGCTCATGCTCGGCAACCCGGTCACCGACGAGTTCAGCCACCAATTCATGGGCCTGGTCACGCCGACCGATATGGACGGCGCTCCCAACCCATATTATGACGACCTTACCAACGACGATGTGCCGGATGGACGCCTGGACATCCGCGAAGGGTATATCCGCAGCGCCTACACGGAGGCCGACGAGACGCTCGCCTTAGGGCGGTCGTTGATGGGCACCGACACGACTGTCTTCGCCTCCTCGGATCACGGCTTCGCTCCGCAGTGGTACGCGGTCAATGCGAGCAAAACCCTGGCTGATCTTGGGTATGGTCCCGAACAAACCAGCAATTGCCG
Organism: Anaerolineales bacterium; assembly: GCA_035291645.1. Classification (GTDB taxonomy): domain Bacteria; phylum Chloroflexota; class Anaerolineae; order Anaerolineales; family UBA4823; genus DATDRQ01. Next base: position 2,247 of record DATDRQ010000179.1, read on the forward strand.
TGCTGTCGCTGCGACATTGGTAAAAGAATGTCATGCCGGCGGCACTGTTCAGCTCTATATTGATCTGGCTGGACGTGATCCTGCTGGAGCATCAAATGCCAATCTGCCGCAGGTTGCCGCGGGTGATTACGAGACCGTTCGCAATAACCTCATCAACTACTTCACGAATCTGGATGACCCGAACCTGCCCGGCGCTCAGCAGGTTGTTCAGGCTGTGTATAAGAAAGAGCAATTGCGAAATGTAGATGGCAGTGATTCCCTGCATCCGAACCGCAGCGGTGATGTTGTCGTTGTCTTCCGCCCACCATATCAATCCGATGCAGCAACACCCGGGGAACTGATCGCCTTCTCGCAGTTCTTCGGTCAGCACGGCTACCTGCCTGAACTGGTTGATCTCGCACACAATGTCAACATGCATGGCGTGTTCGTTGCCGCCGGGCCAGCCATCCGCAAGCAGGACCCCGTAGCTGGCATCCGCGCCGTTGACCTGGCGTCGACCATCGCCTTCCTGATGCGTTTCCCCGGGCCGCAGAACGCCCGCGGCAGGATTCTCTACAACCTTCTCCCCAACCCCGGACAGTTTAAAGAAGCCACCATCTTGCAGATCAGCGACTACCACGGGCAGATCGTGCCGCTCTCCGAAGCGGCCGACACCTTGAGTGGAGGCGGGGCAGTTAATCCGTCCTTCGCCATCGGTGGGGCAGCCTTCCTTAAACCCTGGTTCGATCTCTATCGCGCCGAAGCCCCCGGCGGCTCGCTGACCGTGGCTGGCGGCGACTCGGTCGGCGCCACGCCGCCCATCGCCAACTTCTTCGCGGACACGCCCGTCTTCCCGATCATGAACATGATGGGCTTCACCTCCGACGGCCTGGGCAACCACAACTTCGATCGCGGCCAGGAATACCTGCGCAACACGCTGATCCCGCTGGCAGCCTTCCCCTTCCTCTCGGCTAACATCATCGACCCGGCCACGGGCAAACCGCCTGCTGAGTGGAAGCCTTCGGCGATCTTTGAATTCGACGGCTTTAAGCTGGGCGTGGTTGGCTTCTCCAACGAAGATCTCACCTCGCTGATCTTCCCAGGAAACCTCGATCCGTTTGTGGTCACCGATTCGCTGGCTGCAGTCAACGCCGAAGCCGCCAAACTGCGCTCGAAGAACAAGGTCAATGCGGTGATCGCCATCGGTCACGAGGGCGCCACAGGTGGCACGCTGACCAGCCCGACTGGACCGCTGGTTGACCTGGCGGACGGTTTGTCGGGGGTGGATGCAGTCCTGGGCGATCACAGCGACTTCCAGGTGCTGGCCACCCGGTCTAATGGTGTGCTGGTGACGGAGAACCGCAGCAAGGGCATCCGCTTCACGCGCATCCGCCTGGTGGTGGACACCAGTACGAAGAAAGTCGTCTACAAGACTGCCGATTTCCACAAGCCTTGGGCTATCGGTGTGACCCCCGACCCGGCCATCCAGGCTGAGATCGACGCCCTCAACACAGAGCTGGCGCCGTTCCTTACTCCGTTGGTTGGCTACTCGACTGTCGCCATCCCGCGCGCCGATGCCTGCGGGCAAAGTGCGGGGCGGACCTGCGAGTCGCTGGTTGGGGACCTCACGGCCGATGCCATGCGCCTGACCTACGCTACGGACTTCGCCATCACCAACTCCGGTGGTTTGCGCGCCGACCTGACCTGCCCGGCGACCGATAACCTGACCGACTTCTGCCCTCCGGAACTCTATCCATTCGCGCCAAATCAGTTCCCGATCACACGCGGCCAGGTGCTGGGAGTGCTGCCCTTTGGGAACCTGGTCGCCACGGTGGAGGTGAGCGGCGCTGAGCTGAAGACCATGCTCGAAAACGGAGTCTCCAGGATGCCGGCGGTGGATGGACGCTTCCCGCAGGTCTCTGGTTTATGCTTCGACTTCGATATCGAGGCTGCGGTAAACAGCCGCGTCAGCAATGTCCGCTCTGCTAATCCGGATGGCACCTGCTCGACGACAGCCGTCGATTTGGGGGCGGGCGCCACTTACCTGATCGCCGAGAATGACTTTATGTCAACCGGCGGAGACGGTTATCCGAACTTCTACTTCAGCGGCCGCGTCACTGCGCTCGACTATATGGACGTGGTCGTGGCCGATTACATTGCGGGCCAGCCAAGCGCGACGGTCAGCCCGGCGATCCAGGCCAGGATTCACTGTGTCGATCTGAATCCAGGGGCTAACAACAACTGCCCGGCTGGTTCACCATAACCTGTAGATTCAAAGCAGGGTTAGAGGCCGGGAAGTGCCTCAAGCCTGTACAAATGGACCGACTTATAATGTGAAATCCCAGGGTCGCAAAGCGCAAGCAGCTTTCCGACCCTGGTTCTCTCTATCATTCTCTACCAAGGAGAAAGGATCATGCAAACAAGACTTAAAGTCAACCGCCTGCTAACTACGGTTATTGCCCTGGCCCTGGCCTTAAATTTCTTGCCCGTGCGAGGGACACCCGCTTTCG
>DATDRQ010000180.1:0-3575 GCA_035291645.1 Anaerolineales bacterium
GCGAGGTCTCCATCTCGAAGGGTTACACGGTCGGTCTGCTGGAGCAGGAGCCGCAGCTGGACTCGACGAAGACGGTCAGGCAGGTGGTCGAGGAGGCGGTGCAGCCGGTGATCGACCTGCTGGCGGAGTACGAAGCGGTCAACAACCAGTTCGCTGACCCGCAGGCTGATTTCGAGGCCTTGATCGAAAAGCAGGCCAAGCTGCAGGAGCAGCTGGAGCGGCAGGACGCCTGGACGCTGGACAACCGCCTGGAGGTCGCCATGGAGGCCCTGCGCTGCCCGCCCGGCGAGACGCCGGTGGCGGTGATCTCGGGCGGCGAGCGCCGCCGGGTGGCGCTGTGCCGCCTGCTGCTGACCGAACCGGACATCCTGCTGCTGGACGAGCCGACCAACCACCTGGACGCCGAGTCGGTCGCCTGGCTGGAGCGCCACCTGCAGGGGTATGACGGCACGGTGATCGCCGTGACCCACGACCGTTACTTCCTGGACAACGTCGCCGGGTGGATTCTGGAGCTGGACCGCGGCCACGGCATTCCCTGGCGCGGCAATTACTCGTCCTGGCTGGAACAGAAAAAAGAGCGCCTGGCGAGCGAGGAGGGCGCCGAGAGCAAGCGCCAGCGCACGCTGGCGCGCGAGATCGAGTGGATCCGCATGTCTCCCAAGGCGCGCCAGTCCAAGGGCAAGGCGCGCTACACGGCTTACGAACACCTGCTCAGCCAGGAATACGAGCGCGAGCGGGAAAACCTAGAGATCTACATCCCACCCGGCCCGCGCCTGGGCGACGTGGTGGTCGAGTGCCTGGGACTGAGCAAGGGCTACGGTGAGCGCCTGCTGATCGAAGACCTGACCGCCAGCCTGCCGCCGGGGGGCATCGTCGGGGTGATCGGGCCGAACGGGGCGGGCAAGACCACCCTGCTGCGGCTGATCACCGGGCAGGAGCAGCCCGACAAAGGATCGATCCGCCTGGGCGAGACGGTGCAGCTGGCTTACGTCGACCAGAGCCGCGCCACGCTGGACGGCGAGAAAACGGTCTGGGAGGAGATCAGCGGCGGGGAGGAGACCCTGACCCTGGGGACGCGCAAGTTGAACTCGCGCGCCTACGTCGCCAGCTTCAACTTCCTGGGGAGCGACCAGCAGAAGCAGGTCAAGCACCTGTCGGGCGGGGAGCGTAACCGGGTGCACCTGGCGAAGGTGCTCAAGTCCGGGGTGAACGTGATCCTGCTGGACGAGCCGACCAACGACCTGGACGTCAACACCCTGCGGGCGCTGGAGGAAGCCTTGGAAGACTTCGCCGGCTGCGCGGTGATCGTCTCGCACGACCGCTGGTTTCTGGACCGGGTGTGCACGCACCTGCTGGCCTTCGAGGGCGACTCGCAGGTGCGCTGGTTCGAGGGCAATTGGACGGATTACGAGGCCGACCGCAAACGTCGCCTGGGGATCGCCGCCGACCAGCCGCACCGCATCAAGTACCGCAGTTTGACGAGGTGACTGCTTCCTCGACTCGTGATTTCTAAGGGAAGCCGAATTAGGAAGCTCATTGAGACTTCCTGCCTAAATAGAATCGTGGAAGAGACTCGAGAGTTTACGGAAGCACAAGAACCGGCAACCAGCAAGCGCGCCGAATTCCTGGCGGGCCTGAAGGCTGAACTGCCGCTGGCCCTGGGGGTGATCCCCTTCGGGATGATCTACGGGGTGGTGGCGCTGGGCGCCGGGCTGTCGCAGGCTGCCGCACAGGGCATGTCTTCGATCATCTTCGCCGGGTCGGCGCAGTTCATCTCGGCGCAGCTGTTCGGGCTGAGCGCGCCGGCGATCATTGTCGTGATGACCGTGGCGGTGGTCAACCTGCGCCACGTGCTGTACAGCGCCTCGCTGGCGCCCTACGTGCAGGCGCTGCCGGCGCGCTGGAAATGGTTGCTGGCCTACCTGCTGACCGACGAGGCCTACGCGGTGACGATTACCCGCTACAACCAGCCGGATGGCAGCCGCCAAAAGCACTGGTTCTTCCTGGCCTCCGGTCTGCTGCTGTGGGCCACCTGGCAAGCCAGCACCGCCGCGGGCATCTTCCTGGGGGCGGCGGTGCCGGCCAGCTGGTCGCTGGACTTCACCCTGGCGCTGACCTTCATCGGGATCGTGGTGCCCATGCTGCGCGACCGGCCTGGCCTGGGTGCGGCGCTGACCGCGGGGTTGGTGGCGGTGGCGACCTCAGCCCTGCCGTATAAGCTCGGCCTGCTGGCGGCTGCGCTGGCGGGCATCCTGGTGGGGGCCTGGCTGGAGCGGCGGGCATGAACGCCTGGCTGCCGATACTTGTCGCCGGGCTGCTGACCTACGCCACCCGGCTGTCGTTCATCCTGCTGTTCGGGCGGGTCGAAATACCGCTCTGGCTGCGCCGGGCGCTGCGTTACGTGCCCCCGGCGGTGCTGACGGCGATCGTCTTCCCGGAGCTGCTGCTGCAGGATGGGGCGCTATTCCTGGCGCCGGGCAACGACCGCCTGGTCGCCGGGATCGCCGCGATCCTGGTGGCCTGGCGCACGAAGAACGTGCTGCTGACCATCCTGGCGGGCATGCTCGTGCTGTGGGTGCTGCAGTTATTATGACAACCTGTGAACAGCCCCTCCCCCCGCTGCCGGAGCCGCTGAGCGGCGCGGCGACCGGCTCGTTCGCCTATCTGACCGTCATCGAGCGCCTGCCGCGCATCAACCGCGAGGTGCTGGAAGAAAACGACTTCCCGGCCGCCATCGAGGCCCGGCTTAAGCAGCTGCTATCCGAGCTACCCCACGGCGCAATCCGCCCGCTGGACGACCCGGGCGCGCCGGACGCCGCCGATTGGGACGGCTACGTGACGCCTTACCTGGGCAGGAACTGGCTGCAGATCCCCTGGTTCTTCGCCGAGAGCTACTTCTACCGGCGCATCCTGGAGGCCACCGGTTACTTCCAGCCGGGAGCCTGGCAGGGGATTGACCCGTAACTCAGCCAGAAGCGCGCCGTGCTGGAAGCGGCTACTCCGGTCATTCAAGTTTATTGCCAGGAGCTGGACGAGATCCTTGGGACCACCGACCCGAGCCCGGACCAACGGCGGGGAGCGCTGCACCGCCTGCTGGTGGCCAACGTGTGGGGCAACCAGGCCGACCTGAGCATGTGGTCGGTCCAGGACGAGCGCCCCGACCACCAGGAGCGGGAAGACCAGCGCGCCCACCTGCTGGTGGACGATAGCGAGCGGGTCGCCGGCCTGCTGTGCGCATCGCCGGACGGGGTCGAGCGGGTGGATTTCATCCTGGACAACTACGGGCTGGAGCTGGCGCACGACATCGGACTGGCGGATTACCTGCTCACCAGCCGCGCCGCCCGCCGGGTGCGCTTCAGCCTGCGCGCCCACCCGATCTTCGTCTCGGATGCCATCCCCGGCGACATCGAACCCATGCTCGGCTACCTGAGCGGGTCAGGGGACGAATATGCCAGCCGCCTGGCGGCGCGCGTGCAAGGGCACCTGGCAAGCGGGCGCCTGGAGCTGACCAGCGACTATTATTGGACCTCCCCGCTCCCGATGTGGGAGATGCCGGCTCGCCTGCGCCAGCAATT
>DATDRQ010000181.1:0-11220 GCA_035291645.1 Anaerolineales bacterium
TTTGACCTCATCCTTAATCCAGGCCTTCATCTTGTCCTCTCCACCAGGGAGAATCGGGGCAACAAAGCAATAATTGGACATACTCTACTCCTTATAGCAAGTGTGCTAAACCCGGTCGATTACGGTATCCCCCCTCCAGGCTATCTGTATCAGGGTGACCCAACACAAGACATCAAATATAACACTATTATGATAATAGGACTGTTAATATCTTATTAGATTTGACAAAGATATTTCGCGGTGATTACCCACAAATCGAAAGGGGAGCTCCATCAACCTGTGGTATGAATTGTTTGCCAACAGTTCACCCAGGAGATGGAGCCATGTTGAATATAGCACTAAGCGAAACACTTGCCAAGTTGCCGGTGGCAGAATTGCAGGCCAGCATTCGGCACTTTATGGAACCGATGACAACGAGATTGCCCGATCAGCGGCTGAGAGCAGTGGTCTGTCTGAGCGTGCAGAATATCCTGGCGACGGAGACGCCGGTGATCGCAGCGATGTCACGCAGTATCTCGAGAGTAGAAGCAGACAGTTGGGCAGCGGCGAAGCGGGTGTACCGATTTCTAGAAAATGAGCGCTTCAATCATCATCATTTGTTCAAAGGGTTGTATCGCATGGCGCAGCAAACGGTAGAGCAGGAAGCGCCGGCTTATGTGGTCGTGGCGATTGATCCGGTGAATTTTGAGAAACCCTACACGCAGAAGTTGGAAGGGATCAGTACGGTGTACAAGAGCACGCCCCCCAATCTGGATGGCAAGAAACGTCTGGCCAGGGGGTATCCGGCCATCACAGCCAGTGTCGTCAATACGCAAGTGCCGGGGATCTGTTATGCCAACTGGTTTTCATACAAGACAGCTGACTTCATCAGCCAAAATCGGGAGGTCCAACGCGCTATTCGAACAACACGCTGGGTGTTTCCGAAGCTGCGCATTCGTTTTGTCATGGATTCGGGCGGAGATGATCAAAAGGTATTTGGCTGGATGAACCAACCCAACAGTGAATTTGTGATCGTCGCCAGCCATTTGGAACGCTTAGTAGAAGTCTACAACGAGCGTCTGGATCGTTGGGAAACCGAACACCTGCAGGACCTGGTGGACAGCGTACCCTGGACGATCACCTATCAGGCCGTCTTTCATCATGCTGGCAGGAGCCATCTGGCAACTATTCGGGCTGGTTGGTTCATGATCCGCTTACCCGACACTCAACAACCGTTGTGGGTTCTGGTGACCCACAATGACCTCGAAAATCGGAATGCAGTTTTGCTCACCAATATCCCCATTCGCTCCGAAACGGACGCCATCCAGGTCTACAGCGACTGGCGTTTGCGCGGCAAGATCGAACACGGCTATCGCTTTGACCAGGAGCAAGGTCTGGATGTCGAAGACCTGCGAGTCCAGACCATCGAGCGCATGCGTCGTTTGTTTGCACTCGTCCTGGCTGCTGCCCAGGTCGTTTTCCTGCTCATCAAACACTGGCCTGTCAAAGCCGTCTTCTGGTTGCGCAAGTTGGGCGGCAAGCTGGGCCTCAAATCCGATCGAGATGGCCCTTACTTGGTATTGCGCGGCATCAGTGCTGTGCTCTTGACTGCTGCCACCCTGTCTTTGGTGGCCATTTCGCCCTTCCCCCACCATTTATTTCAGGACAGTTGACTTATGGGTAATCACCGCATGCTTTTAGGGGAAAAGTTTGCCCCATGCGGAGACGGCATGGGGGCTGACTGCTAATCGCTGAAGGCTGATAAGTGGGCGCGGAGGGGCTCGAACCCCCGACCTCACGGATGTGAACCGTGCGCTCTAACCGGCTGAGCTACGCGCCCGGGGCAGGCGGGATTATAGCAGATGGACCTATGGTTGGCAAGCTTAACCTGCCGGGCTGGGCAGGCGCAGGCCGGGCCAGGTGGCGATCGGCTCTGTGGAGCGCACCAGGTGCATGCCAGCCTCGGCGAAGCGCCGGTAGGCGGCGTCGGCCTCGTCGGTGTAATCGATCGCTCCGGGCACCACCACCGGCGAGGTGCAGTCCTCCAGCAGGTAGACCTTCCCTGCCAGAGTAGGGTCGTGGGCCTGAATATCCTCCAGCAGGTCGGCGACCGTCCAGCCCACGCAGTGGCTCTTGGCCTGCCCGGCGATCAGCAGGGCGTCGAACTCCCTTACTTTCTGGAAGAACTTAGCGCTCTTCTCGCCGATGACCTTCCCGTCCGGATCGGTACGGATCTCGGGGCCGACGGCGGAGTAGTGCTCGGTGAGCGGGTTGAAGCCCTTCAACATGAAATCAGGCCGGCTGTAGCGGGCGATGGCGTGGAAGAAGGCGGCTTCTTCGATCGAGGAGACCAGGGCGTGGCCGATCCCGCCCAGCATTGCGTGGAAGGGCCAGATGGTCAGCTGGAACTTCTGGCGGCTCTCCAGTTCGTCGACGTAATGCTGCAGATGGCGCTGCCCGTAGTCCGAGTCGATGCCCAGGCTCACGGCGGCGGCGGTGTTGAACTTCCAGCGACCGGAGCGGACGTCCTCGGCCGAGACCTGCGTGTAGGGGGCCGGGTGCTCTCCACGCTCGTCGATCAAGAATGTGGCGTGGAAGATCTGCAGCGCCTGGTGTGTGTCGAAGGTGGCGGAGACCTCGGTCAGGTAGCCCAGGTTGCGGTAGATAAACTCCGCTAGCCGGCGGTTATCGTCCACCGCGCCGCTGCCGGAGCGCCCGCCGACGTACAGCTCGAAGCCGGGGATGCAGAAGGTGTTCTGCACGTCCACCAACAGCAAAGCAATGCGGAATCTATCTTCGCTGGCAGGCTGGAGGGCATGCTCTCGAGCCCATCCGCGCGCGGCGTTGGCGCGCGCTTCATAGGGGACCTTCCAAACCTCCCCCACTTTGTCCGCCTGGAAATGCGGGGGTAGCGGCAGTTCGCCAGTGAACATTGGCAGCCTCCTGGGTATCCTTCCAGCCTTTACTCGCCGGAATGATCATGACCCGCGGCGGAGCCGAACGAGGCGGCCTCCGGCAGGTATTCAGCCAGCAGCTCCGGCTTGTGGATCAGGATGGGCAGGTGTTGTGGGCAGATAAAAATGTCATCTTGCTGGTAGCGCAGGGTCAGCAAAGGAACCAGGTCGCTGCTACGGTGGCAGTACAGGCAGGCAGGTTGATCAGCGTTCAAAAGGGACTCCTTTTTTGATACGAAGGTCTCCGAATCCTTACGCGTGGTCCGAATACCGAGCCCAACTTATCCGGTAACGGTTTATCGATCCGGCTCAGCTGCTCCGGCGGGCGCCGGTCTTTCTACCCTTGTGAGCGGAGCCGCGGAAGGCCGGGGCGGTGATGGCGTGTACCTTGCACAGGCGGGTGTCGATCAGGCGGCTGCGCAGGCGCGGGTCCATCTCGCTGAGTTCCTCGACAGTGGTAATTATAGTTGCGAGCTTGGCATTGTATCGGTAGTTGAACAGCTGGTAGAGCTTCTCGCGCACCCATGGCGTCATCGACTGCGTCCCCAGGTCGTCCAGTATCAGCAGGGGTGTGGTGCGCACTGCTTCGAAGCGCCGGTCGAAGCGCACGCTGCTCTCCGGGCTGAAGGTCGCCCGCAGGTGGTCGAGCAGGTCGGGCACCACGACGAACATCGGTTGGTAGCCCAGCCCGGCGCGGTAGTTGCCGATGGCCGCCGCCAGATGGGTCTTGCCGCAGCCATACGGCCCACTGAAGACCAGCCAGCCAACCGCCTGTTCGGCGAACTGGAAAGCCGACTGGAAAGCCCTCTCCAGGCTCTGCAGGTCTTCAGGCTTTAGACCTTCGCCGCGCCGGTCGCTCCAATTGCCGAAGGTGCGGTCGTGCAGCAGGTCCAACGAAGATAGAGAGGGGTGCCCGACCTCGTCTGCGGGGTTGCGGAAATCGGTGGCCTCAATATCCAGCCGGGTGACCAGCTCGGGATCGTTCAGGCGGGAGCGGATGCGCTCTTCGATCTTGTCCGGCTCCAGGTTGGTGGTGATCACGGTCGGTAGCCGGTTGATATAGCGGTAGTTGACGATCTGGAACAGCTTTTCCTGCGCCCAGGGGGTGGCGTTCTGGGTGCCGAAGTCGTCCATCACCAGCAGCGGCGAGCGGCGGATCTGCTCGAAGCGCTGCTCGAAGGTCTCCTGCGGGTCCTGGAAGGCGAAGCGCAGCGTGTCCAGCAGGTCAGGAACGGTCAGGAACAGGGTGGGCACGCCCAGGCTGACGGCGAAGTTGGCGATGGCGGCAGCCAGGTGGGTCTTGCCGCAGCCGTACGGGCCGTGGATGAACAGCCAGCCGTCCAGCCGCCCGGCAAACTGCTGGGAATGGTTGAAGGCGCGCTCCAGGGAGTCGGCCTGGACGGGTCCCAGCCCGATGCGGCCGCGCGGCTGGAAATTCTCGAAGGTCAGGTGGTGAAGCTCTTCCAGGTTGCTCAGGGCGTACAGGCGATTATGCACCTGCTGGCTGAGGCGCGCTTGCCGGCAGGTGCAGGGCTGCACCTTGCCGAAGTCGGGGTGCCCGAGCGGGAGGTCGGCGCGCACATAACCCACCCCGCCGCAGATCGGGCAGTCCGGGTCGCCGGGCATGTCCGGAGGTTGGAGGGAGTGCTCTGCGTCAGTGTTCGATGATGTCGGAGTACTCGCCTTCGATGTAGCGGCGGCGATCTTTCTCAGTGTCTCGTCGATCCGTTCGCTCATCACGGCCTCCTTCCTGCCAACGGTTTAAGATCGCCTCAACGTAGCTCCAGCGGCGGGCGTTGTTCTCCACGGCGATGCGTATGGCGTCCTCGATCCAGGTCGCCGGGTAAGTGGCCTCGGCGTCGCGGAGCTGCTCGGCGATCAGCGGGGTCAGCGGGCCGATGTTCTCCTCGTACAGGCGGAAAATGTTGGGGCGGTCCAGGTCCAGCTCCAGCGGCGCTTCCTGTACGCCGGAATGGCGCCACTCGCCGCGTTGGATAGCCTGGACTGCCGCCCGGCCCTTCGGGGTGTTGAGAAAATAGTAGCTCTCCTCACCGTCTTCCAGGATGAGGCTGGCTTTGAGAAAAGTGCCCCTTCGTACGCAGCGTTCCAGCGCTTCGTCCAGGGCCTGCCCGGCCGCCTGCGCGTCCGGGCCCAGTCCGTTCAGGAAGCGCGCGTCCTCCAGGAAGCTGGCGCGCCGCAGGTAGCGAAATGTGCCTTCCATGCGGTTCAGCCGCCAGAAAGCATACAGGGTGACCTTAAGCTCGCCCAGGTGGTCGATGGCGGGCAGCAGCTCGCCGAAGAACGGGTTGGGAATGCCTGTGAAGGTGACTTTGCCGTCGCGGAAACCTTTGAAAGGGGCCATCACCTCACCTTCGATAAGTCGTAGTTACGGGTAGCGGCGTTTTCGAACTTTGCCAGGGTGCTGCGGAAAATCAGCTCGATGGTGCCGGTCGGGCCGTTGCGGTGCTTGGCGATCTTGATCTGGGTGACGTTCGGCCGCAGGGTGTCCTGGTCGTACATATCGGGACGGTGGATGAACATGACCACGTCGGCGTCCTGCTCCAGGCTGCCGCTCTCACGCAGGTCGGAGAGCTGCGGCTCTTTATCGGCGCGCTGCTCGACGGCGCGCGATAGCTGAGCGGCGGCGAGTAGGGGGACGTTCAGCTCGCGGGCGAGCATCTTCATGTTGCGCGAGATGTATGAAACCTCCTGCACCCGGTTCTCGGAACGGATCCCGCCGCTCATCAACTGCAGGTAGTCCACCAGGATCAGGTCGATGCGGAATTCCAGGTGCAGCCGGCGGCACTTGGTGCGCAGCTGCAGTGGGGTCAGCCCGGGGGTATCGTCCAGGAAGATGCGCGCGTCGCCTAATACCTCGATGGCGTGGGCGAACAGGGGCCACTCGTCCTCGGTGAGCTTGCCGGTGCGCAGGTGGTGGCTGTCGATGCCGGTTTCCTGGGAGATCAAGCGCTGGACAACCTGCTCGTTGGCCATTTCGAGCGAGAAAATCGCCACGTGCTTCTTGTGCACCTGGGCGGCGGTCTTGGCGGCGGACAGCATGAAGGCGGTCTTGCCCATGCCCGGGCGCCCGGCGATCAGCAGGAAGTCCGAGGGCTGCAAGCCCCCAAGCAGGCGGTCCAGGTCGATGAAGCCGGTCGGGACGCCCAGGGTGTCCTCTTCCTGGCGCATGAGCTGGTCGATGCGGTCGTAGTAATCGCTCAGCACCTGCTTGATGGGCTGCAGGTCGCGCGTCAGCCGGCGCTCGCTGACGCCGAAGATGGCCTTCTCGGCCTCGTTCATCACCTCGTCGATGCCGGCTTCTTCTTTATAGGCCAGCTTGGCGATCTCGTTGGCGGCTGCGAGCATACGCCGGCGGACGGCCGTCTCCTCGACCACCCGGCCATAAGCCTCGGCGTGCAGCGAGGTGGGCACGTTATTGATCAAGGCGGTTATATAGGCCGGCCCGCCGATCTCACCCAGCTGGCCCAGCTGGTCCAGCTCCTCGGAGACGGTCAGGAAATCGATCGGGATGCGCTGCTCGTGCAGGTGGGTAAAGGCCTGCCAGATCCAGCGGTGGCGGATGATGTAGAAATCCTCGGGCTGCAGGAACTGAGCCACGTCGTAATAGGCATCCGGGTTGATCAGCACGGCGCCGATCACGGCCTCTTCGGCCTCCCGGCTGTGGGGTACGATCTGCGGCCCAGGAGAGGGCTTGGTTTCCGTGATGGTGCGTTCGTCCATGGGTTCTTCTAGCGATCCGGTCGAACCGGTCTGGTCGTTACTTTGAAATCAGCGAATCGGTTGGCTGGCAAATTCTGTGGGGGATTGATAAAAAAACCGGGGCAACCGGCCCGGCGGCCAGGCGCATCCCGGTTCAACCCGATCGAGCACAAGGCGTTATTCCTTCTCTTCGTCGTCTTCCTCGGAGTCGTCCAGATTGAATTTCTCGAAGAAGTCTTCAAACACTTCCAGGCGTTCCGAGCTGGTTTCGCCTTCATCCGAGCCGGTCTCGGTCCGCTCCTCCTGCAGGTCTTCTTCCGGCACGATGCCGGCCGAGTCCATCACCGAGCGGGCGACCAGGATGGGTACGTGAGACCGCACGGCAAGGGCCAGGGCGTCGGAGGGCCGTGAATCGATGTTCAACGTCCGGTCGTCCACCTCGGCGACGATGTTGCCGTAGAAGGTGTCATCCCGCAGGGCGACCACCTCGACCCGGGTGACGCGCGCGTTGAGCGTTCCGAAGATGTTCTTGACCAGATCGTGGGTGAGCGGGCGCGCCACCTCGACCTCCTGCAGGGCGATGGTGATCGATTCGGCCTCATACACGCCGATCCAGATCGGCAGGTAGCGTTCGGCGTCCACTTCCCGCAGGATAACAATGCGCTGCTGCGACATCAAACTGACCCGGATGCTATCGATGACGACTTCGATCATATCAGCAGACATTTATCGGCCTCCAACACTTACTGTTGCCAGGTTATACCATGATCCGTGACAACATATCTTTCCAATTCCAACCGATTCTTCAGTCAATAAACAATATCCCGGCAAATGAAGACGGTCTGTCTCGACGTGACCTGGATTCTAACATGGGCAGGCGTGAGTGGCAACACCACTTGGAATGGTATTCGTTGCCCGGTTTAGATATTGACCATGAGCGAGATCACCATAGAAAGGATGATGATCACGCCAATGGCGATAAATATGATCTGTTGCGTGCGCAGGCGGCGCTTTTCGTAACCGGTGATATCGCGTTTCTTCTTCTTAGCCATCGAATATCTCCTCATAAAAATATTGATCAGCCCAGGTGGGCCTTAATCGATTCGGCAACCTGCATCGTGATCCCTGGCAATGCCAGCAGCTCCTCCAGGCTGGCATCCCGGATCTGCTGCACAGAGCCGAACCGTCCGAGCAGAGCTTTGCGCCGGGCCGGGCCGATGCCGGGGATGGCATCCAGCTGGGAGGCCAGGCCGGTGCGCACGCGCTGCTTGCGGTGCGAGGTGATGGCGAAGCGGTGGGCTTCGTCGCGCACGCGCTGCACCAGGTATAGCCCCTGGGATTTACGGGGCAGCAGGATCGGCGCCAGCTGTTCGGGCACGAACAGCTCCTCGTTCTGTTTTGCGAGCGCGGCCACCCGCACCTTCTCCCGCAGGTCGAAGCGCTCCAGGACTGCGACCGCCCGGCCGAGCTGGCCTTTACCGCCGTCCACCAGCAGCAGGTCGGGCAACAGGGCAAAGGCCGGGTCGGGTTTCTTCCCAGGGGACTCGCCGGCCTCCTTGGCAGCCTGCCAGCGGTTGAAGCGGCGGGACAGCACCTCTTCCATGCTGGCGAAATCGTCCGGTCCGGTCACGCTGCGCACATTGAAGTGGCGGTAGTATGTTTTCTTCGGCACGCCTTGTTCGAAGACCACCATGCTGCCGACCGCGGCTGTTCCCTGGGTGTTGGAGATGTCGAAGCATTCGATCCGGTTAGGGGGTCCGCTCAGGCTGAGGGCCGCCTGCAGTTCCGCCAGGGCTTCGTTTTGGCGGCGCCGGTCTGCCTGCCACTGGGCCTGCAGGGTCGCCAGTGTGTCGGCGGCGTTTTCTGCCGCCATCTGGATCAGCTCCTGCTGCTGGCCTTCGTGAGGGATGAGGATCTCGACTTTCTGGTCTTCCCGGCGTGTGCTGAGCCACTGCTTGATGATGTGGATCTCCTCCACCTCGTGGGGCAGCAACACCTGGGGCGGGATGGTCGGCGCCTGATCGTAGAACTGCTTGAGGAACTCCGCCATCACGCTGGCATCCGGGGTATCGGAGGCGCCCTCCAGCAGGAAGTACTCGCGACCGATCAACTTTCCGCCGCGGATAAAAAAGACCTGTACGCAGGCCTCCCCATCCGAGCGGGCCATGGCGATCACATCCGAGTCCTGGTACTCGGTTGAGACCACCTTCTGGCGTTCGACCACCTTCTCGATCGCCACCACTTGGTCGCGCAGAGCGGCTGCCCGTTCGAACTGCATGTTCTCGGCGGCCGATCGCATCTCAGTCTGCAGGCGCGAGACGATCGGTTCGGTGCGTCCCTGCAGGAACTGGCTCAGGTCCTCGATCACCTGGCGGTAGCCGGCCTGGTCGATGGCTCCGATGCATGGAGCTGTGCACAGCTTGATGTCGTAATAGAGGCAGGCGCGCTCATCCTGTCCGGTGATCACCCGGTCGCAAGTCAGGTAAGGAAAGATACGGCGCAGCACGTCCAGGGTCTGGTGCACGGCCCAAACGCTGGTGTACGGGCCGAAATAGCGCGAGCCGTCGTTGACCATCTGGCGCGTGACGGTCACTTTCGGGAAAGGGTCTGCCCAGTGAACTTTGATGTACGGGTAGCGTTTATCGTCCTTGAGGCGCACGTTGTAGTGCGGGCGGTGCTTCTTGATCAGGTTCATCTCGAGGATTAATGCCTCGAGCTCAGAGCCAACCACGATCCATTCGATATCCACAATGCGTCGCACCATCTGGCGCGTCTTTAGATTGTTCGAGGCGCTGGCGTGGAAATAGGAGCGCAGGCGGTTGCGCAGGTTGATCGCCTTGCCTACGTAGATAACCCTAGCATCGGCGTCCTTCATTAAGTAGCAGCCTGCTTTGGTAGGCGCCGTATCCAGGATCGTTTGAAGATGAGGGGTGACTTCCATAGAACTTATAACAATCTGGCTTTGGTAGCTATTCTAACATGACTGGAAGCCTGCACCGGGGATTGGCGGTATAATATCGCCGATATGGGAGAAGCAGATGAAGTCCGGGTTGGGAGATTGTTGGAACGGCGCGGCTGGCAGCTGGCGGTAGCGGAGTCCTGCACCGGCGGGCTGATCGGTCACCTGATTACCAACGTTCCTGGATCTTCGGATTATTTCCGGGGTGGAATTATCGCTTATTCGAACGCAGTCAAGCAGACGTTGCTCGGGGTGAGCAGCGGGACCCTGGCGAAGTTCGGAGCGGTCAGCCAGGAGAGCGCCCTGGAGATGGCGCGCGGCGTCCGCCGGGCGCTTGCCGCGGACGTAGGCCTGTCGGTGACCGGGATCGCCGGGCCTGGCGGGGGAGGTTTGGAGAAACCAGTCGGGACAGTCTGGATCGGATTGAACGGACCGGGAAGCGAGACTGCCTGGCATTTTGTTTTCGACGGCGATCGCCTCACCATCAAGGAACAGGCTGCTGAGAAAGCGCTCGAGCTGCTGGTCGGTCACTTAACGGAGGCTGAAAACTGAGTATAGCTGGCTTGAATTACTACGGGCGGCACTCGCGATAATCCATGGAGGAAATTGAAGTCACGGCGCGTTACGACGAGAACGGAAGGCCTGTCCCATCGATTTTCCTTTGGAATAGCCAATCCTTCCTCGTCGATTCCCTGGGCCGCCGCTGGGAGGATGAAGCAGGACAGCACCTCCTGGTCCTGGTGCCTGGCGGGCAGACCTTCGAATTACTGCTCGCTTCTGAAGATGGTCACTGGTACCTGAAACCGGTCAGCCACGACCACCCATGGGCCTGAAGGCCGGTTTCAATCCTTTCCACCCATGCGCAAACTTATCCTGGTTTTTCTGGCTGTGCTATTCGGTGCCCCTTACCTGGCGGTCGATTCCCCCCGGGCTATGGCCCAGGCGGGCGATCCCTGGGCGCTGATCGCCGAGGTGAATGCCTTGCGCGGTTCTTACGGCCTGGCGCCGCTGGAAGTAGACGCTTCTTTGATGGCAGCCGCCCAGGGTCACAGCGAGTACCAGGCGTCGATCGGCACCTGGACGCATACCGGGGCGGGCGGGACTCGCCCGCACGACCGGGCCGTGATGGCGGGGTACGGCGGGGGCGCCCAGGTGTACGTCTCAGAGAACGTTGCCCTGGGGTCCGGTCTCAGCCCGCACGACACGGTCTACCAGATGTGGCAGGACGCCATCCACCTGGAAACGATGATCTCATCCAATTACCGGCACATCGGCGCCGGCGCGGCCACTGCGGGCGGGATGGTCTATTACACCATCGACGTCGGCTACATCGCCGGCGATGCGGGCAAGGGGCCCGGGCAACCGACCAACGTTGCACCCGGTGGGACGCCCGGCGCGACTGCCATCGCTATGGTGCCGATCCAGGTCGCCACGCCCGGTGTGGATGGTTCGATTGTTCACGTGGTCCAGTACGGGCAGTTCCTGATCAACATCGCCAAGGTTTACGAGGTGGAGTTGAAGGATATGCTGGCTGTAAACGGGATATCGCAGAACACGGTGATCTATCCGGGCGACAAACTGCTGATCAAGGCCGCCACGACCCCCGGC
>DATDRQ010000182.1:0-5879 GCA_035291645.1 Anaerolineales bacterium
GTTGTTATAGTCGCCGAAACCCCCGCCGATGCTCGCCAGGTCTTTCGCCTCGACCGGGTAGTCCGAGAATTCATCCCGGCCTACCACCTGGGAGCCTGCCCCGATCGCGAACAGGATCTCGGTGTTGGAGGGCGCCATCGAAACGACGCGCTGGGCAGGCGCTTCCAGGGTCATCGCCCGGCCAAGCCCGTCTGCCAGCTCGAGCCTGCCGGTCTGCCCTGGGGCAGCTTCGCTTTCTGTAATCGGGGTCACAGCCGGGGCCTGGGCAGCTTGCGGCGCACAGCCGGACAGGGCCAGCACCAGGCAGAGCCCGGTGAACAGGACGAGCAGGGATATGTGCTTCTTCAAAGTGCGAATCTCCTCTTCGTTATGACAGCTGGTTAATCAAAAAAACCCCTATCCTCGAGGACAGGGGTTGGAACGCTGGTTTATGGCTCACGCTCCCATCCTCTTGCCGCGAAAAGATGGAGAACCAACCAGGGCGGGCGGCCTGACTCTTTCGTCTCCTGTTCGAACGCAGGCGGCGAAATTACAGTTGCGGGACAGTGCCGGACTCACACCGGCTTCGCCATTAAACCATCCATCCGGGGATAGAGGCACCCTGGCTGTGGTTATTCGGTTGTGCCGTCATTGTACGCCAGTCGGGAACGCCTGTCAAGCAGGCGCGCCTGGCACGCAACTTTATTTGGCGCTGAAAGAGCCGGGCAGGCCCAACCCCTGACAAAATCGGAAGTTGGATTGTTCCGTTTAGTACTTTTACGCTATTGACCCGGCTTCTCGGAATTTATACAATCAGCGCAGAAATTGCGAAGAAAAAGGCAAACTTGTCGAAAGACAAGGACGCAAAGTCACGGGTCTAAGCGTTTGGGGGTTGGCATAAAATCCCACAACGTATGGCCGCCGGGCTGCCTGGCAAAATTTTTCTTTAACGACTATCCACCCCCCGGACCGTGGGCAGGTCCCCGGCCTGAACGAACGTGTTGCCTTACCGGTGGTCGCTTAATGGAGGACGATTGATCAGGTTGCAGCAATTCATCGCAGTAGTCCTTCCGGGTGGGCTCCTGGCTCTCCTGCTTTCCTTCTCCCCGCTTCCGGGCGGGATCCAGGATACGCTTTCCGCTCCGGCGCCGCAGCAAGCGGCGGCCCAGTCCAGCATCTTCATACCGGTGGCGATCGACGCCGAGACCAACGACGGCGCGCCAAAGACCGTACCTCCCTGGTTGCAGCAGCTGAATGGCTACCGCGCCCTGGCTCAACTTCCTCGCCTGACCCTCAACACAGCCTGGGCCGAGGGCGGCTGGAACCACTCCCGTTACATGGTCAAGAACAACGAGATCGCCCACGGCGAGGATCAGGATAACCCCTGGTATAGCCCGGAAGGTGACCAGGCTGCCCGCTCCAGCAACCTGCTCGGCAGCACCAGCATTGCCCTCAAAGACAAGACCGCCATCGGCCTGTGGATGCAGGCGCCCTTCCATGCCCTTGGCATCCTCGACCCCCGCTTGCAGCAGGTCGGTTTCGGCAGCTTCCGTGAGCAGGACGGGGGCGTCCAGATGGGCGCCGCTCTGGATGTACTGCGCGGGCGGGGCGCCATGCCTGCCGGGATCCAGTACCCGGTCGCCTGGCCGGCCGAGGGCGCCAACATTCCCCTGAATTCCTATACAGGCGGAGAATATCCCGATCCACTCTCGACCTGCCCGGGTTATGCCACACCGGTGGGGCTGCCGATCATCCTCCAGATAGGTCCCGGGGATCGGACCCCCCAGCTCGGCGCACATTCCTTCCGCCTGGGAGCCTCCCAGCTGGACCACTGCATCTTTGATGAAACCAGCTACACCCATCCAGATGGCAATGCTCAAGACCTCGGCCGCGCCCTGCTGAGTAGCCGGGATGCCATCGTCCTCATCCCACGCAGCCCGCTCGTTCCAGGGAAAACCTATACGGTCTCTATCACCGCCGATGGCCGGGCTTACACCTGGTCCTTTCAGGTTTCCGCAACCCTGGATTTAGCCCTGGACCTATTGGAAGAACCAGTCGGAGAGGTATTCCTGGACTGATTTCCCGCAACCGGCCAACCTCGCTGGACGTAAACTGGCGCACCTGCGCAATCGAGTACGCGCAGGTGCGCCAGTCCGATTCAGCCTGCAAAACAACCCTCGGCTAGCTTTACTTCCGGCTCTCCGGCTGCGGCTCGATCTTCACCAGGTCTGCCAACACCACCCGCCGCCGTTGGTAGATCTTTAATGCCTCGCTCCAATCGGTGCATGTGACCAGGGTCAGCTGCTGCCTGGTGGTGTTCTCCATAATCGAGACGTCTTCTGGTTTGACCACGATCTGCTTCCGCACCCGGTAAGTCTGGATCGTGCGCGCGGTCTCGATGATCAGCGTGTCTCCGGGCTTTAGCCAGTGCAGGTAACGGAAGGGGCCATGACCGCCATTGTAAACCGTGACGTGCCCTGCCAGTACCAGGTTGCGCGTAGATGCCTCACCCGGCAGGCTCCCCAGCTGGGCAACCTCCTGCTGGATGCCTTTCACATCCCAGGTGAACTGGTCGAAGGGGACCTCGACCACCTGGACATCCACCCGCAAGGCCGGGATACTGAGCCGCTCGGCTTGGCCTGCCTTACGACCCGGCTGCTCTACTCGGGTCGTGCCAGCCTGGGTAATATCCTCCGCTCTAACCATGCCCGTCTTTGTCTTCGCTGCACTCTCAGGACGCAGTTTCTTGGCCGCCGGTACTTCTACCGCCGCCTGTGCAGCTGCCGCGTCATCGGCTCGACCGGATAATCGGATTTTCTGCAGGTGCTCCTCCGGTTTTCCAATCCCAGCTCCGGCGTAAGCGTTTGTCGAGGCTGTAACCCTCCCCAGGTCTGCCGTGCTTACCCCGCCGTCCGGCTTCAGAAACGCCAGGGCTTGTCCGTTGGTGGAGACAAGCCGTCGCCAGGTATCCGGTGCAGAAGATGCCGGGGGCGCGCTGGCTGCGATCTGCCGGTTCCTGGTCGAGGCAAAACCCAGCCCGAACAGTCCGATCAAAAACAGCCAGCCCGCAACCTGCAGGAAAGATCGCATAATTTATTTCTGGGCCCGTCTTCCAATCAGGCCGCGCAGGAAGAACCAGCCGACCAGCGCCAGCAGCAGGGCGGCAAACAAGCCTTCTACCGGGAAACCGCCGCCGATCGGGGATTGCCCGGTGGCTGGCAGGACAGGTGGGGTCCTGGTCGCCCTGCTGCCCGGTTCGTCCGGGGTGGGTGTGCCGGTATCGAACGGCGGGGGGATAGTGAGGCCTTCGGTCGGGGTTGAGGTCGCCGTCACGGTCTCGACCGGGAGCGTCGGGGTAATCGTGACCTCCTCCGAAGGGGTAGGTGTGTCTGAAACTACCGGTTCCGTGTTCGTCGGCGTTACCTCGGGTTCTGTAGGTGTGGCGGTTTCCTCGCTCTTGGTGGGCGTCAAGGTGATACCGGCAGGCTCCTGGGCTGTGGCCGGGGAAAGCCGCAGGACAGCGATAGCAAAAATTGCTGACAAGGCGAGCAGGATGAGTAGGAAGCGGTTGATCGGCATGGCTTACCTCCTTCAAGGCGATTGCAGGGTGATCGGCAGGTACTGGTAATCGGAGTGGATGACCTGCATGGCTGGATCGCCGAGCAGGGTGAAAGTGTCGATTAAGTCATCGTAAAACGAGCCATCTTTGGCCAGGTTGAGCTTGCCGGCCAGCGCGGCTTCCCCGATGGTGGCATTCGGATCGCCGTAGAGCCGGGCTATGAAGCCCTCTGCCAGCCAGCGGTGCCCGGTCAGCACGCCCAGCCCGGTCGAACCCCAGGCGGCTGCTACCCCGCCCCCCGGCTGGCGCAACAGGCTTTCGTCCAGGGTTTTAAACCCAGGCACCTGGAAAGAGCCAGTGAAGCAGGTCATCTCGAGAAGGACCGGCAGGCGTTTCCCGTTTTCTAGAAATGGGATATCCTCCATTTCCAGGAAGCGTTCCTCCGCCCATTGCAAGATGGAGGCGTGCCCGGCAAACATGATCAGCCCCGCACCTTCGTTCCATGAATCGTGCAGCTGGTCGCGGAAAACTTCCCGGCTGACCTGCTGTGGATCAAAATACAGGCGGCGGGGGAGCAGCGGTGGAGTGGGCAGGGCATGGATCACCTTCTCCGACATCGCCGGGAAATCCCCCGCCCGGTCCGGGTTATCTGCCACGTACATGCCCTGGTCGCTCCAGGCCAGCGGGGCTGCCTGGGCTTCATAGCCCACGATCTTCGCCGCCATCGTCTTTACTTCGGTTGTGCTGTTGGCTGGCAGGCGCCCGATCAGCAGGTCAGGCAAGATATCCTCGCCATCCACCGCCGCGTAGCGGTTTTCGCTGGCGGTCTCGCCGGCCCAGGGATCGACCACCTCCAGGTAGGGCGGAATATGTGTCTTCGTCGAGGTCGCGTTGTATCGTTTTGGATCGGAGGTGCCGTCTCCCACCAGGAGGACGAAGGTGGGGCGCGGGTTCCAGGCGGCATAGGCGTGGATTAGAAAGGCCCGGATGGCAGCCGGGTCTGGCCGCCCGCCGCCGTAAGCGTCGTAGATCGCCTGGACGTCCTCGACGGCGACCTGCATGCCCTGCCCCTGGCGCAGCTGCACCAGATCGGCCAGCGCCGGGATGAAGGCCGCCGGGGCGATCGCAATGTAATCCGCGCCGGTGAGCGCCCCGGTCCTGGGAGTCTCGGCCAGACGCATCCGGGCGGGGTTGCGTGCCCGGGTATCCAGCCAGTAGCGGTGCGTCCCATCCTGCGGGTCTCCCAGGGTAATCGTATTCCCATTGACTTCATATCCGCTCAGCCGTGCAGGTTGGTTCACGGTACTGATATCGTAAGCGCGCAGCCCGGCAGCCGACGCCAGGCTGACGGTATATGCGCTGCGCTCCTCCGAGCCGCTGAAGAGCAGGCTTTCCCCGCTGGCTGCGCTCCCCCGCGCAAAGCGCAAGCGGTAAGCGTCCAACCAGACCCCCTCAACGCGATCCACGGGAAGTTTGAGAGTCAGGGTATTCTCCCCGGCATTCAAAACGCCTGGCGGGATATTTATATTCACCTCGACTGCCTGCTTGCCGTCCCAACCCTGGCTGCCCAGGTAGGTCCCATTCAAGGAAAAATCCACCTGGTGGTCGGGCAGGCCCTCCAGGTCGGTGTAACCGATCAACCAAACGGTCAGGGTGCCACCTTGAGAGGAGTCCGCGGCAGGCAGGGCGAAGGCGTAGCTGGCGGTCTGCCTGGATGGAACCTGCAGGTTGTCCCAGGTCCAGCGGTCCCCATCCCGCCCGGCTGGGATCGGTGCGCAGTAGCAGTCGGGCGTATACAGGATGTTCTTCTCGAAAGTCGTCTCGCTCCAGGCGGTCCCGTCCGGCAGTCCTGCGGGTTCGGCGGTCTGGCTGCCCATGCGTGCTCCAGGAGTAGTCCCTTCCCACAAGAAGTACACATCTCGCTCCGTCCAACGGCTGAAGCGCGGCTCGGCGAAGAAGAGCAGGCGCTCGTCCGGCTCGAATTTGTCGTCTAAGTCGCCATCCCACTCGTAAGCCACCGCCTGACCGGCGCGCGCCAGGTGCAGGTTGTGTGGGTTCACCGTACCGGCCGGGAACCCGATCGTATCGAGGGCCTCATAAGTGATAGCGGTCACGCCCGGTTGCGAGACCTCGATCGCGGCGCGGATTTTCTGATCGGCAGGCGTTTCCAAAGCAGGTTTGGGTTTGGGAAAATCCTGCCGGGCGGGTTGCAGGTGCTCGGGGTTAATCACCTGCCGGCTGAGCGCCGCCAGCAGTGGATCGCCGGCGATGAGCTCTGACCCGGCAGGCTGGAGCGGGGCGTTGTAGTGCACCTCCACCCGGACGAACCCGGTCAGGCGCA
>DATDRQ010000183.1:0-3770 GCA_035291645.1 Anaerolineales bacterium
TCGCCTCCATCGACTCGTCCGGGGCGTCTACTACCAGTTCCTCCCGGGCGTTCTTGATCACGATCCGGTCGGCGGCGTTGCCGGCCTGGCTGGTGTCCTGGAATACGGCCGACCGCTCCATGGCCGCAGCTGGGGCTTCCACTGGGGCTTCCATCGGGGCAGGCGCGCCGCCGGCGTTATCGTAGGCGACCTGCGGTTCCACCAGCACTTCTTCCACGACGGTCTCTCGGGACCTTAAGGCCGGCGCGCAGGCCGCCAGCAGCAGGGCGAGCAGGGCGATCAGGGTGATGAGTCTCGTTGTCATGGTTTTTTATTCTCCTCCTCTCGGGTTATCTGCTCTCAAGACGCCGCTCGCGGCGGAGAAGTTCCGGAGGACGGTGATTGACCTGGTAACCTGCGATTACCAGCCGATTACCAGCCGCTGCTCAGCCGCTGCATGTGGCGCGCCGGCAGGCCTATCTGCAGCATGCGCCACTGGACGCGCGGGATATCGTACTCGACGCGTCGTAACTCCCAGGTAAGTGTATCTGGATCGAACAAAGCGTAGGCGGCGCGCGGGTCGTGGTCGCGAGGCTGCCCGACCGAGCCGGGATTTAAGATGGCGCGCGGGGTCATCTGCAATTTCTGGTAAGCGTGCGGGATGAACAGATCCGCCTGCCTGTGCCCATCCGCCAGCTGGTAGATAAGCGGCAGGTGGCTGTGCCCAACGAAGCAGAAGGGGGTTTCGAAATAGGCGAAGTTGAGGGTGGCGGTCCGGGTGTCCAGCAGGTACTCCCACACCGGCTCGCGCGGGCTGCCGTGCACCAGCGTAACCTGATCGTTCTCGCTGCGTTCGATTCGTTGGCCCAGGAATTCCAGGTTCTGCGGAGTGAGTGTCTGCCGGGTCCACAGCACGGCCTGGCGGGCTTCCTGGTTGAACGTTTCGATCTCCAGCCGGCCCAGCACGGCCGCGTCGTGGTTTCCCAGCAGGCACACCAGGTCGGGCAGCTCCTGGATGCACTCGACGCACTCGTTCGGGTCCGGGCCGTAACCGACCAGGTCACCCAGGCACCATACGGCCTCCTGGCTGCCGGCGTCGGCTAACACGGCTTCCAGAGCTGTCAGATTGGCGTGGATATCGGAGAGGATCAGGATGGGCATGAAATCGTTCGTTCTTGGGCGGCTGGTCCCAGGCAGGGTGAATTATACTCGTTTCCAAATCTGGTACAGGCCGAGCCGATCCCCCTGCCCATCAGAATATGTCGTTTCCTGGATGCCAAAGCCGGTCTCCGCAGCCAAACCGGCCAGCTCGGCTTCTGAAAAGTGGTGGACGTAGCGCAGGCTGTAGCCGCCCTGCCGCCAGTCCAGCAGGTAATCGCCGGGGTCGACCTCGTCCGGGCTCAATCCGGCGGCTTCCCAGGGTTGGATGCGGTTGCGCAGGCGTTCGCTCGCCAGGAACTGCCACTCCGAATGCAGGAAAAATCTAGCGGGTGACAGCCGGTTGTGTACCTTCTCCAGCACCTGCCGGCGCAGGTCATGACCGGGCAGGTGGTGTAGCACGGCAAAGGCCAGGGCGAGGTCGAACCGCCCGGGTGGCAGGACGGCCTCCCAGTCTGGCGAGACCAGGTCGGCTTCCAGGAAGCGAAAGGC
Organism: Anaerolineales bacterium; assembly: GCA_035291645.1. Classification (GTDB taxonomy): domain Bacteria; phylum Chloroflexota; class Anaerolineae; order Anaerolineales; family UBA4823; genus DATDRQ01. The sequence continues at coordinate 1,630 of DATDRQ010000183.1, forward strand.
CCCGCCCGGCGGCAATGAGCCGCGCGCTTCATCTAATAATCGCGAACTCAGGTCGAGCCCGGTGTAGCTGCCTGCATAACCACGCCGGTGCAGGGCGCGCGCCAGCTCGCCGTTGCCGCAGCCTACGTCCAGCACGTGCTCTGCGCCCGCCATAATCTCCAGCAGGCGCCGCACGCCGGGTTGCAGGCGCTGGCGGGTAGCCGAAAATTGGAGCGCAAAGGTCTGGTAAAATTGTTTGTTGAGGTCGAGCAGGCGCCCGGCGGTGGTGGTGTCCACGCTGGTATTATAGCGGCAGGCAGACGTAAGCAGGAGCAGATTTTGGATCAAGAGGTCTGGCGAGAAACGCGCGCAACCACACCCGAGAAGCTGGCCCTGGCGCGCCAGGTGCTGGAGGAGGTGCGCGCCGGTCGCCCGGTCGCCGAGGCAGTGCGGCGTTACCCGCTGCCGGAGGGGCAGGGCTACCTCGGCAAGCACATGCTCGTCGCCGCCTACCAGCAGCTCACCGGGAGCGGGGAGTGGCAGCCCGACCCGCGCCTGCTGGCGCGCATCCGCATGAAGCCGGTACGCTCCCTGTCCGGCGTGACCGTGGTCACCGCGCTGACCAAGCCCTACCCCTGCCCCGGCAAGTGTATCTTCTGCCCGACCGACGTGCGCATGCCGAAGAGCTACCTGCCGGACGAACCCGGCGCCATGCGCGGCCTGCAGCACGCCTTCGACCCGTACGACCAGGTCATATCCCGCCTGGAAGCCCTTCAGGCAGTCGGCCATCCAACGGATAAGATTGAATTGTTAATCCTGGGGGGCACCTGGAGCGCTTACCGGCGCGACTACCAGGAATGGTTCGTGCTGCGCTGCTTCGAGGCGTTGAATGGCGTGGGAGCGTCCAGCCTCAGTGAGGCTCAGGCGATCAACGAGACGGCGGAGCACCGGGATGTCGGCCTGGTGATCGAGACCCGCCCCGATCACATCGATCGGGGCGAGCTGGCCTGGCTGCGCTATCTGGGGGTGACCAAGGTGCAGCTGGGCGCGCAGAGCCTGGACGACCATATCCTCGAGCTGAACCGGCGCGGCCACGACCTGGCGGAAACCCGGCGGGCGGTAAATTTGCTGAGGGCAGGCGGCTTCAAGATCGTCCTGCACTGGATGCCCAACCTGCTCGGAGCTTCCTTGGTTTCCGACCGTGAAGACTTCCTGCGCCTGTGGGAAGGGCTGTGCCCGGATGAACTCAAGATCTATCCCACCCAGCTGCTGGCGAACGCCGAGCTGTACGAGTACTGGCTGCGCGGCGAGTATAAGCCGTACACCACCCATGAACTGGTGGAGCTGCTCGCCGATATCAAACCTTCTATTCCCCGATACTGCCGGGTTAACCGCGTGATCCGGGATATCCCCTCCACCAACGTGGTGGCGGGCAACCGGCGCACCAGCCTGCGCCAGGACGTGCACGCCGAGCTGCGCCGGCGCGGGCAGCGCTGCCAGTGCATCCGCTGCCGGGAGGTGCGCGGCCGGGCGCTCGGCGACGCCGAACTGCGCCTGGAAGTTCTGGTTTACTCGACCGGTTCTGCTGAAGAGTATTTCATCTCATTTGTAACTGGCGCGGATCAGATTGCCGGGTTCCTGCGCCTGTCGCTGCCGTGCGGCGGCAGCCCGGAGACCGGGCTGAGCGACCTGCAAGATGCTGCGTTAATCCGCGAGGTGCACGTCTACGGTCAGTCGCTAGAGGTGGGTGAGCGGCAACACGGCATGGCGCAGCACGCCGGGTTGGGCAGCCAGCTGCTCCACCGCGCCGAGACCATTGCCCGCCAGCGCGGCTTCCAGCGCCTGGCGGTGATCGCCGCGGTAGGCACACGCCGTTATTATTTACAACGAGGTTATCAGCGGGGAGAGCTTTACCTGGTCAAGGATCTGGATTAACCCAAGGGGGCAAGGGAACAGGGGGCAGGGGAGCCAAATTCAGCAACTTTCCAACTTTCTAACCTTCTAACTTTCAAACCGATCTTCCGTCCGGCAAGACCAGAGGGGTGCCATACAGCGGGTGTTGCGAGACGTGCACCGGCACCTGGTAAGCCTGGCTCAGGTTCTCCTCCGTCAGCACTTCGTTCGGGGATCCGCTCACCAGCAGACGACCCTCCGCCAACAGG
>DATDRQ010000184.1:0-26873 GCA_035291645.1 Anaerolineales bacterium
GTCAGCAGGCTCGAGCCGTGATCTTCGATGAATTTCTTTTGCTCAGGCGAGATGTCGACCGGGTTCTTCTCGATCGCTTCCGGATACTTGTTTGCCGGACTGCGATCGACCGGAGCGACGAACTCGACTGTCAGGGCGCCATCGTAGCCGATAGTTCTCAGGGTCCCAATCAGCTTCAGCCAGTCCCAATGTCCCTGCCCGCAGGCGAAGCGGTTGGTGTCGGCCACATGGAAGTCGACCAGCCGGCCCTTGGCTTTGATTACCGATTCGTAGGGATCAGCCTCTTCCATATTCATGTGGAAGGCATCCATGCAGACGCCACAATCAGGACCAACAGCCTCAGCCAGCGCCAATGCCTGGGCAGAATGGTAGCAGAAATAGGTCTCGAAGCGATTGATCGCCTCCACCGCCAGCACAACACCTTCTTTCTTGCCCCAGTCGTAACATACCTTGAGGCTCTCGACCGCCCACTCCCATTCTTCCTCGGGTGTGCCGTCGGGAACGATTTTACCCACCGTGCCTGGGACAATGGTCATTTCATAGCCTTCCAGCTCTTTGACCATCGTGATGCAGTCCTTAGTGTACTGCACGGACTTGGCGCGCTGGGCTTCGTTCTTCGCCACCAGGTTCCGGTCCCCCAGCATAAGCGTCACCGAGCCCCAGCAGCGGATGCCGTTTTCCTTGAGGGTCTTACGGACTTCTTTTGTGTCGTACAGGTACGGCTCGCCGCTGATCTCGATGCTTTCGTAGCCGTACTTGGCCAGTCGCCGGACGGTGACGTCGATCGGCTCTGCCCTCATCCAGTTGTGCATTGATAGATGCATTTCAGACCTCCTTATTAAGTCGAATAGTGTGGTAGTCAGATAGTCTGATCGTCAAGCTGCTCAGCCAGCAGCTCGAATAGCCCTTGAACACGCAGGCCAAACCCTTGCGCCAGGCCTTCCAGCTTGCTCAGGGTGCCGGGATCGTCTGACAGCAGCCAGCGCGCCCCGCTGCTCTGGGCGTCCTCCAGGCGGGCCAGGGTGAGCTGCCCGGCGATGTGCGGGTGGGTAAACTGGAGCGCCGTGCTCCCGACGGGGTGGCCCCGCTCTTTCCGCCAGAACAGCTCGCGCGGTTTGTCTTGCATCACTGCGGAGAGCAGCAGCCGGGGGGCCGCGTGGCGCGCCGGGGCGCGCACCGCATGCGTCGGGTCAACGTAAGCATAGGGGGTTTGGTCAACCGATCGTTTTAAGCGTAAACCACCTCCTTCTAATTGCCTGGCGAGGAACGGGGTGACTTCCTCTAGTTCGACGTCTTCGGGCCATTGGATCCCTAAGCGCTCGTCGTACAACTGGTGGAAGGTAAAGTAATCGCCCGGAGAAAGCACCAGCATGCGGTTGGCTCCGCTAGCTTCCAGTTCGGCCAGGTTGGCGCGGGCGATCTCCTGGGCGGTCCCGGGAAAGCCCAGCGAGCTGGGGATAAAACCGTTGCTGCGCCCCTGGCCGATCAGGACGGGGTCTACGCCGGCGGCTTGGAGCAGCTGCAAAGCCGCCGGGAGGGCCTGCGGCCACAGGTACCGGGCTTCGTCGCCCACGAATAGTGCGACCTCGCCTTTCCTTTCCGCTCTTTCAGGCAGCTGTTGGGCGAAAGGCGTGCCCCAGGCCTGCAAGGCGGCGTCGACCTGGTAAGCGCTGGCCGGCGCCAGTCCCTGGGCCGCGATCTCTGACCGGGCGGCGGCGATCGCTTCGGGGAGCGGGTTGTCGAAGACGCAGTGGGCGCGCGAGTTGCCGTTGTCCGAGGCGCCGTAGACCACGTCCACGCTGTCCTCATTCCACTCCAGGAGGCCACGCCGGACCGAGGCGATCACCAGGGCGATGCCGTGCGGAGACAGGGTCTCACGGTGGGTGACGTGCTCGACCGGGGCAACATGCCGGCACATCAGGCAATAACGGCAGAGATCCGTAGTCAAGATGACGTTTTCAATGGGCATAATTATTCTTTCAGTGATTCAGGGCAAACCGCAGCCCGTTAAAATCCAAAGCCGGTCTTGCCGGGGTTCATGATCCCGTTAGGATCTATGGTCTTCTTGATCTTCACGAGCAGAGGCCAGGCCTCGCCGTACTGGCGGCGCATGTAGCGGGAAAGCTTCAAGCCTACACCGTGATGCTCGTTGATCATACCGCCGTTGGCGATCACCGCCTGCATGGCGGCGTTCCAGACGCGGTTGTGCAGGCGCAGCGCCTCGACGGCATCCTGGGGTGGTTCCTCGATGATGAAGCGCGAGTAAAGCATCACACCCCAGTGGAACCAGTGCGAGAAGTGACCGATGAATTGCACGTTGTGCTCGGCGAAACCCTCTTCCACGGCGCGCTTCTCGGCCCAGTAAAGCGGCTCGATCTTATCGAAGGTGGCGACGGTCTCGGTCGTGCCGTACATCCAGGGCAGTTTCAGGCTCTTGGGCGGGTAGTAAAAGTCGTAGCGGTGGTCCCACCAGCGCTCGCCCGGCTCGCGCCCCAGGTCCTGGGCGCCCAGCTCGGCGCAGATCTGCAGGGCTTTCTTTTCCTGTAGGGCGGCGATGTCCGGGTCGCCGTCGAAGCCGATCACCACGTAGGCGCCGTGGTAATCGTAGCCCAGGATCTTCTTGACCTGGGTGGCGGTCGAGTGGTGGTCGTACAGGCGGATGACCAGGGGGTCCAGGCGGCGGGTCATGATCAGCCGCCCGGCCTCCAGCGCCTTGCCCAGGTCATCGAACAACACGGCGCGCATCAGGCGGGCTTCGGGCAGGTAGTCCAGGCGGACGGTGGCCTCGGTGATCACCCCGAAGGTGCCCTCGGCGCCCAAGAACAGGCGGAACCAGTCCGGCCCGGCGGCGTGCTTGGGCACGGGCGGCGTGCGGATGATCTCGCCGGTCGGCAGCACGATCTGCATGCTGAGCAGCATGTCCTCGGCCTTGCCGTACTTGGTGCTGATCGTGCCGGTGCCGCGCGGCGCCAGCGCGCCGCCCAGGGTGGCGCAATTGCTGGAAGCGGCGTAGTGCGGGAACATCAACCCCTTCTCGTTGACCGCCCACTCCAGCTCGGAGATGATGATGCCCGCCTGAGCGGTGACGGTCAGCGATTTCTCGTCGATTGCGATGATCTTGTTCATGCGCTTCGTGTCGAGCAGGATGCCGCCGAAGATGGGCAGGGCGCCTCCCTGCGTCCCGGAGCCGCCCCCCCAGGGCACCACCGGGATGCGGTACTTGTTCGCCACTTCCATGATCTCGGAGATCTCCGGCGCCGAACCGGGGTGCACGATGAAATCGGGGGTCTTGAGCGGCTGGCCGCGGTCCAGCCACATCTGCGGCATCCAGGCCCAATCGGAGGAGTAAACCAGCTTATCGCTTTCTTTTGTGGAGACATAATCCAGGCCGACGATCTCTGCCAGCTCGCTGCGGATCATCTCCATCAAAAATTGAGTATCGATCATGTCAAGATTTCCTCAGCCCAAATGTTCGGGGTAACAAGCCAACCATAATATGTCTTTGCGAGGAGGTCTCCACAGCGTTCTTTGCTGTGGGGACCGACAAAGCAATCTTATTGCCGCAATCTCCACTTTTCGCAAGAGCTGAGATTGCTTCGTCGCCGCCAACTGCGTTGGCGCCTCCTCGCAACGACCGTTTCTTCTAGAAAGAAACGCGCTTCGTGCAGTAGAGAAACTCGCAACAATGTGATCGAAGACCATGCCAACACGCCCTAGCCGCCCATCAGGCTGTTCATCACCAGCCAGTCAAGCTCTTCGTAGTCGCGCGCCGCGATTAGGTCATCGATGCGCGGCTGGTCCAGCCCCCGCGCCACTTCCACCAGCCGCAAGAAAGTCTGCAGGCTGTTGCGCAGGTGTTTGGTGGCGAGCTCCATCGGTTGGGTGCGCATGGCCTTGACGTCCATCCCGACCATGCCCTTCTCGAAGAAGCGATAACGATCCAGGACGCGCACCTGGTTGAAGGCCCGGCGCAGGTCGATCGAGCCGAAGGAGCGATCCTCATCGAACTTCAGCCCGTTCTGGTCGTTGAGGTGCACGCTGTAGAGCTTGTCGAAACCCAGGGCGAAGGCCATCTCGTCGGAAGGGTCGAGGCCGGCTAAGATAGCATGGGCTGTCTCGACCAGCGCACCGACACGCGCGGGCGCCTTGCTCTGGAATGCGAGCGCCAGGGCGTGACCGATGGTGGGGATGTAGGCCATATCCATCGGCTCGTTCGGCTTGGGCTCGATGGCGATGCGCAGGTCCGGGTCGTAGTCCAAGAGGGCGTCGACGGCCTCTAGAATCTGGTGAGCTGCCTGGGCGGGATCCTTGGCCTCCCGCAGGTAGGTGCCCTCGCGCGCCAGCCATAGAACCATGAAGTTGCAGCCCAGCTCGCGGGCGATGTCGGCGCACTTCTTGGAGCGTTCGACGGCGTAGCGGCGGGCTGCCGGGTCATTGGAGGTGAAGGCGCCATCGATGGTGTTGGGGTGCTCCCACAGGCGCGGGGCGGCAAACTCTGCCACCAGACCGGCTTCGGCCAGCTGCTTGCGCATCGCCTGCGCCCGCGCCCGGATCTCCCCGGCGGAGAGATCATCCAGCCCCGGGACGGCGTCGTCGTCGTGGAACTGGACCGCGTCGAAGCCCAGCTCCTGGAAGGCCTGCAGCTTCTCATCGAAACTACGGGTGGGCCGCACCGCCGGTCCAAACGGATCGGCCCCCTCGTGGATGTTCCACGGCCCAAACGAAAAGCGGTAACCGTACTTCTCCATGAAAATCTCCTGTGATTCGAGATAATTCGACTTTATATTCCTCAGACGACATGCACGGGGTCACACCACGCGCTGCCCGGCGCCCTGCATGAATTCGAGCGTTTCGGGCAGGGAGCGCACCCCGCCTGAGGCGCCCAGGCCGGTCACGCACAGAGCGCCGACGGCGCTGGCGAAGCGGGCCGTCTTTTCGAGTGGCCAACCGTGCCATACTCCGGCGATGAAGCCAGCGGCGAAAGCGTCCCCCGCGCCGGTGGCATCTACCACGTCGACCTGGAAAGCCGGCAGCCTGTAGAGTTCGCCCTGTTGGGTGGCTACCAGGCAGCCCTCGGCGCCCATCTTGATGGCGACCGTACGGACCCCGCCGTCGAGCAGAGCTTGCGCCGCGCCGGCGGGGTCCTGCCGCCCGGTGATGGCCTGGGCCTCCGGCAGGCTGGGGAGGAAATAATCCAGGTGGGGAAGGCAAGGCGCGAGCAGCTGCATCCAGCGTCCGGTAGCATCCCAGACCGTATCTAACGATGTAATTACGCCGGCCTTGCGGGCTTCACGCAGCAGCCGGGCGGTCGGTTCGCCGTCGATGCCGGGCAGGACGAGCGAGCCGGCAACGTGCAGAATCGAAGCAGAGCTAATCTGTTCCAGGTCGACGTCTGCCAAAGTCAGGCAAGCATTGGCGCCGATGTAATGCACGAAGCGGCGCTCCCCGTCCGGGTCAACCAGCACCATCGTGCCGGAGGTGCCGTTCTGGCGGTCGCGCTGCACACCCCGGGTGCCGATGCCGCGCGCCTGCATGGCGTGGATCACGAAATCGCCTAAGGGGTCTTCCCCGACTTTGCCGATCGCCTCAACCGGTATGCCTAGCAGTGCCAGGGCGGAAGCCGAATTGACCGCGCAGCCGCCGGTGAGCAGCTGCATCTCGTCCACCAGTACCAGGCGGCCCGGGTCGGGGACCGAGCGCAGCGGCCGTCCCACAATGTCGGCGACCAGGATGCCCAGGCATACGATCGGTTTCTCCATGCCAGTCATGACCCTTTTCCTGAGACCGGCTGCTGGTTGACCGTCTGGGAGAGGGCAGCGAACTCTCCCGACAGGGCCGGGTAAAGGGCCTGATAGCGAGGATAGTAGTCCTGGTAGTCGCCGGTTTCCCCGCTCGGGCGGGTACTCCCGGTCGGATAGATGGTGGATTGGCAGGCGCTGGGCACATCCGGGAAAACGTCGGCTCCGACGGCGGCCAGCAGCGCCGCGCCGTAGGCTGCGCCCTCGGTGGTGTTGACCGTGACCAATTCAAAGCCGAGCACATCCGCGATGATCTGCTGCCACAAGGCGCTCCTGGCGCCCCCGCCGGAGATGCGCACCTGCCGGATAGCGCCCAGGCCGGCCTGCTGGATCAATGTAAAGATATCCTTGATGCCAAAAGCGACGCCCTCGAGCACGGCGCGTGTCAGGTGGGCGCGTTCGTGGCGCACGGTGAGCCCGACCCAGGCGCCGCGCGCCAGCGGGTCGGGATGGGGAGTGCGCTCGCCAGTCAGATAGGGCAGAAAAACCAGGCCCTCGCTGCCAGGGGTGATATTCCTGGCTTCTTCAACAAGGCTGTCGAAATCCATTCCGGGCGCCAGGGTGTCGCGGTACCACTGCAGGCTGCCCGCTGCGCTGAGCATCACACCCATCAGGTGCCAGCGACCCGGCAGGGCGTGACAGAAGGCATGCAGCCGGCCTTGCGGCTCGACCAGCGCATCTTCGGTGGTGGCAAAGACAACCCCGGAGGTCCCTAAAGTCAGCGCGAAGATGCCCGGCTCGACTGCGCCCACCCCGACCGCCTGCGCCGACTGGTCGCCGCCTCCGGCGACGACCGGCGTACCGGCTGATAGACCGGTCACTTCAGCGGCTGCTTGGCTGATCTGACCGGTCACCTGCGGGCCTTCGTAGGTTGGAGGCAGCCAACCCGCGGGGATGTCGAGGGCTGAAAGCACCTCCGCCGACCAATCTCGTTTGGCCAGGTCGAAGAGGATCGTCCCGGAGCCGTCGGCCTTGTCCAAGGCGTACCCGCCGGTCAACCGGAAACGCACATAATCCTTGGGGAGCAGGAGGTGGGCCGCCTGGGCGTAAATCTCGGGTTCGTTCTGCTGGACCCACAACACCTTCGGGGCAGTGAAGCCGGTCAGGGCATCGTTACCGGTGATCTGGATCAGGCGCTTTACCCCCAGCCGCCCGCGGATCTCGTCGCACTGCGGGCCGGTGCGCTGGTCGTTCCACAGGATCGCCGGGCGGAGCACTTCGCTGTCTTTATCCAGCAGCACCAGCCCGTGCATCTGCCCGGTCAAGCCGACGGCAGCCACGCAATCGCCGGTCGTCCCGGCTTGCTCCAGCGCCCGGCGGATGCTCTGCACGGTACCGGACCACCACTCGCGCGGATCCTGTTCGGACCACAGTGGGCGGGGGGTGAATAAGGTCAGCGGGGTGGTGGCGCTGCTCACCACGACCCCCTGCTCGTCGATCAGCAACGCTTTCGCCCCGGTGGTGGAAACATCGATCCCCAGCAAGAATCTCCGGCTATTCATGATCGCTTTCCCTTGATTCCATGGTTCGCCGGCGGGCGCTTGAATAAGCGCAGCACCCATCGCAGTAGCACGATAACACCTCGATGCAGGCCAGGTTAACGCACGCCGAGGAGAACTTCGATGGTCAGCTGATCCAGGCGTTCATAAGGCAGGCTTCGACTGCGCAGAACCTCGAGGTCGAAGTTTTCGGCTTTCAGCTGCCTGGCCTTCTCAGGCCGGTAAAATCTCAGCCCTGAGACCCCTGCGTCGTTGCCGTGGTTTATCTCCGCCAGCAAAGCCCGGATCTCAGGGTCGGCATTCCAGCGCGCGGCTTTCTCCTTGAGAATCAAATAAGTGCGCATGCAGCCGCGGGCGAACTGCCTGACGCCCTGGTAGTCTTCGGTGCGGTAGGCATGCGCGTCGAAGTGCCGGCTGCCTTGATAGCCCACATCTTCCAGGAACTTGACCAGGAAAAAGGCGTTCTTCGGGTTGACCGAGCCGAAACGGAAGTCTTGATCATAGCGCCCGAAAGCCTGGTCGTTTAGATCGATGTGGAACAGCTTGCCCGCATCCCAGGCCTGGGCGACGGCGTGGGTAAAGTTCAGGCCGGCCATGTGTTCGTGGGCCACTTCGGGGTTGACCCCGACCATCTCCGCATGGTCCAGGGTTTCGATGAAGCCCAGCATGGCGCCGGTCGTCGCCAAGTAGATATCGCCGCGTGGTTCGTTCGGCTTGGCCTCCAAAGCGAACTTCAAGCCATAACCCTGATCGGTCACGTACTCGCACAGGAAGTTAAGCGCTTCGCGGAAGCGCTTGAGGCTCTCCAAAGGATCTTTACTGGCATCCGTCTCGGTGCCTTCGCGGCCGCCCCAAAAAACGTACACGCCTGCACCCAGTTCGACGCCCAGGTCGATGGCCTTCATCGTCTTATGCAGGGCAAAGGCGCGCACTCGTGGGTCGTTCGAGGTAAAGGCGCCGTCCTTGAAAACAGGATCCGTGAACAGGTTGGTGGTCGCCATGGGAACCTGTAAGCCGGTGTCCTTTAATGCTTGCTTGAAGATCTTGACGATGCGATCCCGTTCGGCCGGGGTGGCGTCGATCGGCACCAGATCGTTATCGTGGAAATTTACGCCGTAAACACCCGCCTCTGCCAGGAGGTGGACGATCTCTACCGGCGAGAGGGGACTGCGCACGGGCGTTCCAAACGGATCGCGCCCTACATTGCCTACGGTCCACAGACCGAATGTAAATTTATGTTCAGGTTCAGGTTGGTATTGATCGGACATATAAGTTTGGCTCCGAACTCAGTCCGGGATGCTCTAACGAGTGTCGCTGACTGAAACCGGACTAATTTCCTCCTGGATTTCTTCGCGGCGCGGCGTTACGTGACTCCAAAGGATGAAGCTCAGCGTCGAGAAAAGCAAGATGAGGAAACCGTATTTATATGCTGCGAACAACCAGGGCTGGAACATTCCGATAATCCCCAGAACGATGCCAGCGATCAGGATGGTTTCGATGATCTTGTAGGTGCGCGCCGGGATATTATTGTTCAATCCGGTGGCGACCAGGACGATCAACGTGATGAAGAACAGGATGATCGCCACGAAGATAAGGATGAATGGGATCGCCGAAAGCAGGACGTTATTGTCCAGCTGTTCCTGGGTCGCCCGATTCTGGATGAATGGACCGGCGAGCAGACCGAGGACCAGCAGGGTAAGCGCGATCAGCGGCAGGGCGAGCGGAACGCGAGGGCGATTTTTCACCATGAGAACTCCTTCACATCGTTTCTTCCGGAGATCCCCTCTCAGGACCGGTTATAAAAGTCCTGAAGGGGAAGGCGAGGCAGAGATAAGCCCTGCCTCGCCTGCCAGCAACCGCTCTAATACTCGATATCCACGGTTTTCTTAGACTGAGCAGATTTCACGATCGCATCACAGATCACTGCAGCCCGGTAACCATCTTCGAAGGTGGCCCCGTGCGGACCCACCGGCCTGTCATTCACGATACAGTCCAGCAAGTGGTTGATCTCGTGGACGAAGGTGTGCTCCCAGCCGATGATATGGCCGTGCGGCCACCAGTTCTCCCACCACGGATGGTAGCCTTCGGTCACTAAAACGTCGTGGAAACCTTGAGTCTCTTTGGGTTCTTCCCCGACCCAGAAGACCTCCAGCTCGTTCATCCGCTCCAGGTTGAAGTGAATGCTGCCCTTCTCGCCATTGATCTCGAAGTTGTTGAAGTTCTTGCGCCCTCCGGCAAAGCGGGTGGATTCGAGCGTACCGATGGCGCCGTTCTCGAACTCGACGGCGGCGACAAAGGCATCGTCCACGTCGACCTTGCCCGTCCCCTTGCCATCCGGCATGGGGCGCTCTTCGATAAAAGTCTTGGTGAAGGCTGAGATGTTCTTCATGCCACCCACCAGGTAATGGGCCAGGTCGATGATATGCGCGCCCAGGTCTCCGAGGGCGCCGCTGCCGGCAACGCTTTTATCCAGGCGCCAGATCTTGGGTGTGTTGTAATGGGGCATGATCCATTCCTGCAGGTAAACCGCCCGGAAGTGGTAGATCCTGCCCAGCGCGCCCGAATCGATCAGGTTGCGGATTAGGCGCACGGCGGGGACGAAGCGGTAGTTAAACGCCGCCATGTGCTTGATGCCCGCCCCTTGGACCGCCTCCAGCATGCCCCTGGCTTCTTCGGCCGTGCGGGCCAGCGGCTTCTCACACAGGATGTGCTTGCCCGCCCTGGCCGCCGCGATGGACGGCCCGGCGTGCGTATCGTTGGGCCCGCCGTTGTCGACCAGCTGCACGTCCGGGTCGTCAATCAGCGCCTGCCAGTCGGTATACGCCTTTTCGTAACCGTAGCGCTTCCTAGCCTCCGCGACGGCGGCTTCGTTGCGCCCGGCGATCGCCACCAGCCGGGGGATGGCGACCGGCGGGTACATCATATAGGGAATCGTCTTGAAAGCATTGGTATGGGCCTTGCCCATAAAGGCATAGCCCAGCATCCCCACGCCGATGACCGGGGTTTCGCCCTCGGCTTTGGCCCCAGCCATGCTGGTGAAACCGGTTTCTTCACTCATAAAGCCCTCCAAGCATGCTGTCAGGTTTCAGGACCTATTTCTCCGCCGCGAAAGCCGCGTCGAAGGCCATCTGAGAAGTGGTGAAATCCTGGCTGCGGACCATACGCAGCGCTTCCGGCGCGCCCCACTCCCTGTCCATACCGCTGTCCTCCCACTCGATGGAGAGCGGTCCATTGTAGCCAGTGCGGTTGAGGGCGCGGATCAGGCGATCCCACTTGACGTCGCCGCGCCCGGGCGAGACGAAGTCCCAGCCGCGCCGGCTGTCGCCGAAATCCAGGTGCGAGGAAAGGATGCTGTTGCGCCCGGTGAGCTGCACCCGGGAGTCCTTGACGTGGACGTGCCAGATGCGGTCGCTGAACTCTTCGACGAATTCAACCGGGTCGATGAACTGGTGGATAAAGTGGCTGGGGTCGAAGTTGAAGCCGAAGGCGGGGTGCCAGTCGACGGCTTCCAGAGCCCGGCGGGCCGTGACCAGATCATAGGCGATCTCGGTCGGATGAACTTCCAGACCGAACTTCACGCCATTATCCGAGAAGACGTCTAAGATCGGCGTCCAGCGGGCGGCGAAGTCCTGATAGCCCTGATTGATATCGTCTTGATTGGTCGGCGGGAAGAAGTACAGGTATTTCCAGACCGAGCTGCCGGTAAAACCGTTGACGACGCTGACGCCAAACTTCTTTGCCGCGCGGGCGGTGTTCTTCATCTCTTCGGCGCAGCGCTGGCGCACCCCTTCCGGATCCCCGTCTCCCCACAGGCGAGGAGACAGGATGCGGTTGTGGCGTTCGTCGATCGGATCATCCGCCACACACTGCCCGACCAGGTGGGTGCTGATGGCGAAGCACTTTAGATTGTACTTGTTGAGGATATCCCAACGGCTCCGGACATAGCCATCCTCGGACAGGGCTTTATCCACTTCGAAGTGGTCGCCCCAGCAGGCCAGCTCCAAACCGTCGAAGCCCCAGCCGCTGGCTTTCCTGGCGACGTCTTCCAGGGTCAGATCGGCCCATTGCCCGGTAAATAAGGTGATAGGTCTAGCCATGGTTGTTCTTAATCCTTTCTGTATTGAGAGATTATTTGTAGTCAGGAAGCTGGATAAGCTTGCCGCCTTGCATGGCGGATTCATGCGCCAGGATGCCGACCGACGTCCAGTTAGCAGACTGGAACACATTTGGAAACGGATCCCGATCCTCCATAACAGCCATCAGGAACTCGTGCGCCAGGTGAGGGTGCGAACCACCATGCCCGCTCCCCTGAAGAAAGGAGAGATGCTGATTCTCCTCCATATCGTAGACGCCTTTGGTTGTGAATTGGCGGATGTCTTCCGGGAGTAGGTGAGCATAGTCCGTAACCGCTGCGTGTCCGGCTTCTTCTCCGCCCAGATGGACTGTCGGCTCCTCATTGGAGATCAGCTGCCACTCAAAGCTCATTTTGCTGCCGTAGACATCGAAACTTTCGATATATTGGCGAGCAACATCAAATAGCGAGCGCGTCACTTCTGCGCTCAAGTCCGTGTCTTTTATTTTGATATGCGCCGACTCAACCGCGAAGGGGGACCCATATTTCGGGATCAAATCCTCGGCAATGCGCCCGGAGCCAAAGCAAGAGACATACTCTGCCATGCCGCCGCCCATCGCCAGGCAGGGGCTGACCACGTGGGTTGCGTAATGCATCGGGGGCAATCCTTCCCAGTACCCGGGCCAGCCGTACATATCTTGCTGGTGAGCGGCGCGCAGGAACTGGATCTTGCCCAGTTTGCCGGTGTCGCGCAGTTCTTTCACGAACAGATACTCGCGCGAATAGATCACCGTTTCCATCATCATATATTTCTTGCCGGAGGCCTTGGCAGCCTCGACGATCTCCCAGCACTCCTCAACCGAGGTCGCCATCGGGACCGTGCTGGCGACGTGTTTGCCGGCCTTGAGGGCCGCCACACTCATGCGCGCATGCTCGTGGATGGGTGAGTTGATATGTACGATATCGACCTGGGGATCTTCGAGCAGCTTTTCAATGCTGTTGTAACGCATATTCACGCCAAACGCAGCGCCGATCTGGTTCAGCTTATCTTCACTGCGCTGGCAGATCGCGTACATGTTGGCGTTCGGATGCCTTTGGTAAATGGGAATAAACTCAGCCCCGAAGCCCAACCCAACAATCGCAACATTCAGCTTTGTAGCCATGTTTGCTCCTGATTTATTTCATGATGCAAAGATAGGGTCACTTCAGAAGTTCTCTCAAGAATTTGACGCCGTCTGCCGCCAGGGCATCCTGGCTGGGCGCCAGGGACCGCCAGATGGCCGCCGCCCGGGCGATGCTCTTGACCTTGGCGGTGAAGGATTCGATCACCACCGGGCCGTCGTAGCCGATGTCTTTCAGACCGGCGGCGACCTCATCCCAGGCCACATTGCCTGATCCGGGCGCGCCGCGGTCGTTCTCACAGGCGTGCAGGTGCTTAAGGCGCGGACCGACCGAGCGGATGGCGTCGCCCAGGGATTTCTCCTCGATGTTCATGTGGAATGTGTCCAGCATCATCTGGCAGTTCGGGTGGCCTACCCGGTCGACCACCGGGATGGCCTGCTCAGCCAGGTTAATGAAGCTGGTCTCGAAGCGGTTGAGCGGCTCGACGCACAGCATTACCCCGTGCTCGCCGGCGAAGCGGGCCAGCTCGCCCAGGTTATCCACCAGCAGGTCCGTGTCGCGGGCGCGCTCTTCGGCCGTCGATTGCCAGGTCCGCCCGACGGCAGAATATAAGGGGCCGACCAGGTTGGAACCGCCCAGGGTGCTGGTCGCCTGGATGGCCCCTTTCAGGTAAGCCATGCCGTTGTCCCGAATCGCCTTGTCCGGATGGATCAGATCACGGTCTGGGCCCATGGCTACACAGCAGCTCACGCCCAGACCGTGCCCGCGGATGATCTCGGCGCCCCGGCGGTGGTCCAGGTCATCCAGGCTCTCCAGCGGAACTTCGATCCAGTCGAAGCCCATCTGCTTGACGTGCGGGGCCAGCTTTTCGAGCTCCTCGGTGGTTAACGGCGAGGTCCAAACCCAGGTATTCACGCCGAATTTCATAGTTCACGCTCCTTGTTCTATGTGCAATGGAATCTGGACGCGTACCCCGTCCAGTTGAAAACAATGCAGGCGTTCGTGCAAGATGCGGAAGCGGATTTCATCGCCGATGCGTAGATCGGAAATGCCCGGGATCAGGCTGAGAAGGGTCTGCTCGCCGGAACGGATGTGGATGACGGTTTGCACGCCGAGCGGTTCGGTCAGGATCACCTTCCCGCCGAACTCCCCTTGCGGGTCGAGAAGGATATCTTCCGGGCGCACGCCGAGCAGCACTTCCCGGTCGATCGAGCGATCCAGCGGAACGGGCATGTGCAGGTCGCTCTTTTCGATCACCAGGGAACCGTCCTCCTTGGCAGCCCGCAGCAGGTTGATGCGCGGCGATCCGACCAGCTGGGCGACGAAGGTGGTTGTGGGCCGGTCGTAGATATCTTCCGGGGTGCCTACCTGGATGATGCGGCCCTGGTTCAGGATGGCGATCCGGTCGGCCATGGTCAGGGCTTCGATCTGGTCGTGGGTGACGAAGATGGTGGTGCTGCCCTGGGTCTTTTGCAGGTGCTGCAGCTCGACCCGCAGCGCCTCGCGCAGTTTGGCGTCCAGGTTGGAGAGCGGCTCGTCCATCAGGAAGACGCTGGGTTTGCGCACGATCGCCCGGCCAATCGAGACTCGCTGCATTTCACCGCCGGACAGCTTGGCCGTCTTCCGATCCAGGAGATGCGAGATGCGCAGGACTTCGGCGATCTCCTCCACCTTGACCTTGATCTGGTCTTCCGGCACGCGCCGGATGGGGGAGCGCAATGGGAAAGCCAGGTTATCGTAGACCGACATGGTCGGGTACAAAGAATACTGTTGGAAGACGAAGGCGATGTCCCGGTCGGCCGGGATCAAGTCGTCCACGACCTCACCTTCGAAAACCACATGGCCTTCATCGTGGCGCTCCAGCCCGGCGATGACCCGCAGGGTGGTCGTTTTTCCGGCCCCGGTCGGGCCCAGCATGATGAAGAATTCGCCGTCCTTGACTTCAAAAGATACATCACTCAGCGCGGTGACGCCTGGAAAACGCTTGGTAACATGCTGGAGCTCTACGTGGCTCATACTTTCACCTCTCGTTTGATCGCCGCTTCCGTCTTCGGATCGAAGAAACGCACCATCTTCGGTTCCAGGTCGAACTGGACTTGCGCGCCGATCGGGTAATCCACCAACCGGTCGGTACGGATGTGGACGATGTCGCTGGAATTGATGTTGACATGCAGCACAGAGTAAGCGCCCTGCAGCTCGTTGGCGTACACTTCGCCGCTCAGCCTGCCATCCGGATTCAATCGGGCCGATTCCGGGCGGAAACCGACGACGACCTCTGCCTGACCCTGCAAGACGCTCTCGATTGGCCGGCGCCATTCTTCAAGGACCGGGTAGCGATTATCCGCCCCCGGGATGCGCACCACGCCTTCGGCGTAACCGCCGCTGATCAGGTTCATGCCCGGGCTGCCGATGAACTTGGCCACGAACAGGTTCGTTGGGTTGTAATAGATTTCGGCCGGGGCGCCGACCTGCTGGACGACGGCTTCCGACATGACCACGATGCGGTCGCCCATGGCCATGGCTTCGATCTGGTCGTGGGTCACGTAGACCGTGGTGGCGTGCTGGTCGATGTGCAGGCGTTTGATCTCGGCGCGCATGCTCTCGCGGAAGTCCGCATCCAGGGCGCCCAGAGGCTCGTCCATCAGGAAAGCAGCCGGACGGCGCACCAGGGCGCGCGCCAGCGCGACGCGTTGCTGGTCGCCGCCGCTCAGGTTTCCGGGGCGCTGGTTGAGCAGGTGTTCGATGCGCAGAAGTTGGGCGACTTCCTTGACCCGCTTTTCGATCGCTTCTTTGGACTCTCCCTGGGCGCGCAGCGGGAAAGAGATGTTATCCCGGGCGGAGATGTGCGGGTAGAGGGCGTAGAACTGGAAGACGAAGGCGATGTCGCGCTGGCTGGGATGCAACCAGGTGACATCCCGGTCGCCCAGCAGGATGCGCCCGCCAGTGACGGACTCCAACCCCGAGATCATGCGCAGGGTGGTCGTCTTGCCGCAGCCGGAAGGCCCGAGCAGGACGACGAATTCGCCGTCCTGGATGGTCAGGTCCATCGGCTTGACGGCATAGTTCTCGCCGAATTTCTTTTCGACTTGTTTGAGTTCTATCGTGGCCATAGATTCATCCGCTAAACAAAGCGCTTATCATGTCTTTGCGAGATTGCTTCGCAGTGCGAAGCTCCGCTTCGCCGAACGCTCGCAATGACAATTGGGTGTCTTTGCGAGGGCGGAGGAGCCGCCCGAAGCAATCTCCCTTGAAAAATGAAGGGAGATTGCGTGCGAACGGAGTTCGCCCCGCTGCGCTTGCAAGGACAGCTGGATCTGTCTTTGCGAGGGCGGCATCGGGAAGCGGCGCTCGACTGACCAGCGACCAGCCCGAAGCAATCTCCCGCCAGGACGAAAAGGGAGATTGCTTCGCAGTGCGAAGCTTCGCTTCACCGGACGCTCGCAATGACAGGCAAGACATGGTTTTTCCCAGGCGATCACTTGCGCACGGCGCCGAAGGTCACCCCACGCAGCAGGTAATTGCGCAGGGCAAAGGTGACGATCACCACCGGGATCAGGAAGCCCAGGCTGCCGGCGGCGATCGCCGTCCACTCGATCCCGCCGATGCCGAGCATGGTGGCGATGCTGGGCGGGGCGGTGCGGGCCTTCTCGCTGGTCAGCATGAGCGCAAAGGCGTATTCATTCCAGGCGAAGATCAGGCAGAAGACGGTGGTCGCGGCGATCCCGGTGACCGACTGGGGCAGGACGATCTTGAAGAAGGCCTGCATGCGGGTGTAGCCATCCACCAGGGCGGCCTCTTCGTACTCGCGCGGAATCTCGTCGAAGAAGCCCTTCATTAACCAGACCGCCAGCGACAGGTTGAAGACGGTGTAGAGCAGGATCATCCCGAAGTGAGTATCGTGCAATTTCAACTGGGTGTACATCAGGAAGAGCGGCACGGTGACGACCACGGCGGGCAGCATGCGCGTGCTGAGGATGAAAAAGAGCAGGTCGCCCTTCCCTTTTACGGTGAAACGGCTGAAAGCGTAGGCGGAAAAAACCGCCAGGATCACGGAGAGCAATGTGGACACACCCGCGATGATGACTGAGTTTCTTAACCGGAAAACGTAATCGCTCGGGCCGGTGATCTCCTGCCCGGCATTCAGAGCGATGCGGTCCCACAGGCTCAGCTCCTGCCCTTCGGCAGCCTCTTTCTTCAATTGTTCCAACCTGGCCGGCGGGGGCGCGGCCCGCTCAGTGAAGAGGAAGACGATGCCCTCCAGGGAGGGCGTAAAGATAATCTTCGGCGGGACATGGATGGCGTCCGGGCGGGTTTTGAAGGCCGTCAAGACCATCACGAAAACCGGCACCAGCAGGATCACCGACAGGACGAGCACCAGGATCGCCCGCAGGTTATGAGTCAGCCGGTAGCCCGGGGTGACCTTATCCACCCGGATGGCTTCGACGACAGGTTTACTCGGGCCTGCTTCTTCGAAATTTGCCATGATCTACCCCTCCCCACGCATCTGGTTCAGGTATTTGATGTATAAGTTGCTGATCGCGATAATAATGATCAAAATGATGTAAGCCAGGGCGCTCGACCGCCCCGTCTGCCACTGTCCCAGGAAGGCCTGGCGGTATAAGTTGACCGCGATCACCTCGGTCTGGTCGCCGGGGCCGCCGCCGGTCATGCCCATGATCAGGTCGAAGGACTTGAAGGCTTCAATAGTACGGAAGAGCACCGCGATCAGCAAGAGCGGGGTGACCTGGGGGACGGTGATGCGCCAGAACTGGAACCAGGAACTGGCCCGGTCGATGGCGGCCGCTTCGTACAGGTAATCCGGGATGGCTTTCAGCCCGGAAAGCACCAGCAGCATCACGAACGGCGTCCACATCCAGACATCGACCAGCACCACCGCCCACAACGCCAGGCCGGGCACCGATTGGCGGGCGAAGCTGCTGGCGAGCATATCCGGCCCTCTGATCGGGTTGGGGAAGCCGATCAGGTAGTTAAAGTACCCGAAGGTGGGGTTGTACATCAGCTTCCAGAACAGCCCAACCACCACCGGCGAGAGCATCATCGGCACCAGGATCAGGGTGGTGATCGCCCCGCTGCCCTTGAATTTCTCGTTAACCAGCATGGCCAGGCCGAAACCCAGCACGGTTTGCAACACGACGGAAATCAGGGCATACTTGCCGGTGGTGGCGAAGTATTTCCACATCAACTGATCATTGAGCAGGTTGGCAAAGTTCTGGAAACCCACCCAAACCGGCGCCTGGTGGGCGATGGCCGAGTAACTGGTGAAGCCCAGGTAAAGGCTGTAGACCAGCGGAAAGACGTTGATCAAGATCAACAAGAACAAGGTCGGCCAGAGAAAAAGATTGATAATAGCGCGATCGCTGAGGTGCCGCCTCGTCCGGGTACGAGTTGTGGCTTTGGTTTTCCGGGTCACTGCCGTGGTACTCAAGGTTCACTCCTCGAATGACTAAACTTCGCCTCGATCGATTGGGGAGGCCGGGGAGACGGCCTTGCCGTCTCCCCTGAAACCAACTGGGCGTAAAGGTTGAATTATTGGATGTAGCCGTTATCCTTCAAGATCTTGTCGTGCTCGGTGGCGATGGTATCCATCGCCTCCTGAGCGGTGCCGGTGCCCTCGACCACGAACTTGCCGAACTCCCGTTGGGTGACTTCGAGCAGCTGCCCGTAGATCGGGATGTTCCAGAAGTCCTTAACGAAGGTCATGGTAGTGGCGAAGGCCGGGTTGTAGGGGGTGCCGTTCAAGAAGGTATCGGACTCGAGCACGTTCTTGTTGCAGGTGTACCCGCCGAACTCGGCCCACTTCTGCTGGTTTTCTTCTTTGGCGAACCACTCGATGAAGGCCTGGGCGGCCTGCTGGCGCTCCGGGCTGATGTAAGCCACGATGCTCATGCCCTGACCACCCAGCGCGGCACCCTGACTACCCGTCGGTCCGAGCGGATTGGCGAAGAAGCCCACCTTATCGAAGTAGTCGGGATTGGCGCCCTGGTTGACCAGCGCCGGGAAGAAGGCGAAGTAGTTCATCGACATGGCCACCTGGCCGCTGATCATGGCATCGTTGGTCTCGGTGAAGAAAGCGTTGCTCCCACCGGGCCACTGGCAGCAGGCGTACAGGTCGCGGTAATACTGCAGGGCTGCGACGTTCTCGGGCGAGTTGACGACACCCGTGACGTTGTTGGTGGCCGGGTCCTTCCAGTCACCGCCCCACGGGAACATGGCGTTCTCCACGCCCATGGTGATGGCGTCATAATCCTTCTGGGTATAGATGCCCACGCCGTACAGGCCATCATCAGGGCGAGTGAAGAACTCGGCCATATCCTTGAGCTGGTCGTAGTCCTCCGGGACAGCCAGCGGATAGCCGTATTCCGCCTCGAAGGCGGCCATCTCGTCGGGGTTCTCGAACAGGTCCTTGCGGTAAGACCATCCATCGGCGTCACCCTCGGTGGGGTAGGCCCAGTACTTGCCGGAGCCGGTCGGGTACTCGCCGTAGTAGGTCAGCGTGGCTTCGGTGACCGTGTCCTTAATGCCGGAGCTGGTCAGGAAGTCGGTCAGGTCCACGTACCAGCCGGAGGTGGCGCCCTGGCCGATCCACTGGCTGTCGCCGACCACCATGTCCCAGGCGTCGCCTTTGGCCGCCATCTCGGTGGAGAAGCGGTCATAGAACGAGCCCCAGGGTTCCTGGACGACGGTCACCTTGATGCCGGTCTCCTGTTGATACAGATCGGCGACCTGCTGCAGGTAGTTGGCCGGGTCCCACTGGGCCCACAGGATGCTCAGTTCTGTGACGTCGCCGCCCGCAGGGGGTTCTGCCGGCGCTTCGGTTACTTCAACAACCGGTACCACCTCAGTTGCTTCGGGCGGTGCGGCGGGCGCGCAGGCGGACAGGACCAGAGCAAAGATCACCAGCAGCGCCAACGTAATTTTTTTCCACATGGTTGTCTTCTCCTTCTTTACTTGCATGGGTTGGATTTTGAATAGATTCGCGAGTGAAGTGAAATGTTCTTTCGGGCGATCTCCTCACCTCCTTTCAAACCAGGACAGATCGAGATTACACATTTTCAGTGACCATCTTCCAGGCGTTCTCCCTACGGATAGTATCCGGTTCGGCCAACACGGCCTGGAAAATGCGCGCCACGCCGCCGATGACACAGGCATCGAAGCCGTGGCGCGCCAGTGCCACCTGGGTGGCATTGCGGTTCCAGCGCAGCCCGCGCCGTTGCAGCTCATTCTCGACCACCGGCAGGAGGAAATCCCCAGCCAGGCTGAGGATGCCTCCAAAGACGACCAGCTCAGGGTTCAGCGCATTAACCAGGGAAGCGATCCCGATCCCCAGGTGTGTCCCGATGACCTGTAAGGCTTCGAGGGTTAAGGCATCGCCCGCCCGGGCTGCCTCGACGACCAGCGGGACGGTCAGGCGACCCAGGTTGCCTTCGGTCATCTCAGACAGCAAGCTCTTTCGTCCCTGGCCCACGCCCCGGCGCAGGTAGCGGAAAAGGGCGCGCTGGCTGACCTGGGTCTCCCAGCAGCCACGGTTGCCGCAATTGCACAGTTCGCCTTCCGGGTCCATGGTCATATGGCCGAATTCGGCGCCGAAGCCGGTCACACCGGTATAGATGCGGCCCCCGTGGACGATCCCGCCTCCCAGTCCCACCCCGGCGCTGATGTAAAGCACGTCTTCGTACCCTTGAGCGGCGCCGAAATAATGCTCTCCGAGCGCAGCCAGGTTGGCTTCATTGTCGACGATAATGGGGGCCTCGAAGTATCCTTGGAGCCAGGCGCCTAATGGGACGTTTTCCCAACGCAGGTTCGGAGCGAATAGCAGCATTCCATTGGCCTGATCGACCAGGCCCGGGACGCCGACCGCTACGCCGAGCAGGGTGTTGCAAGTTTCACAGCCGTGCGAAAGCCCTTGATGCAAAAGGGCCAGCAAATGATCGAAGATCACTTGCTGGCCCATGTCGGGGTTGATGGCCTCAGTGTGGCGCCAGATGGTTTCAGGGGCAAAATCGGTGCAGATCACCGAGAGGAAGTCGACCCCGATCTCGCCGCTGAGGATATACCCGGCGACCGGGTTCAAGGTGAGCAGTACAGCCAGGCGTCCAACGCCGCGCCCGCTGCCCGGGGGTTCGAAACCGACTTCCCGGACGAACTTTCGCTCGATCAATTCATGGACCAGGCTGGATACTGTCGTCTTGTTCAGCCCGGTCATCTCTGCCAGGGCAGCCCGCGAGACAGGTGCGTTTTCTCTCAGATGGTGCATGATCACCGACAGGTTGATCTGGCGCACGAGCGCCTGATCACCGGTTCGGAAGCGATATTGACCTGAGCGATTTTGTCCTGCCACGATTAGTTGTTCAACCCGAGAAGTCCTCAGAATTGTGCGAACAACAGGGATATCGCTTGAAAAAACCTTGCTTTTCTAGGTCATGCCTAAGTTAAAGAAATTCAAATACCGCTAAATTTTTCCCCCTATTAATTGGTTGTCTCAACAAACAAATTATAGCACGCAATTACCACTTGTCAATTCCCTTTTCCCAAAAAAGCTTGAATTAATGCGAGCCAATGAGCCTCGAAGAATCCTACCTCGTGCAGTGCTTCTGCCTGGATGTATATCACCACGATTATGCGAGCCAATTCCTGCTCGAGATCCAGAGGCGGAATTACAATATCCGCTTGGTCCAAGCCAAACAGATCGTCAGGCCATTTCAGTCATAACCAGCCTGGCAAAACTTCTCGACATCCGCCCACAATTCCCCTTGTTGTTCATCGAAGGGATATCCTACTTACTGAGCGACGCCTCCATAGAAATTCTGTATATTTATAACCGGGCTGACCTGTTCGAAGAGCTGAATGAGCAAACCCCTCCGAGGGTTCTAATATTCGTTCTGATTTTTATTGACTTTCAAACATTATAATGTTACAATGTTAGAACAATCTGATAATTATATTTCCCCTGCTTCTAAATATTCAATAAACCCGTTTACTCCAGCCTTTATAAGGCGACCAATAAACCACTATCCGATTCCTGGAACCTTATCCACATGGAGAAACGAACATGAAATTAAGCCTCGACGTCATCGGTTATGGTGGGTACTTCACAAAGGACAATGACCGATTGTCCTTGGAAGATTCCATCTGCAGGGCGGCATCGTTTGGTTACGATGCCGCTTGTATTTTTGCACATCGTCCGCTCGGATTCCCGGTGGATCTCAACCAGGACCGACGCAAGAAACTTGTAGACCTCTACAAGGAGCTAGACCTAGAAGTAGGGGCTATCGTTTGCTGCAACAACTTCGTTGATAGCAATCACGTGCTGGTATACAACACGGAAAAGGAGATCATGTACACTCTGCAATGTATTGACCTTGCCGCGGATCTGGGCAGCAAGATCGTACGCGTCATGGCCTCATTGTGGGGATATTTCTCCAATCCGTACTCAAACCAGGGTTACGGGCTCCCGGCATTTGAATCGCGTTCGCGCAGGGTATCCAGAGGGGAGGATTATCTCGAAGCCTGGCATCAGGTCCGCCAGGCCTTGACTGAGGTAGCCCTGTATGCCCAAGATAAAGGAATTACGTTGGCCTTGCAAACCCATCCGGAAATAACCAACAACAATGACGATACACTCGAAATGCTACACGAAGTCGGCGTGGATAGCCTTAAGGTCGGTGTGGATCTCCCCTTGATGGAAGGATATGATCCTGAGGCCGTGCGGGCCACCGTCCGGAAAATGGCTAAGAGCATGGTTTATTCACACACCATTTCCCTGGCAACTATTAAGACCATTGGTGGCGCAGCCTATGGCTGGGAAGAGGTCACCCCTGGAACCGACCGCGACCCGCTCCCCTGGGAAACCTTCCTCAAGACCTGTAAAGAGATCGGTTACGATGGCCTGTTCTCCCATGAGCAATGCTCGCCTATCGTCGTCAAAGGTCACCAGCTCGGTACGGTCCGGATTATCGATGAACGCTACCTTGAGGCGAGAAATTTCTTCAGAAACCTACTTAAGAAGCTGGACAGCTACACCGGCAACAGGCCCGAATACGTGGAATACCAGCCCGAACTCCTTCAACGAAAGCCCGAACCTGTCTAATTCAATGGGACGGTGATTTCCGGTTGCGGTCCTCAACCGCCGCAACCGGAAATCCTGTCACTACCGAATGCCGTCCATCTTTCCCCGAAGTATGTCCCAGTAACAAGCATTTTTTGCTTCACACGGTCAAACCGGAGGCCAGTATAAGGTTGTGGAAATGCAACTATTGTTGGAAGTGAAAGGGTGCAGTAAGAGCTTTCCAGGCGTGAAGGCATTCAACAAAGTTGATTTCGACCTGTATGCCGGTGAAATCCATTGTGTCGTCGGTGAGAACGGCGCGGGGAAATCTACATTCATAAAGATGCTTTCCGGTGCCTTAAGACCAGACGAAGGTACCATTACCATAGGCGGGCAGGTGTATATGCATCTGACTCCCGCGTTAGCGCATCATCTAGGCATCCAGACGATCTATCAGGAGATTTCCCTGGCGCCTGACCTGACCGTGGCAGAAAATATCTTCATGGGCGCCGAACCCATCACACGGTTTGGATGGATCGATTACCCAAGACTCAAGAAAGAATCCAAAACACTGCTTGACAACCTGCAAATCGACCTGGACGTAGATGCCCTGGCGGGAAACCTCAATGTCCCACAGAAGCAGTCTGTTCAAATTGCCAAAGCCATGCGGATGGATGCCAGGATTTTTATTCTTGATGAACCTACCGCATCCTACGGTACAAACGAGATCAGCAACTTGCTCGGGCTGGTCAAACAGATTGCGGATAAAGGCGTGGGGGTCATCTATATTTCCCACCATCTGGAAGAAGTCTTCAGCCTGTACGATCGCGTTACCGTGCTGCGCGATGGGAATAAGATCGCCACGCACGATCAGAGCGAGGTGTCCGAAGAAAAGATCATTAGCGAGATGATCGGACGAGATGTCAGTAAGTTCTACACGCGCGCATCGGTAGATATAGACTATTCCAGGGCTGTGGAGTTCCTTGATTTTTCTAATGGCGAGGCTGTGAAAGATGTTTCTTTCAAAGTTCACAAAGGAGAAATTGTGGGATTTGCCGGCATGGTCGGTTCAGGTAGGACCGATCTGATGAGGCTCATTTTTGGAGCCGGGATAAAGAATAGCGGCTCAGTAATTATCGAGGGCAAAGAAGTAAGCATCCATAGTCCCAAACAAGCTATTCAGGCTGGTTTGTCCCTGCTCACCGAGGACAGGCAAAAGACAGGCCTGATCTTAGATCACCCGGTTGAATGGAATGTCTCCATCGTTCACCTGAACAATACGAGCGGGATGTTTATTAGCGAGCGTGAAGAAAGCCGGGAGGTCAGCCATTATATCGAAGCCATCAACATCCGTACGCCAAGCCTCAAACAGGAGGTCAGGAATCTTTCCGGAGGCAACCAACAGAAGGTCGTTCTGGCAAAATGGCTTTACGCAAATGCCAACGTGATTATTTTTGACGAACCCACGCGCGGGATTGATATCGGCGCCAAGGAAGAAATCTACAAACTGATGGTTCAGCTCTCCAGGCAGGGCAAGTATATCGTGATGATATCTTCCGATATGCCCGAGCTGATTGCCATGTGCGACCGGGTCATTGTGATGAGGCAAGGCAAGATTGTCGGAGAGATCGGTCAAGATCAACTGAGCGAAGAAAGTATTTTAACCTACTCCATTGGAGGAACTCTATGACCCTCTCCTCAGATCAAGGCATCACCACAGCCCGAAAAACCAGGACTGCACGATGGATCAACAAGAGCAACCGGTCGGTATATTACTTGCTCGGGATCATTGTCGTGGCAGTCACCATCATGGCGCTGCTCGATCCCAACTTTTTCACGGCCCGCAATCTGTTTAACATTCTCAATCAGCAGTCAACGTTGGGCATCGTCACTATGGGCGTGGCCATCGCGCTGATCGCCGGGTGCATCGATCTTACCGTTGGCAACCTGCTTGCCTGCACCGCGGCCATTGCGGCGCTCTTGCTCCAGGCAGGGGTCAGCGATGTCTGGGTTATTGTCCTGCCGTGTGCTGCCGGCCTATTGGCTGGCGCCGTCAATGGGGTCATCGTGGTCAAAACCCGTATTGATTCCTTCATTGCCACTTTGGGACTGATGACGATCTACCAGGGGATCGCCCTGATTATTCCGAGTGGAAACAACATTTACCTCCAGGGTAAGTTTGGCTGGATTGGCACCTATCGCGTGGCGGATATCATCCCGATACCCGTGTTCTACTTCGTACTTATCACTATCCTAGTCTACCTGGTCATGCGCTACACGAAATTTGGCAGGAAACTTTATTCGATCGGCGGAAACCCCGAGGCCGCCTTCCTGGCAGGAATCAATCTTGACCTGCACAAGATCATGGCCTACGCCATCAGCGGTCTATGCGCCGGTTTCACTTCACTGATCGTCATCTCGAGAATTGGCCAGTCCCAGCCAGCGATGGGGGTCGCTTACCCGTTGGAAGCTATTGCCGCTGCCGTGATCGGCGGTGTTTCGCTCTCGGGCGGCAAGGGTACCATTCCGGGCGTTTTCCTCGGCGCTATCTTGCTGGGACTCATCCGCAACTCGCTCAATATTCTCCGCGTGCCCTCTTTCTACCAGTACGTCATGCTCGGCGTTGTGGTCATCATCGCCGTAGCATTAAGTAATTTAGGAGCTGCCAGAAGGAACCGGTAACTCCTAATCAGGAAACCATATTCTTAGAGGAGAAAAACATGAAACTGCGCAAGCTCTTTGTCCTACTGGCAATGGTTACGCTCATCGTAGCCTCGCTGGCCTCCTGTGCACCCCAACCGGCTGCCCCGGAAGTGCCTGCCGCCACCGAAGCCGCCGGTGAAGAACCGGCAGCTACAGAAGAAACCGCCGAGAAGCCGGTCTACAAGATCGGTTATATCCAGACCTCACCCGACGCATACTACCAGATGCAGGCCGACGCCGCCAAACAGGTCGTGGATCACATCAATGCTAACGAGCCTTTCGGCGTCGAAATGACCTTCGTTTTGTCTGAAAGCCAACCGGAGAAGGAATTGGCACACATTGAGGACTTCATCGCCAACGATTATGACGCCATCATCGACTTCACAATCGCGGCTGAAACGGCCCAACGTGGCGCACAGCTGGCCAACGATGCCGGCATCCCCTTCTTCGTCGTCGGCTCGACCGCCGCTGAAGGCCCCGGCAAGGTCACCAGCACCATCAAGGGCGATTTCGTCAAGATGGGCGGCATGATCGGCAAGTACATCGCCGACAACTACCCGGACGCCAAGATCGCTATCGTCGAAGGCGTGCTTGGTCAGGGCATCGTTGAGCTGTTCGAAGAGGGTTTCGAGAAGAACCTGGGAGCCAACAACACCATCGTGATCAAGGCTCCTGGTGACTGGAACGCCGAGAAGTCCCAGAATGTCATGAACGACTGGCTGTCCAACTACAACGGCGAGTTTGACATGGTGTACGCCATGAACGCCGACATCTACCTCGGCGTGGTGCGGGCATTGGAAGATGCTGGCCTGCTCAACAACCCGATCAAGGTCATCACCCACAACGGCCGGCCGGAAGACTTCCAGGGCGTGATGGATGGCAAGGCCGTGGCGACCAACTCCAACTCCCCCACCTACGAGTCGGGTGTCTTGCTCAAGGTTGTCACCTCGGTCCTCAACGGAGGCACGGTGCCTGAGTTAGTCATTACCCCCTCGACGATGGTGGACAAAGACACCCCCGAGAATCTGCTCGGCTGGGAGCTGGATAAGGGCGTCAAGGCGTTCCAGGAATATGTAATTCCATCTGAGGAACCGGCTGAGGAAGCGGCAGCCGAAAAACCTGTCTACAACATCTGCTACATCCAATATTCCTCGGACGCCTACTACCAGATGCAGGCCGACGCCGCCAAATTGGTCGTCGATCACATCAACGCCAACGAGCCCTTTGGCGTCGAAATGACCTTCGTCACCTCTGAAGGCAAGCCGGAAAAAGAACTGGCCAACATCGAGGACTTCATCGCCCATGGATGTGACGCCATCATCGACTTCACCGGCGCAGCCGAGACCGCTCAGCGCGGCGCACAGCTGGCCAACGATGCCGGCATCCCCTTCTTCGTCGTCGGCTCGACTGCCGCTGAAGGCCCCGGCAAGGTTACCAGCACCATCAAGGGCGACTTCGTCAAGATGGGCGGCATGATCGGCAAGTACATCGCCGACAACTACCCGGACGCCAAGATCGCCATCGTCGAAGGCACCCTCGGTCAGGGCATCGTCGAGTACTTCGAGGAGGGTTTCGAGAAGAACCTGGGACCCAACAACACCATCGTGATCAAG
>DATDRQ010000185.1:0-5334 GCA_035291645.1 Anaerolineales bacterium
GGAGAATACATCCCCGGCGGGGCTGTCTTTTTCGTTCCCATTCAGCCCTGGTTGGATCAGGCTGGTCGCCAGGCGGGTATAATAAAACCGATGACCCAGCTGGCGAAATACGCGCGCGAGATCATCGGGCTGCACCTGACCCCGGCACAGCTGGCGGCGCTCGATAAGTACGAGCAGGAGCTGCTCGACTGGAACTCCCGCTTCAACCTGACTGCCATCGACCACCCGGAAAAGTTCAAGGTCAAGCACTTCCTCGACTCGCTGACCTGCCTGCTGGCGATGCGTGGAACGCCGATCGAGCGGGTGGTCGACGTCGGCACCGGGGCCGGGTTCCCCGGTATTCCACTCAAGATCGCCTGCCCGCGTATGCGCCTGACGCTGGTCGAATCGGTTGGGAAGAAGGCGAATTTCTGCCGGCACGCGGTGAAGACCTTGCAGCTGGCAGAGGTCGAGGTGGTCCAGGAGAGGGCCGAGACAGCAGGCCTGCTACCCGAGCACCGCGAGCGCTATGACTGGGCCACGGCACGCGCGGTGGCTGGCATGCCAGTGCTGGTGGAGTACCTGCTGCCACTGGTGCGGGTAGGCGGCAAGGCTCTGGCGATGAAGGGCGAAAACGGTCCTGCCGAAGCGCAGGCGTCTGAAAAAGCTTTGCGCCTGCTCGGCGGGCACCTGCAGCAGATCATCCCGGTCACGCTGCCGGGAGTCGAAGAACAGCGTTACCTGATCGTGATCGAAAAACAAGCTGCTACTCCGGACCAGTATCCACGCCGGGTCGGCGTCCCCTCCAAGCGTCCCTTATAACTTTAGGACTTACGCAGTTGGTAGGAGAATGGGGGTCTTAAGGCGAGGAGCTATTCCCCTGCAGGTCATCCAGGCGGACTTCGAGCCGCCCGCCAGAGATCTGCCACAGGGTGGCCTGCGCGATGAACTCAGGTACGAACAGGTCCAGGTCGGTGGTGGTCATCAAGGATTGGTCGCTCTGCGCCAGGTGGGCGAGCAGATCGGCGCGCCGCCGCGGGTCGAGCTCGGCCAGGGCTTCGTCGAAGAGCAGCACCGGCAGGTGACCGGTCCGGTTCTGCATCCAGGTCGCCTCGGCCAGTTTGATCGCCAGGATGGCGGTGCGTACCTGGCCGCGCGATCCATACACCCCCAGGTCGATGCCGTTCTCCAGGAAGCGCAGCTCGTCGCGGTGCGGGCCGAGGGTGGTCAGGCCGCGGGCGATATCCTCGCCGTGCTGGGCGACCAGCCCAAGGTAGAGACCCTGCTGGATCAGCTCTAAGGTCAGGCCGGAGCGATCCACACCGGCATCGATCGGCAGGCTGTACTGGTCTGTTGGGCGTGGCAGCGGGTCGTAAGCCGGCTGGTAAGAAAGGCGCAGGATATCGCCGCCGCGGGTCAACTTCCTGTGGGATTGCGCGGCCAGCCTCTCCAGCTCCTTGATCGCCAGGATGCGAGCGTGGATCAGCTGGGCGCCGTGCAGGGACAACTGCCCGTCCCAGAACTCCAGCTGGCTGGTATCCCCGCCAAACTTGCCCAGCTGCTTGAGCAGGGCGTTGCGCTGAGAGAGCGCCTGGGTATAGTTGGCGAGCGTCTCGCCGTACCGGGGGGTGACCTGGGACAGGGCCAGGTTCAGGAAGCGGCGGCGCTCTTCCGGAGCACCATCGATGATGCGCACCATCTGCGGCAGGAAGAGCACGGCGTTGAAGCGCCCGACCGCTTCGTGGATCTTCAGCTTGACCCCATCCAGGAGGACTTCCTTGCGGAATTGCGGGGTGTGGTTGTACCCGTTGGCTTCCTGGATCAGGCGCACCTCCATCCGGTGGGGATGGCCTCCGCGCAGGTACGCCGCGACCAGGCGGGCCACCGAAAGCGGCTCGCGGGCGGCGATGAAATTGATCAGCTGGCGGTCCTGGCTGGCATGGAAAGAGGTCAGGGTCGCCAGGAAGTAAATCGCCTCGAGCAGGCTGGTCTTACCCTGGGCATTTTCACCGACGAGAACCAGCGATCCGCGCGGCACATCGGTATCCAGGCGGGCAAAGTTGCGAAAATTAGTCAGCGAGAGATGGGTCAGGTACATCCGGGCAGATCTTTCTTGATACGACGGTCTTCGAATCCGTGCTTGCATGCAAGCCTGCGTGGTCCGGAAACCACGCCCAACTTAATCGGCGGGCGAGACCTGCGTCGTCTGTTCTTCGGTCTGCCAGACACGCTCGGCCCGGTCGACGAACAGGACGCCGTCCAGATGATCGACCTCGTGCTGGAAGATGCGTGCCAACCAGCCGCTGGCCTTGATCTTCAACGGCTGGCCGCGGCGGTTGAACCCCTTGAGCGTCACACCGAAAGCCCGCTCGACGTCGCCCAAGACGTTGGGAATGGATAGACAACCCTCCGTACCCATCTCGGTCTCCGTGGAGGCACGCGCGATCTCAGGGTTGACGACGACGTACAGCTTGGGCGGGAGGTCCTCGTCCTCCTCGCTGCCGTACTCGACCACGATCACTCGCAGGGGGATGTCTACCTGGGGAGCAGCCAGTCCGACTCCGGGCGCCTGGCGCATCGTCTCGACCAGATCATCGATCAACGTCTGCAGATCCGGGCCGAACCCGGTGACCCGCCTAGCTTTGCGGCGCAGGGTTGGGTGAGGGATAGAAATAATTTCACGGATTGCCATGCGTACCTCATCTATAACAATTCAAGTAGCTAAGGTGTTGCGTCCTGGACACACCAGGACACACCCCTCAAACCTGTTTTTACCAATCAGAAATTATCGTCATCATGATCTTCGAGGCTTTCTTCCAGGTCTTGCTCGACCCGGTTGCGGTGGTAGATCTCGATCACGTCGACCATCCGGTCGCGCTGTCGGTTCGCCTCATCCTGCTCTTTCTTGCGGCGAAGGGCGTACATGCGGTCGAAAATATCCTGCTGGACACGCGCCGGATCGTGGAGGTTATGGAACACGAATTTGGTCTCACCGACGCTGATCAACACGTCGCCGTAGTTAAGGATGTAACCAAGAAAACCGATCCGCTCATGCTCGAGGGTCAGGATGTTCTCCAGGGGAGCCGATTTCTTCTCTTCGGTGCCAAGCGGCTTACGGGAGATGTCGAAGATGAATTTTTCCGTGATCTGGTAGATATCGTTACGCCAGTCAACGTATTGGTAAAGCCACCAGGGTACCAGTACCAACAGAAACAGCGCCAGGCAGAGCAGCAACAGCGTCTCAAACCAGGCCGGCGGGATCTCACCCAGCCGGAAGCTGTTCACCAGGAAAGCCATCCCCACCCAGAGCAGCAGGATAAACAGGGAAGGGATGGCGACGTGGCCGAAAAGTGTCGGCCAAAATTTTCGATAGGTGATCGCATCCCCTTGCTCGAAGCGCATGGAGAAGAAATTGCTGAAATAGCGCTGCCAGAATGTGAGCCTGGGTAGAGGTGGAGGCGACAAAGGCGGGCTGGTCAGCGGGGTCTCAAGAACACCGTCAACCGACCCGATCCGCTGGCGGATGGCCTGGTCGAGCTTGCTGCGCTCGATGAACTCCGAATGCTGGCGGGCACGGAAGCGGTACTCGTCGATGAAACTCGCCATCTGGTTGGGGTCTTTTACGTTGCGAAAGATGATCTGCCCGGTAAAGGTGCGCACGATCACGCTGCCGTAGTGGATGATTCGCCCGAGCAGGGTGGTGTTCACGTCAACCGACAGGATGGTGTTGTTCGGCGCTTCGTCACGGCTTTCGTACAACCAGATCACCTTCTCGACCCACACGACCCGCTGGTCGGTAACGATGTAGAAGTCGTTGCCCCAATCGATCCAGTTCCACACACCCCACAGGATGGCTGCGAATGCCAGGATCGCAGCCACGACCGACCCGCCGGTCCAAACCGTGCTGGAGAGATCGTTTGATGAGATCCAGAAGGCGATTACCGTGGCGATCAAAAAAACCAGCAGAGGGCCGAGCAGGGTATAAACGAAAATGATCTCGTGCTTGCGCGCCAGGTAGTAGATCACTTCGTCTGGCCCGAGCCAGTCGAAGCCGTGTTTGGCTACCAGGCGGCGGGTTTCGGCGGTACGCCCCAGGCCGGGCTTGAGCGCCGGGAATTCGGCCGGGAGCCGATCGAAGGCCTCGCTGTCCAGGCGGATTAGTTTGGAAAGCTGGTCAGCCAGGATCACCGCGGTGGGCGGGTAACCGTAGAGCAAAGTCTCTTCGTCGAACGAGTCGCCCGGCAGAAGCGTTTTCTGGGTTTGCTCGCCGCGCCCTAACCCCGGATACAACGTCAACTGTCCGGAAAACAGGACGTAATAGTTTTCCTCAGGACCACGGTTGGTAAAGAGAGGCTCCCCCTCTTCCAACGTGATAGATTCGAAACGATCCACAACCGCGTTCAGCTGAGGGCTGGTCAAGGGAGAAAACAGCGGCATCCGGCGAAGCTGTGCGAGCACCTGCGGGCGGTCTTCAACCATAGGGAGCATTTTAGCATGATCCAAACGATTCGGGGCTGGCGGCAGAGACCTGTTGGAGTAATGATAAAATCAGGTTCCAAGCCCGATGCACAGGAGTTAGCGCATGCCCATCCATTTTGGAACCGACGGCTGGAGAGCAGTCATCTCCGATACCTTCACCTTTCACAACCTGCGCCTGGTTTCGCAGGCGATCGCGGATGCCATCCGCTCCGACGCCTGGAACGATGGCGTTCAAAATGGAGAGGCCCTCGACATCAACAAGATGGTCGTCGGTTTCGACACCCGCTTCCTCTCGGACCGCTTTGCGGCAGAAGTGGCGCGGGTGCTGGCCGGAAATGGGTACACCGTTTACCTGAGCCAGGGGGATGCCCCCACCCCTGCGATCTCCTATATGGTGCGCCATATGAACGCCATCGCCGGGGTGGTGATCACGGCCTCCCACAACGCGCCGCGCTACAACGGGGTGAAGCTCAAGGCCTCCTACGGCGGCTCGGCGCTGAGGGAACAATGCCGGCGGGTGGAGGTCTACCTGAACGATAACGAGGAGCGCGGGCGTGGGCCCAACCTGATGGACTACGATCAGGCCCGCCAGGCCGGGCTGATCCAGCGCTTCAACCCGCTGCCGGGCTACTACGACCATCTCCGCACGCTGATCGACTTCGACGCCATCGCCGATAACCCGCAGCGGGTGGTGGCGGACTCGATGTACGGGGCCGGTAGAGGGGTGCTTAAGAGCATCCTGAAGGGCACGGGTTGTGAGGTGCGCGAGATCCGCGGCGAGATGAACCCCGGCTTTGGGGGGGTGCACCCGGAGCCGATCGCCCGCTACCTGGGCGCCCTGGCGGGGGCGATCGGCACGGGGATGGGTGACATCGG
>DATDRQ010000186.1:0-30685 GCA_035291645.1 Anaerolineales bacterium
GCCTCCATGGCGACCTCCAGGCGGTTGTCCAGGTTCCAGGCGTCCTGCCGCTCCAGCCGTTCCTGCAGCTTGGCCTGCTTTTCGATCAAGGTCTCGAAATCGGCCTGCGGGTCGGCGAACCGGTTGTTGACCGCCTCGTACTCCGCCAGCAGGTCGATCACCGGCTGCACCGCCTCCTCGACCACCTGCCTGACCGTCTTAGTCGAGTCCAGCTGCGGCTCCTGCTCCAGCAGACCGACCGTGTAACCCTTCGAGATGGAGACCTCGCCGGTGTAGTCCGGGTCGACCCCCGCCATGATGCGCAGCAGGGTGCTCTTGCCGGAGCCGTTCAGGCCCAGCACGCCGATCTTGGCCCCATAGAAGAAACCTAGTGAGATATCGCGCAGCACCTGCCGGTTGGGCGGGTAGGTGCGCCCCACCCGCGCCATCGAGTAGATCACCTGCTGGTCGCTCATCGGCTCTCCTCACGCTCGGGCATAACCACCTGATTTTACCCGTTTCCATTCATCGTTGGGGGACGGCGAAAAAACGAACCTTCTTCGAAACGGATTCCACTCGCCGTGCCCCAACAAGATAAAATAAATCATCGATCTAACGAAGGGACGGGGTAAGAGAAACTTATCCCGACAGACCGACATCTCTTGCCCCGCCCTTACCTGATACAATCAATAACCCATCCACCGAGGAACGACTCTTGGAAATCCCCTTCGAAAACCGCCTGGAATGGGCGCGCCGCCACATGCCCCGTCTGGGGCGCGCCCTGTCCGACTTGCCCGACCTGGGAGGCGTGCGCCTGGCGTTCAGCATGCACCTGGACCTCAAGATCGTCCCGCTGGTGGAGGGGTTGCTGGCGCGTGGAGCGCAGGTAACCGTGGTGACCTGCAATCCGGCCACTGTGCGGGATGAGGTGGTGGCTTACCTGAAAAGCGCTGGCGCGCAGGCCCAGGCCTGGCGGGACATGCCGGCCCAGGCTTACCGCCAGGCGGCTGCGGATGCCATCGCCTGGGGACCGACCCACCTGTGCGAGTTCGGCGCCGACCTGACCTCTGCCTGGCTGGCCTCCCCCGCGCCGCCGCCGGTGCGCGCCAGCCTGGAGGGCACCGGCTCGGGCATAGCCCGCCTGCAGAGGCTGGCGCCACCTTACCCGATCTTCAACTGGGACGACCTGCCGATCAAGGAAGGCTTGCACAACCGGCACATGGTCGGGCTGACTACCTGGCACACCTTCTTCGCCCGCACCGGGCTGACCCTGCACGGGCGGCGCGTGGCGGTGATCGGTTATGGGCTGGTCGGGCAGGGGGTAGCCGCCAGCGGGCGGGCCTACGGCGGGACGGTGCTGGTGGTCGAGCGCGACCCCTCGCGCGCCTTGCAGGCTGCCTTCGAAGGCTGGGCTGTGCTTACGCTGGAGGAGGCCCTGCCTCAGGCGGATGTGGTTGTCACCGCTACCGGGGCGGCGGGTGTGCTGGCCGCTATTCACCTACCCCTGCTGCGCGACGGCGCCTTCCTGGTCAACGTCGGGCACCACGCCGGAGAGATCGACCTGCCAGCCCTGCTGGCTCACCCCCACCGGGAAATCCTGCCCCACATCGAAGAGGTCGACCTGGACGGGCGACGCGTCTACCTGTTCGCCCGAGGTGAGATGGCAAACCTGGCGGCTGGCGAGGGCGACAGCCTGAACGCCTTCGACGTCACCCTGGCGATCCTGGCGCGCGGCCTGGGCTACCTGGTCGGTCCAGGCTCGGCCGAGCCGCCGGGCGTGTATCTGCTGCCCAGATCCGTTTGGGAAGGCGCGGTTGCATAAACCGGGTTAGAATATGATTGCATTTATCCGAATTCTTTCCTGACAGGTAGCTCAGCCCGTGAAAAATTCCCCCACGCAGACCATCTCGACTTTCTTTAAGAAAGGCTTTCACATCCGCGCCCAGCGACCGGGGCTGCCCGAGGACGGCCCACTCACCCCCTGGCTGAAGGCTATGTCGGCTGCCGGGGATTCCGGACGCCCGCTCTCCCCGGTTGGCGCCGAGGTGGCGCGTCTGTTCGGCCTGCGAAAAACGCGGGTCGTCTACATGCACACTGCCGGATCGGGCATCACCCCCTGGCGCCGCCTGATCGTCCTGGACGCCGATTACCGCGATCCGGCAGCTTCGACCTCCCCCGCCAAGATCGGCCTGGTATCGCACGAGCTGACCCACCTGCTTCAGCGAGACTTGCGCCCAAACCAGTACTGGCCGGGCGGCGGCCTGCGCCCATCCTTCTCACGCCGCTGGGTGGGTGATTCGACCAGCTTCATGGAGGTGGTCGCCTACCTGGTCGGTTGGACGGTGGAGTACGACCTGACCGCCGCCCGGGCCAACGACGCGAGCCTGCCTCAAGAGGCTCGCCAGCGCAGCAGCCGGGCATTGCCTGGACTGCGTGACCGCCTGGCGACCCTCTCGGGTCCTGACGTGCACAACGCCGTCCGCCTGGTGCTCGATATTTATCCCGATAATGCCGTCTACCGTCAGAACTACCGCCTCGAGAGCCGCCTGTCCGACGGGCGTATCCCGCCGGGCAGCTGGCACGCCTGGCTGGGCCAGATGGGCTTCGCGCGGGCCGCCGTCGATCACATCTGGGTGCTATCAGCTCAGGGACGCGTTCAGCAGATCGACCCGGTCGCCTTCGCCTGACCTGCAATATAAGATGATTACCATCCGTTTCGATGATGAAGATCACCGTCACTCAGCACCATACTTCTGTCTCACTACGGCAGATGGCCGCCGGGTCTCGCTGCTGGACTTTCACGAGGCGTCGAACCTGGTCCTGGTCTTCGTCCCAGAGGCCTGTCTGGACTGCCCCCGCTACCTTCGAGAAATGGCTTCCCGGGGTGAGGAGTATGCCGGGGAGAATGCCCGCCTGCTGGCGATTGTACCCGAATCACCAGATCAACTCCACGCATTCCACAACGATACAATGGACCTGCTTTTCGATCCTGAGCAGGCGGTCCGGCGGGAATACACCGGCCTGATGGCTCCCGGTCTGGTGGGCGAGCACGACCTGCTGTGCTTCGTGCTCGACAGCTACGGCGCGCCCTACGCCTGCCTGGCTGGCTCACAGATAGAACCAGCCGACCAGGATGAGATCCTGTCCTGGCTGCGCTTTGTCGGTATTCAATGTCCGGAGTGAGGGGTTTCGGAGTGGCCCGTTGGGCCATGAAAAATTGTGGGCGCCTCCCCTCGCGCCCACAACCTGAAAGATTCGATCACCATATGGGCTGCCACCAGGACTCCCCCGGGGGGCTTTTCCCCTCTCTCAAGAGTGATGAAAGCCAGCCCCATTCCCGTCCGCAGTTGCACTGTCAATGACTGTATCCGCAGTCGATTGAACTATACTAAAATATCCTCTCCAGGTAAATAGACAGCCTGGTGTTTTGGCATAGGCAAATGTACTGATTGTTCATCGACCTGATCTGCTTGCTCT
Source organism: Anaerolineales bacterium (assembly GCA_035291645.1). Lineage (GTDB taxonomy): Bacteria > Chloroflexota > Anaerolineae > Anaerolineales > UBA4823 > DATDRQ01. The sequence goes on from DATDRQ010000186.1 coordinate 3,457, forward strand.
TTCCCGGTTTTCTTGCTATCCTTCTTGAAAAGGTACTTCCATGCGCCAGGCGAACAAGATTAACGTCGTCATCCTTGATGACCACCTGAGCATTATCGACGGCTACTTGTTTCGTTTGAACGGGGCGCCGGGTATCGAAGTGGTTGGGACAGGCATCTATGCCGAACAAGTTGACCCGTTGCTGGCCAGCTGCCCGGTCGACGTCCTGCTCCTGGACATCCAGGTTCCCATCTCGCCTCAAAACCCCAACCCTTACCCCGTCCACCAGGTCATCCCTCACTGGCTGCAGCTCTACCCGGACCTGGCGGTGCTGATCATCTCGATGTACAACCTGCCCACCCTCTTGAAGGCGGTCATGGAAGCAGGCGCCAGTGGATATATCCTCAAGGAAGACCAATACGCCATCCGCAACCTCGCCTCGATCCTGCGCACCGCTCACGGGGGCGGGATCTACCTTAGCCCGAATGCCCAGCAAACTCTGCGCAAGCGCCAACCGGACTGGCCGGACCTGACCCCGCGCCAGGTCGAAGTGCTTTCGTTGTGCGCGGCGTACCCGGATGCCACCACCTCCGACCTGGCGGACAAGCTTAACGTCGCCAACTCCACCGTTCGCAACCTGCTCTCCAGCGCGTACCTGCGCCTGGGCGTGCGCAGCCGCGCGGCCGCCACCGCCAAGGCCCAGCAGCTGGGTCTATTCGCGCCGCCCTTCCCGCCCGATTACTGATCGCCCTGCTGCTTGCGACGCCTGTCCCACAAAACTGCACTTCTCCTCCGATGCCACCCTTCCGGTAAAGGATCTGCTTAATGAATGCCTCTCTGTCGGACCTGCAACCTGTCCTTGCCAAACAAGGATCGCGCTTCTATCGCAGCCGCCCGTTTGAATCGATGCTCCCCTGGCTGGTCCTGCTCTTGCTGTTGGGGTTGACTTTCGCTAACTTCTTCCTGTTTCCCTACGCGGGATTCGACTTCACTTACGATGAGGTCGTTTTCGTGTACTCTGCCACCCCCCCCGGGGATCACCTGGAGATCGGCGACCGCCTGATCCAGGCCGGCTCGCTGGAGTGGGAGGATTATCTCGATGACCCCTGGCAGCCTGCCTTCCCTGGATACGCGCCTGGGGACGTGCTGCCGCTGACGATCAACCGGGATGGACGGATTATCGATGTAGCCTGGATTTTCCCCGGTCCCACGACCGCCCAGATCGTGGATCGTTTTATGGAGCTATGGTGGCTCGGTTACGTTTTCTGGCTGGCGGGCACCTCCACCCTGCTGTTCCTGCGCCCGCGGCATGCAGTCTGGAAGCTGCTGGTCGCTTTCAACTACCTGGCGGCTGTTTGGCTGATTGCCGGGAGCGGCCCCTCTCGCTGGCATATCCTGGGGGGCGCCATCATTCTGCGGTCGGCTGTCTGGCTTTTCGTCGTAGTCAGCCTGCACCTTAACTGGCTCTTCCCCCGGCCTCTGGCCCGTCTGCCCGCCTGGTTTTGGGGGGTGTTATACGCCCTGGCAGGCATCCTGGTGCTGCTCGAATGGCTCAACCGGCTCCCGCCTGGATCATTCCAGATTGGCTTGATCGTGGCAGGCGCCGGCATCATCCTGCTCCAGCTGGCTCACCTCGTTTTCCAGCCTGCGTACCGGAAATACATCACGCCGCTGGTGGCTGGCGTGGTCATTGCCATCGTCCCGCCGTTGCTGGTGGTGCTGCGCGACCGGTTGAACGTGCCGCCCTCACCCACCGCCCCGGGTGTTTCCGGAAGCCTGGGGCCGGCGTTGTTTATCTACACGGCCTCCATGCTTGGCATTGCAGCCTTACCGGGAATCTACTTCTATTCGGTCTACATGCTCCAGGCGGGAAGGCCAAACCGGCGTGTCCGCCGCATGGTGCGCATCTTCCTGGCGTTTATCATTATTTCCGCCCTCTCGGTCTTTACATTCGCCTTTCTTTTCCTCGAACTGGAGGCGATCCTTTCGAGCGCCTGGATTTCCATCCTGCTTTTTTGCCTGGCAGTCTTGATCTCGGGAATCGGTCTGTTCCCCTTGCTGGCGCTGCCTGCCCTGCAGTCCACCCCGGCATTTGATTCGGCTTGGGAGCACCCGCATTTGCGCGCCAACCGGCTGGTCTCGCTCTACCTGTTCTTCGCCCTGCTCCTGGTGGTCCTGGTGCCGCTGGTGTTCATCCTCCTATCAAGATTTAACTTTCCAGTCAATGCCGCCTGGATCTCCCTGGCTGCGACCTTGACGACTGTGCTGCTCACCATCCTCGGGTACGGGCGTTTCCAACAATTTGTCGACCGCCAGGTGTTGGGAATCCCCCTCCCGCCGACTCACCTGTTGGAGTCCTACTCATCCCGCATCACTACCAGCCTGGAGCCGGCTTCACTGGTGAGCCTGCTGCGTGACGAGCTGCTCCCCAGCCTGCTTGTGCGCCAATCGGCCCTGTACCAGGTCTCGGATAATCGTCTCCTGCTGCTATATGCTGCCGGTTTGAGCGGTGCAGATTTGTCACCCGGCGCCGACCTGCCTGGTTTACTTCAAACGGCTGAGACGATGGAGATCGGCGGGCCGGTCCCGCCAGATACCTGCCAGTGCCCCTGGGTGCGGGAACTGCTTCCTCTGCGGGTGGAAAGGCGTCTGGTAGGGGTGTGGCTGCTGGGACGGCGCGACCCGGACGACAGCTACGATCTGGGAGAGGTAGGGGTGCTGCGGTCGATCGCCAACCAGACGGCCATAGCCCTGGTGAATATCCAGCAATCGGAGCGGCTGCACGCCCTCTACCAGGCAGACATCGAGCGGCAGGAGGCGGAGCGGGCCGGGCTGGCGCTGTTCCTGCACGACGAGGTACTCAACCCGCTGGCGGCGCTGTCGATGCAGGTAGAGCCAGGGTTCGCTACGCCGAAGTTCGAGCAGGGTTACCAGGCGCTGGTGACAAACCTGCGGGAGGCGGTGCGCGGTCTACGACCGGCGATGCTGAATTACGGGCTGTATTCGGCGCTGGCAGAGCTGGTCGATGAATTAATCGAGCGAGATCGGGAGGACGTAGAGATCAGGCTGGAGATAGAACCAACGGTTGTGCGGTATGCTGCGAAGGTCGAGCAACACCTGTACCGCATCGTGGAGCAGGCTTGCGAGAATGCACTCCGCCATGCCCGCTGCCGGGCCATCGTGGTGAGAGGCCGGCTGGGCGAAACTGCGGTCGAGCTGCAGGTGCAGGACGATGGGATTGGGCTGCCAGCGGGCGTGGCGTTGAACCTGAGCCAGCTGCTGATCGAGGGTCATTATGGGCTGGTGGGCATGTACGAAAGGGCGGCGCTGGTGGGAGCGGATCTTAAAATCTCGTCGACTCCGGAAGCCGGGACCTGCATCGGTTTGGTGTGGATACCAGATTCGTCCCCTGCCAAGTAGCGCTTGATCTTCATTGGCAGCCCCTGGCAGGGGCCCTGGCAGGGGCCCTGGCAGGGGTCGTCCAGCCGGCCATTGGGTAACATTCCGGTTAGTAAATCCCCAATATCACCCTCAAATGCTTAACTTCTAAATATATAATCCCTGGACGCCTGCTGGAGAGAATGGTTTATAATGTGGTCTAGATAAACTATACCACTTGGTTTAGTGTGGTCAGGTAGCAAGAATGCTGATCCGGAATCCTGAAAGGCCGCTGGCTTACGCCATCCCCGTCTATATCCAGATCGCCGAAGGGCTCATCAACCAGATCGAGTCAGGCGACCTGGCCCCCGGCGACCGCCTGCCCCCGGAGCGCGAGCTGAGTGAACAGCTGGGCGTTAACCGCCTGACCCTGCGCCGGGCTTTGGGTGTGCTGGCAGCTCAGGGTTTAATCGAACGCAGGCACGGCGTGGGTACCTACATCGCCGCCCCCAAGTTCGACCGCAAGATGGACGTGGTCTTTCGCTTCACGCGCGGCATGGAAACGCGCGGCTTTACTCCCGGCGCCCGGCTGATCTCCCTCGACCAATCCCCGGTCGAATCTGCCCTGACCCGCGAGCTGGACCTCCTGCCGGAGGCCCTCGTCTACCACATCCTGCGGCTGCGCTCCGTCAACCAGGAGCCGGTCCTGTTGGAGAGCTACACCATTCCCGTGCAGCGCTTCCCCGGATTGGATCGCTTCGACCTCGAAAACCGTTCCATTTACGAGGTCATGGAAACAGATTACGGCGCCCACATCGAGCGCGCCCGCCAGAGCTTCGAGCCGGTGCTGGCTTCTGCCTTCGAGGCGGAGCTGCTCGGCGTGCCAATCGGGGCGCCCCTCATGCTCGAGAAGCGCCTGTCATTCGATCAAACTGGCCGGCCGGTCGAATACGGCCGCGACCGTTACCGGGGCGACCGCTTCCGTTTCGTCACCGAAGCCGCCCCGTTCGAGCTGGAGGTCCCCCACCCAGGGCCCCACCCAGGGCCCCTTCCAGGGCCCCTGCCGGGAGCAGGTTGAACCCGCAGAACGGTGCAGGGACTCATCCAAACGCTTTGCACAGGAGACTACTCATGATCGACAACTTCGCTACCCTTCTCAGCCAGGATCAGGTCGAGCGGGTCCACGGTGCCTCGCTCGAGATCCTGGAGCAGGTCGGCATGCTGGTGCGCAACCAGCGGGCGCGCCAGATCTTCGCCGAACACGGCTGTAAAGTCGACTCCCAGACCTACATCGTCAGGCTGCCGGGTCAGGTGGTCGAGCGCTATCGGGCGATGTTCCCTCCCAGGTTCACCTTCTATGCCCGTGACCCGCGCTTTGATCGCACCGTCCCGGATAACAGCCCGTTGGTCCTGACCGGCAGCTCTGCCCCCAACGTGATCGACCCCGTCACAGGCTACGAGCGCCGTTCCCGATCCGAGGACCTGGCGCGCATCTCCCACCTGGTCAACGAGCTGCCCGGCTACGATGTCTTCTCGATCTCCACCCTGGCGGAGGACGCCCCGCGCGGCCAGTTCAGCCTGTCGCGCTACTATCCCTCCATTAAGAACACCGTCAAGCCGGTGCGCGCCAACACCCCGCCCAACGAGGCCGGGATGGTGCTGGAGATGATCTACCTGGTCGCCGGCGGGGAAGAAGCCTTCCGCGAGCGCCCTTTCGTCACTCATCACTATTGCCCGGTGGTCTCCCCGCTGACCATGGACTTCGACTCTACCGAAGACCTGATCCTGTTCAGCGAGCTGGACCTGCCGGCTTACTTCTCCATCGTCCCTAACGCCGGGCTGACCTCGCCGCTGACCATGGCCTCCACGCTGGCCCAGTGTAACGCCGAGTTCCTGGCTGCCGGCGTGCTGACCGAGATGGTCCGCCCCGGCAAAGCCGTAATTTACAACACCCTGCCCACCGTCGCCGACATGCGCACCGGGGCGTATTCCCCCGGCGCCATCGAGACCGGCCTGCTGCACATGGCCTGTGCTCAGATGGCCCGCTTCTACCACGTCCCGTCTGGCGGCTATATCGGGCTGACCAATTCAAAGCTCAACGATGCTCAGTCCGGCTATGAGACCGGCATGTCGGTCGTCGCCGGCCTGTTGGGGGGCGTCGACATCTTCAACATGGCCGGCCTGCTCGACTCCTTGATGGCCTTCGATTACGCCAAGGCGGTCATCGATAACGACATCGCCATGATGATGAAGCGCTTGAAACGCGGCATTGAGTTCAGCGAAGCCGACCTGGCCCTCGACCAGATCGCCGAGGTCGGCCCGGGCGGCATGTTCGCCGGCACCGAGCACACCCTGGAGCGCATGCGCAGCGCCATGTACCTGACCGAGATTGCCGACCGCGACCCGCGCGCCCAGTGGCAGGAGCGCGGCGGCCTGGACTCCCAGGCGCGTGCCCTGCGCAAGGCCCAGGAGATCCTGACCCGCGACAACCCGGCTGCTCTGTCCCCCGAGATCGACGCGCGCGTCCGGGCCGCCTTCCCCGGGATGGTGGCCGGCGATTCGGTCCCCCCGCAGGGCTGGAAGCGCGCCGTCCGGGCTGCCGAAGGCGAGGAAGACGAGGGCGGCCGCCGGCGCCGCCGCATCCAGCGCGCCGTGGCCGGCTAGCCGCAGAGAAGCACTTGAGACCCTAAAGATCCAGGATGCATGATGCCCGACTCTACTGGTGATTCAAAAACCGCTTTCCAGGTCGCCCTGACCCCTTCCGGCCGGCAGGGACAGGTGCCGCGCGGCGCTAATTTGCTTAACGCGGCCCGCCAGCTGGGCGTCGAGCTCGAGTCGATCTGCGGCGGGCGCCAGACCTGCTTTAAGTGCCAGGTCGCCGTCGAGGAAGGTCGCTTCCCCAAGCTCGGCTTGACCTCGCGCGCCGATCACCTCACCCCGCTCACCCCGCAGGAAGAGACCTACTTCGCCGAACATAATATCACCGGGCGGCGGCTGGCCTGCGCCTGCCAGGTTCAGGGCGACCTGCTGATCGCCGTCCCCGAGGAGAGCCAGGCCCGCAAGCAGATCATCGCCAAGGCCGCCACCGAGCGCGCCATCCAGGTCGACCCGGCCGTGCGCCAGGTCTACGTCGAGGTGCGCCAGCCCTCCTTGGAAGAAGTGCGCGGCGATTGGGAACGCCTGGCCGAGGCCCTGGGCGAGCAGTGGGACCTGCATGACCTGTCGATCGATGGGCGCGCCCTGCCTGCCCTGCAGTCTGCCCTGCGCCAGGGCGGATTTGCCGTCACGGTCAGCCTGTGGCAGGACCGGGAAGTGCTGCGCGTCCAGCCCGGCTACGCCGAGGGGGTCTACGGCCTGGCGGTTGACATCGGCTCGACCACAGTAGTTGCCCACCTGTGCGACCTGCGCACCGGGGAGGTGCTGGCTACCCAGGCTGCCATGAACCCGCAGGTGCGCTATGGCGAGGACCTGATGAGCCGGGTCAGCTACGCCATGAGCGAGCCGCAGGGCCTGGCCCGTTTACACCGGGCCGTGATCCTGACCCTGAACGAGCTGGCTGAGAAAGCTGCGGCGTCCGCCGGGGTCTCCACCGAGGACGTCCTGGATGCGGTGGTGGTCGGCAACACCGTCATGCACCACATCTTCCTGGGGATCAACCCGGTCGAGCTGGGCGGCGCGCCGTTCGCCCTGGCGGTCGATTCCCCGCTGGACCTGCGGGCGCGCGACCTGGGGCTGTCCTTCAACCCGGCAGCGCGCCTGCATCTGTTGCCGATCATCGCCGGGCATGTCGGCGCCGATAACGTCGCCGTGCAGCTGGCCGAAGAGCCCTACGCCCAGGACGAGACCATGCTGATCGTGGACGTGGGCACCAACGCCGAGATCGTGCTGGGCGACCGGGAGCGCGTCCTGGTGGCCTCCAGCCCCACCGGCCCGGCCTTCGAGGGCGCCCAGATATCGCACGGGCAACGCGCCGCCCCCGGCGCGGTCGAGCGTGTGCGCATAGACCCGCAGACACTCGAACCTTTCATAAAAGTGATCGGCTATCCGGACTGGATCGCTCCCGGGTCAGTAGACCTGCCCGAGCCGGCCAAAGCGACCGGCATCTGTGGCAGCGGCATCATCGAGGCGGTCGCCGAACTGTACCTGGCTGGTCTGATCAACGCCGACGGGCGCTTCGAACGCAGCGCTGCCGAGGTATCGCCGCGCCTGCTACTGAGCGGCCGTACGGCGGAGTACCTGCTGGCCGACGCCGATCAGACCGCTACCGGATCACCGATCGTGATCACCCAGAACGACGTGCGCGCCATCCAGCTGGCCAAGGCCGCCCTGTACGCCGGGATCAAGCTCCTGATGGCGGCGCGCGGCGTCGAACGGGTCGATCGGGTAGTCCTGGCTGGCGCTTTTGGCAGTTTTATCAGCCCCTATCACGCCATGGTCCTGGGGCTGATCCCGGACTGCGAGCTGGAGCACGTCTATGCCGTGGGCAACGCCGCCGGCGACGGCGCCCGCATCGCCCTGCTCAACCGCCGGCAGCGTGAGAAGGCCTCCTGGCTGGCGCGCTGGGCTGAGCACGTCCAGATGCCGCTCGAAGCCTCCTTCCAGGAGGAATTCGTGGCCGCCCTGGCATTGCCCCACGCCCGCGATCCCTTCCCGCATCTGGCGGACTCCCTGCCGGAGGCTTCCGAAGAGCGAAAAGCTCGCCCCCGGCACCGTATCCGGGAGAAGTACAATAAGGCCTAGAAACCTACCCTAACCTCATGGAGACCGAACGATGAGTGATGAAATCGACATTACCCAGCTATCGACCCAAGAGCTGCTCGAGCTGATCCAGGACGATCTTTACGACGGCCTGGCCGAACAGGTGACCGCCAGCGTCAGGGAGCTCCTGAAACGCGGCCTGACCCCCTACGACGTCCTCACCAAAGGCCTGGTGGCCGGGATGGAGATCGTCGGCGTGGACTTCCGCGACGGCATCCTGTTCGTGCCCGAGGTGCTCATGGCGGCCAAGGCTATGAAGGCCGGCATGGTGATCCTGCGCCCGTTGCTGGCCGAGACCGGCGCGCCGCAGATCGGCACCATGGTGATCGGCACGGTCAAGGGAGACATCCATGACATCGGCAAGAACCTGGTCGCCATGATGATGGAAGGCGCCGGGTTCAACGTCTTCAACCTGGGCATCAATGTCGACGCGGATACCTTCATGAACGCCATCCGCGAGCACAAGCCCGATATCCTGGGCATGAGCGCCCTGCTCACCACCACCATGCCTTATATGGGTGTGGTGATCGAGACCCTGCGCGAGCAGGGCATACGCAACCAGATCATCGTCCTGGTGGGCGGGGCGCCGCTTAACGACGCCTTCGCCGAGGAGATCGGCGCCGACTCCTACTGCCGGGATGCGGCCATCGCCGTAGAGACCGCCAAGAAGCTGATCGCCATCAAGCGCGGCGAAAAAGTATAAACCAAAGGTTAAATTCCGGTCGAGTGGTACTCCCGGTTATCAGACTTTTATTCGTTCGAAGTGAGGTGACAGCATGCCTACCCTACAATCCCTTCTTTCCGGATCCCCCTATGCGCTGATCGACGGAGCGATGGGCACCATGCTCTTCGCGGCCGGGTTGCAGCACGGGGACCCGCCCGAATTGTGGAACCTGGAGCACCCGGACCGGGTGGCGGCCGTTCACCGGGCCTACCTGGAAGCCGGCGCGCACATCCTGCTCACCAACACCTTCGGCGGCAGCCGGCTGCGCCTGACGCTGCATCGCGCCCAGGATCGCGTGGCCGAGCTGAACCTCGCCGCAGCCAGCCTGCTGCGCCAGGTGGTAAGCGCGCCGGGCGGCCCGGCAGCTCTGGTCGCCGGGGATATCGGTCCCTCTGGCGGGGTGCTTACCCCGTACGGCGACCTGCCTTTCGAGCAGGCCCGTGAGAATTTCGCCGAACAGGCTGCTGCCCTGATCGACGGTGGGGTCGACCTAATCTGGATCGAGACCATGGCCGACCTGGAGGAGGTGCGCGCCGCCGTGGAAGGCGTGCGCCAGGTCTCGGCGGAGATCCCCATCGTTACCACGATGACCTTCGACACGCACGGGCGCACCATGATGGGCGTCACCCCGGAGAAAGCCGCCGAAGCCCTGCTCGGGCTGGGCGCCTCCGCCGTCGGCGGCAACTGCGGTAACGGGCCTGAAGAGGTGATCACGGTGGTCGAGAAGATGCGCGCCGCGGCCCCGGGGGCGGTGCTGGTCGCCAAGGCCAATGCCGGCGTGCCGGCCCTGGTCGGGGGACGGGCGGTTTACCGCGCCTCCCCCGCCGATATGGCCGCATACGCCGTCCAGGCCTATGCTGCCGGCGCCCGCCTGATTGGCGCCTGCTGCGGCAGCACTCCCGACCACATCCGCGCCATTGCCGGCGCCCTGGCGAGCAAGGTGCCCGCATGAGCATAGGATTGACGGATGGCTGATATTGCCCTGGTCGCCTGTGGAGCATTGGCTCACGAGGTGCTGTTCCTTAAAGATAAATACGGCTGGGAGGTGGACGTCCTGGCCCTGCCCTCCCTGCTGCACAACGAGCCGGGGCGCATCCCCGGCGCGGTGCGCCAGCGCATCCACCAGGCCCGCCAGGATCATTCCCGCGTGATCGTCGTCTACGCCGATTGCGGGACCGGCGGGATGCTCGACCGGGTGCTCCAGCAGGAAGGCGTCGAACGCCTGGCTGGGCCGCACTGCTATGCCATCTACGCCGATGGGACCTTCGACCAGTTGATGGAAGAAGCCCCTGGCACCTATTTCCTCACCGATTACCTGCTGCGCTCCTTCGACCACCTCGTCTTGGAGGGATTGGGGCTGGACCGCTTTCCGGAGCTGCGCAGCATATACTTCGCCAACTACACCCGTGTCGTCTACCTGGCCCAGCGCGACGACCCGGCCCTGCGCCAGCGGGCGCAGTGGGCCGCCGACAGCCTCGGCCTGCCCCTCGAGATCCGCCAGACGGGCTATGGCAGGCTGGAATCCCGCCTCAAGGAGCTCATCGAAGCACGCTTGCCCCTGGAATCATCGATGCCGCCAGGGATCGAAACCCTGGATCCAGCTGGGCTGTCGCTTGATATCGTGTCCGGCTAAAGCCTTGACTCCAGATACTTAGGCTTGTTCTTCGTGAGAAAATCACCGAATAAGGAGCGCAATTTCGATGCCCATTCTGTACCAGATCGTCTACTGGCGAGATATCCCTGCCCAGGTGCGCGTGCGCAGCGGCAGCCAGCGCGCCGCTCGCTCCCTCGATCCCCGCTTTCAGGAAGCCATCGACGAGGCCGCCATGCAGGCCCGCACCACCAGCAGCGATGATTATTTAGAGGACTGGCGCACCACAGAATGGCAGGAGCAGGGTGGTGATTCCGATCTAGAAAACTTTGCCGCCAGCCTGGTCGAAAAGATTGAATCGGAACACCCGGAAGCCCGCCTGGAAGCCCTTAAGAAAAATAAAGGTTACGAGCCGGTCTGATCGAATTTGCATGCGTTTTCTTCAGAACCACCCGCTTTTCCTGGAAAAGGTTTACCGCTCCACCTCTGCCCTGCTGCGCCCCTTGCGCCGCTGGCTGATCCCCGGCGGGGCCGTCGAGCGCGTCTTCGTCGAGACCGAGCGCCTAAGCAAGGGCGCTATCTTCGACTGCCGCATGTGCGGGCAGTGCATCCTGCACAGCACCGGCATGACCTGTCCCATGACCTGCCCCAAGACGATGCGCAACGGCCCGTGCGGCGGCGTCCGCCCGGACGGCCACTGCGAGGTCTTCCCCAGCATGCCATGCGTCTGGCTGCAGGCCTGGGAACGATCCAAAGCCATGCCGGGCTACGGCGAGGAGATCCTGATCCTCCAGCCGCCGGTCAACCACCGCCTCAAGGACACCTCCGCGTGGATCAACGATCTGAACCCGCCCGTCCCCATCCTTCCAAAAGGCTGGTAGGCATGCGCTCCGGCTCGCGCCTGGAACGCGTCCTGCGTTCGGGCCGCTTCGCTGTCACAGCCGAGCTCAACCCGCCCGACAGCGCCGACCCCCAGGCAGTCTACGAGCGCGCTCTGGTGCTGGCCGGGGTGTGCGACGCCATCAACGCCACCGACGCCTCCGGCGCCAATGTGCACATGTCCAGCGTGGGCATCTGCGCCCTGCTGACCCGCGCCGGCTACGAGCCCATCCTGCAGGTCTCCTGCCGGGATAAGAACCGCATCGCCATCCAGGGCGACCTGCTCGGCGCGGCCGCCATGGGCGTGCGCAACGTGCTCTGCCTGACCGGCGACGGCGTCCAGGCCGGCGACCAGCCGGAAGCCAAACCCGTCTTCGACCTGGATTCGATCACCCTGCTGCACACCGCCCGCACCATGCGCGACGATGGGCGCTTCCTCAGCGGGCGCCAGCTGGACGTGCCCCCCAGGCTGTTCCTGGGCGCAGCCGATAACCCCTTCGCCCCGCCTTTCGATTACCGCCCGCTGCGATTGGCCAAGAAGATCGAGGCCGGCGCAGAATTCATCCAGACCCAGTACTGCTTCGACGTCCCGCGCTTGGAAGAGCATATGCGCAGTGTGCGCGACCTGGGATTGCACACCCGCGCTTACATTTTGGTCGGGGTCGGCCCGCTGCGCTCTGCCAGAGTCGCCGAATGGATGCGCACCAACATCCCCGGCGTGGTCATCCCGGACGAGGTCATCCGCCGCCTGAAGAGTGTGCCCGATCCCAAGCAGTGTGACGAGTGCAAGCGCATCTGCATCGAGATCATCCAGCAGGTGCGCGAAATCGAGGGCGTCAGCGGGGTGCACGTCATGGCTTACCGCCAGGAAGAGCTGGTCGCCGAAATAATCGAAGAAGCCGGCTTGCTGCCGCGCCGCTGGCAGCCCCACTACCAGCGCAATCTCCAAACAGAAGAGGTCTTTGAATAATGGATACAATTCTTAGCTCCCCCACCCGGACCGTCACCATCGGCCCCGGACGCCCGTTCGTCATCGTCGGGGAACGCATCAATCCCACCGGGCGCAAGCGCCTGGCAGCCGAGATGGCTGCCGGGGATTTCGAACGGGTCAAATCCGACGCCCTGGCCCAGGTTGCGGCCGGCGCGCACGTGCTCGACGTCAACGCCGGCATCCCCCTGGCGGACGAGCCCGCCATCCTGGCGGAGGCCGTGCGCATCGTCCAGGGTTTGGTGGATGTGCCCCTCAGCATCGACTCGTCGATCGTCGCCGCCCTGGAATCTGGCCTATCCGCTTACCAGGGCAAGGCGCTGGTCAACTCCGTCACCGGCGAGGACGAACGCCTGGAGGCCGTCCTGCCCCTGGTCGCCCGCCACGGCGCGGCTGTGATCGGTATCAGCAACGACGAGACCGGCATTTCCGAGGAACCTGAGGAGCGATTCAAGGTCGCCAGGAAGATCGTCGAGCGGGCCGGAGCCTACGGCATCCCCCCCGAGGACGTGCTGATCGACCCATTGGCTATGCCGATCGGCGCCGTGCGCACCGCCGGCACCAGCGTTTTCGCCATCGTGCGCCGGGTGCGCGAGGAGCTGGGCTGCAACACCATCTGCGGGGCTTCCAACATCTCCTTCGGCCTGCCTGACCGTCCCACCCTGAACGCTGCCTTCTTGGCGATGGCCATCGCCGCCGGCATGACCTGCGCCATCACCAACCCGCTCGAGGAGTCGATCCGCAAGGCCATCCTGGCTGCCGACGTCTTCATGGGCGCCGACGAGAATTGCACGGCTTGGCTGAGCGCCCAGCGGGCAGCCGCCCGCGCCGCCCAACAGGCAGAGGCCGCTGCGGCAGGCGGCCAGCCTCCCGCCGACCGCCGCCGCGAGCGCCGCATTCAGCGCTAGGAATTCATCGCGCTCTGGCCGGTTTACCGATATAATCTTCTTAGGATGGCAATCTCTACGAAGAGTGCAGAATCACTCGATGACATCGTTGCCCGACTGGTCGAGGGGCTCAAACCGGATCGGATATACCTCTTTGGTTCCCAGGCCAGTGGGCAGGCTGGCCCAGATAGCGATTTCGATCTCCTGGTCGTTGTTTCAGAATCCGACCTTCCCCGCCATCAGCGGGAAAAGATATCTTATGATCTCCTGTGGGGTCTGCGTACCTCGGTGGATGTGATCGTCTTGACTCAAGAGGAGTTCCAGCGTGCCATCCGTGTAAAGACCTCCCTGGCTTCCTCTGCCCGTGATCACGGGAAGCGATTGTATGGATAAAGCCAAAGTCTTGGAGGTCGTTAATTGGCTCCGCAAAGCCCGGCAAGATTTGTTATCTGCTGTCTGGCTCCTCGAAAGCCCCGATCAGCTGTACAGTTCTGCCGGATTTCATTCCCAGCAGGCCGCCGAGAAATCACTGAAAGCCTATCTCACCTGGTCCGACCAACCCTTCGGTAAGATGCACTCCATCGTTGCACTGGTTGCCTTGTGTCTTCCTTTGGACCCCCAATTTGAAAACTTGCGCTCGGCAGCCGTAACACTGACGCCGCTGGCTGTCGCGCTGCGCTATCCAGGCGATCTCCCTGAACTATCTCGAGAAGAGGCTTTAACTACATTGGAATTGGCGAACCAGGTTTGGACCTTCGTGATAGAGCGTTTGCCACCTGAAATTAGCCCTGAAGTATAGGTCCTTAGATAAGATCTCGTCCAGATTACCAGGGTGGGTTCATCAGGAAGGCCGTCGTCGCCACCGCGCAGGCCGCGATGCACGCCAGTAGCACCAGCGCAATCGCCAGGATGGCGACGATGGCTACCCGGCTCTCGGACCGGGTCTGTATTTCGTATTTCGTGCGCGGGGGTTCAGGGGGCAGATCGGTCATGACTGATGTCCTCCGTAAGAAATTATACTCCACATGCATGGACAGTCTTCTTTCCACGAACGTTTCTCCTTTTTCGTCCCTTCCGCGGCTTTCCCAAAATTCGATGATTTCGTGTGGCGAATCTTGTTATAATCAAATTGGAAACAAGAGTGGGGCATCCAAATGGGGGAGAATCCTGTTCGTACTCGAAAGGAGCGCTATATGGCTACCAAGAAAGCACCGGTATTCGAAACCAGCATCGACATCGAGCTGGAAACGCGCCAGCAGTTGATCAAGGTTCTCAACGCGCAGCTGGCAGATACGTTCGACATGTTCAGCCTGGCGAAACAGGCTCACTGGAACGTCAAAGGCCCGCAGTTCTTCCAATTGCACGAGCTGTTCGACTTGATCGCCGAAGGGCTGCTCGGCCATGTCGATATCATCGCCGAGCGGGCAACCGCCCTGGGCGGCATGGCGATGGGGACCGTGCGCATGGCCGCTGACGCCTCCCGCCTGGAGGCCTACCCTACCGACGTGACCGACAGTCTGGAGACCGTGCGCGTGGTCGCGGACCGTCTGGCCAACCTGGCTGCCAGCACGCGCCAGGCCATCGACCAGGCGGAGCAACTCAAGGACATGGACACCAACGACCTGTTCATCGAGGTCTCGCGCGATCTGGACAAGTGGCTGTGGTTCCTGGAGGCCCACTTGCAAGATTAGAACCAGACGGATTTCAGAGGAACGAAACGGGGTGTTTAGGCCGGCAGCACCGCCCGGCTGAACACCCCGTTTTATTGGTTTATTACGGATTACACATACTTCTGTCAGGCAGCCGCGGGTAGGCCTCCCTCAATCACCTCGGTCTTCTTGATGATGTGGTTGATCAGCGCGCCAGAGTGGGCTAGCTCCACCCCTTTACTCAGGACACGATCGTAATCCAGACCAAAGGAGAAATTCGGCTCCTCGTCTTTGATGATTTCGTCTACCGTGCGGTGCAGGCCGGTGCGTTCCACCTCTTTCCAAAGGTCCTCGTCCAGCAGGGTGGAGCGCAGGTGGGAGAAGAAGGCGATTGGCAACAAGCTGCTCTTGTCGGGCTGCTCCTTGTCCAAAATCTCGTTGATCTCCGCGATCAGCCGGTAGCACTCGCCCGGGGTCAGCTCCGGGAATATGGCGCCGACGATCTCGGCCCGCTCGTCCAGGGATGGGATCCACTCGAAAGCGGTCATGCGGCCTGCCCGCACCAGCGGCTCGTACAGCCGGGTGAAGTCGTTGCCGGTGATGACGATCGGCACCCGCAAGGTCTCTTTGTTCTCGACCGAGTTGGGGTAGTCCACCAGGTGCATCAACTCGCCGAAAACCATTAGCTGGTTGACGCTGAACAGACGGTTGCCTGACGGGGTGTTCCCCGCGCTGCCCAGCCCGGTATCGATGTCGTTCACCAGCACCACCGCCATGCTGCACTCGCCGCCGCGGATGCTCTCGCTGGCTTTGATGTAGGTCGAGCGGATCAGCTGCGCCGGCGCACCCGCCACCGGGCTCTCCATCTGCCCTCCCGAGATCAGGAAGCGCTTCACCCCCATGCGCTTCAGGATCGTCTCGCACTGGATCGTCTTGCCTTCCCCGGACGGCCCGTGGATGCCCATTAACAAAGGCACCTGCACGTCGGTGTGGCGCAGCATGTTCTTGAGGATGTGGAGCACGACCACGCGCTCGAAGCGGTGGGAGATCAGGATCGAGCTGGTTTTGCTGGTTGTAGTTACGGGCATATGGTTTACCTCCTGGTGTGAGAGGCCAAGGATTTCTCCCCCGGCAGTCGCTTCTACCGAACATCAAAGGCGAACCCGGCCGAGGTCTGGCTGGGGATTTTACCGATATTCAACCCTCATTTTACCTGTTTTTTGTCACCTGTTCACCTTAAAATCTCCTTCCGACCGTTCGTTTTAGTAAGGAGTCGAGTTGCTCTCCGGCGCTTTCCGTTCGAGCAGCTGGAAACCCGGCTGCCCGGGATGCATCTGCCTGGTGAGGGTCGTTCATTGAATAGCCGTCGGAATAGGAGACCGAAAATTAAAAACCGGCTCGGGATCGACCTGGCCGGTTTATTCTATCTTGATACGACAGTCTCCGACTCCTCCTGGGGGGTCCGGCGACCGCTCTCATTATTATTTATATCTGTCATTTAAGGTCCTCTGTTCAGCAGGTCGTGCAGCTCTCGTTCTGCCTGCTGCGTTGAGACCGAAAAGGCCAGCTGCCACTCGCTCAACAGGAACTGCTTGGCGCGCTCCATTACCTGCACGTCGTTATCGTTCAGTTTTTTTGTGTGCTGTTGGAGGTTCAGATCGCAGATCACATGGCAGATGGATTCGAGCGATCCTTCCTTCATTAAATCGTTGATTTTTTGTTTCCGATCGAGGCGGTCTTCGGGCAGCGGCTCTCCCGGGCTGGTGAGGATGCCGAACAGCCGCTGAAACTCACCAGCTGGAGTTGGCAGACGTAGGTTGCCCTCTTCGTTATCGATGGCGGGGACCCACAGCGTCAGATCCCTGATCTTCACGACATAATAAAGCGCCGATTGGCCGGACAGCTCTTTACGGTCCAGCTGGACGATCTCCCCGGGACCGTATGACCGATGCACCACCTTATCGCCTACCTGAAAACCCATCGCTGGCCTCCTGTCTATCTGCAGTCCCATGGAGTTCGGATTCAACAGCCGGCTGATTTTTTCCCTCGCCACACTCCCGTTAAATCGAGTTGAAAACAAACACCTGCCTTTTCGGCAGGTGTTTAGGTTTTGACGTTCTGGTTAGAGGACGACTACGTCCTTCGCCTGCAGTCCTTTCGGCCCTTGCTCTACGGAGAATTCCACCCGTTGGCCTTCTTCCAGCATTCGGAAGCCGTCGCTCCGGATCGCGGAATAATGGACGAACACGTCTGCGCCATTTTCCCGGGCGAGAAAACCATAACCTTTTCCGCTGTTGAACCACTTGACGGTCCCGATCGTTCTTTCCGACATTGTCTTATACTCCTTGTGTTGATATAACAGAATTCTTGGTTTTGCCTGGGTCTTCAAAAAGCAGAAAAAAAGGCTCGAATGCACGAGCCTTGAGCCTTTTTCATTTGTCACGCTCCGAAAACTTCTAGGCAAGTTACTTCGATAAGTTTACCCTCAAATCCCGCTCTGGTCAAGGGCAGATCTCGGGCGTACACCATTCAAACCCTGCACATCACCTTCGAAAGGCAACTACTGCCTGCCTTTTTGTAGAGACCGGTCGATGTCGATCCCCGCCTCTCCAGGGGATAAACCGCTGGCGAGCGCCCATTCCTGCACCAGCGCTTCCCGGGTCTGTTTCAACAGGGCGGTTTCGAATTTATTCAGGTTCTTTATCTGCACGCGCGCGCTCAGATCGCGGACCACCTCGCATAAAGCTTGAAAAGTTCCATATCCCAGGCGGACTTCGAGCTGCTCCTGGCGTTTTCGGAAGTTGTCATCCAGCTGAGCGGGGGCGCTTTTCAACAGCAGCCGGTATCGCCTCAGGTCCTTTACCGGGGTGATCGGCCGAATCCCGCCAACTTTGTTTGGATTGACCGGCACCCATAAGGTGGTCTTACCGAAAACCACCCGGTAAAAGGGGCTGGGGGCTTGCCCGTTGAAGACCATCTCTTCGACGGTGATGACTTTACCGATCCCAAAACTGGGATGGACAACTCTTTCGCCGAGGTTGAAGTCCATGGGTGTCCTTTCCCTTGCTCTGTTTGCCCGGTATGCGGGGTTAAGTTCCTGTTTGTTCGATCAACACCTCGATAGAAGCATAGATTGTGCCAAGGAGGCTGGCGGTGACAGTCTCAACGAACTGTTCGAAAATTCCGGCTGCCGGATCGCCAGGCTGCAGGTCCATAAGGACGGCGATTGGCTTTTAATAGCGGCGCGAGGATTTGCCTCCTCCTCCGCTGCGGCGGTTGCGATCGCCGTATTTGTTCTGCCCGTAGCGGCTGTTATCGTACCCGGAATACGGGCGCTCTTCGCGCGGGCGGGCTTTGTCGACCTTCAGGTCGCGGTTGTCCATGCTGAAACCATTGAACATCTTGATCGCCTGCTCTGCTTCGGTCTGCGAGGCCATCTCCACGAACGCAAACCCCTTCGATCGCCCGCTATCGCGGTCCTTGATCAGGGTGACAGACGCCACCGAACCGGCTTTCGAGAACAGACTCCGCAGATCATCTTCTGATGTGTCGTAAGAAAGGTTCCCGACAAATAACTTCGTTTCCATGCATGAACTCCTTATTCCTAGATAGTTGATAGGATGACCAGATTGGTGATCTGGCGCCTTGTACAGAGGGGGAATGCCGCATCCCAGGCGGCACAGCAGCACCCTGAACGGAACTGGATGCGCCGCATCCCAGGCGGTACAGCAACACCCTGAACGGTACTAGATGCGCCGCATCCCAGGCAGCCGGTGGGGCGTCTCGTGGGAATTTATGAAAAAGCGCCAATCCCGCAAAGGATTGGCGTTACGAGCACACGGACCCTCAAGCAAGAACAATATAATTTTACTACAAAAACCTGCTGAACGTACCCCAGCTGCAGGAATTTGCCTGGATTACCCAAAATCCGGAATACCCCGGACAACTTGACCTTTGCTCACCTGTCCGGTAAAGTATAGTCCTGCGTGGTGTAAGATTAACTTCAGCCCGTAAGGCGCATCGATATGTCCTTTCGCAGCTACCTCAACCGTTTACACGACAGCCATCGGCTGGTCCGGGTCTCCGCACCCATCTCGAAAGATTACGAGATCGCCGGGGTGCTGCACCGCCTCGAACCGCAGCCCGTCCTGTTCGAGAATGTGACCGGCTTTCCCTTCCTGGTGACCGCCAACCTTTTCTGCAGTAAAGGATCCCTGGCCGAGTACTTCGGCGTCCCTACTTCCGGACTGATCCCCCTGCTGGCCGCGGCCGTCGACCGGCGCTCGCCCGGCCGGGTGGTCGTGAGCGCCCCTTGCCAGGAAGTGGTCCTCGCCGCTCCCGACCTGGACTGCCTGCCCATCCTGAGCCACCTCTCAGGCGATGGCGGGCCCTATATCAGCGCCGGGGTAGTGGTCGCCCGCCACCCGCTTCACGGGCAGAACCTGGACTTCCACCGCTGCATGCAGTTCTCACCCACCGAGATGGCGGTGCGAGTGGTGCGCTCGCGCCATTTCGACGCCTACCTGCAGGAGTTGGGCCAGGTCGACGTCGCCGTGTGCCTGGGCAGCGCCCCCGGCGTGCTGCTGGCTGCCGCCACTTCCCTCGAACTGGGTGTGGATGAGCTCGAGATCGCCAACGCGCTCGAGCCGCTTGACTTGGTGCGCGCTAAAACCGTCGACCTGTACGTGCCCGCCGAGTCCGAATTCGTCCTGGAGGGCACCGTCTACCGGGACCGGCGCCACGCCGAGGGACCCTTCGTCGATCTGACTGAGACCCAGGACGTCGTTCGCCAGGAACCGGTCTTGGTCGTCAAGACGGTCACCCACCGGCATGACGCCATCTGGCAGGCCCTGCTTCCAGGCCGCCTGGAGCACAAACTGCTCATGGGCCTGCCGCGCGAGCCGACTATCTTCCGCAAGGTCAACCAGGTGGTGCGCTGCCTGGACGTCAACGTCGACCCGGGCGGGTGTTCCTGGCTGCATGCCGTCGTTCAGATCGACAAACAGTCCGAGGACGACGGGCGAAAAGCCATCCAGGCCGCTTTCGCCGGACACCGCTCCTGCAAGCATGTCTTCGTGGTCGATCGGGACATCGACATCTACAATCCACTCGAGGTCGAGTGGGCTCTGGCGACCCGCTTCCAGGGCGACCGCGACCTTGTCATATTGCCGCGCGAGTCCGGCTCCAGCCTGGACCCCAGCGCCGAGCCCGGCACTCATTCAACCACGCGGATCGGTTTCGATCTGACCAAGCCGCTCAAGTCGGGAGGCAAATCCTTCGAGCGGGCTGCCTTCCCGCAGGTCGACCTGCGCCGCTTCCTGCCCAACGAACCGGAGGCTATGCTTTGATCCTTGATCCCGCGGAACAGGCCATGCTGTCCGGCGAGCTCGGCCGGGCGACCCAGAAGGCGATGCAGATCCTGGTCGCGCTGGGCACGATCTATGGCGCCGAACGCATGTTGCCGGTCACTTCGGTGCAGGTTGCCGGGGTCAGCTTCGACAACCTGGGCGAGGCCGGGCTGCAATTCCTTAATGAAATGGCGGAAGGAGGTGGGCAGGCTTGTGTGCACACCACCCTCAACCCGGCCGGGATGGATCTGGAGAACTGGCTGGCGCTGGGCATCGACCCCGAATTCGCCCGCCAGCAGCAGCGCGTGATCGCGGCCTTCGCCCGCATGGGCGTAATCCCCACCTGCACCTGCACGCCCTACCTGGCGGGCAATCTGCCGGGCTTCGGCGAGCACATCGCCTGGGCAGAATCCAGCGCGGTATGCTACGCCAACTCTATCCTCGGCGCGCGCACCAACCGCGAGGGCGGCCCCAGCGCCCTGGCGGCATCCCTGACCGGACGCACCCCGGCGTACGGCTTGCACCTGGACGAAGCCCGCCATCCCGGCGTGACCGTAGAGGTGGAGGCGCAGGTCAAAGGCAGCGAAGCATTCGGCGCTCTGGGCCGGGCGATCGGCGACCGGCTGCAGGCGATGGAGGCCAATCCGGTCCCTTACATTCGCGGGCTCCCCGCTGCCAGTTTAGAGGAATTGAAGGCCTTCTCGGCCAGCCTGGCGACCTATGGCGGGGCAGCCCTATTCCATATTGAAGGCGTCACCCCGGAAGCGGCCTTCCTCTCGGCGCCGGTCCAGGTCATGCGCCTCACCCAGGCTGACCTGAATTCCGCCCGGGGGCTGCTCAGCGACGCCTCCCCGGAGGAGGCCGATTTCGTCAGCCTGGGCTGCCCGCACCTGTCGATAAAGGAGATTGCCCGCATTGCCGAGCTGCTGGAAGGCAGGCAGGTGGTCAAGGAGTTCTGGATCACCACCGCCCGCCCTATCAAGCAGCTGGCCGACCAGCTGGGTTATACCGCTTCTATCCAGGCCAGCGGCGCCAGGTTTGCCGTCGACACCTGCTGCGTCGTGGCGCCAATCAAAGGCCGCTTCCACGGCCTGGTCACCGACAGCGCCAAGGCCTGTTATTACGCCGCCGCCAAGCACCGCTTCAAGACCGTCTGCCTGCCCTTCGATGAGGTAGTGCGCGCCGCTTTAGGTGAAACCGGAGGAACGAGATGAAGCTGCAGGGGCGCTCAATCTACGCAGGCTTGGCCCGCGCCGAGGTGCTGGCCTCGAACATCGGCATCTCATTCTTCGGGGGGGTCGATCCAGAGAGTGGGGTAGTGGTCGAACGCGGCCACCCGTTGGAAGGCCGGTCGGTGGCGGGAAAGGTGCTGGTCTTCCCTACCGGCAAAGGCTCGACGGTCGGCTCTTATACCCTGTACCGGATGAAGCGCGCCGGTTGCGCGCCGGCGGCAATCGTCAACGCCGCCTGCGAGACGATCACTGCCGTCGGCTGCATCATCGCCGAAATCCCCTGCGTCGACCAGGTGCCGATCGACCGGCTGGAATCCGGCCAGCTGCTGGCTGTGGATGGGGAAAAAGGAACGGTCACCATCCTGGAATAATCCCCAGGCTGATCTCTAGTCGTCAGATAGCGCCAGCCACTCCATCCCGCCTTGCGCCTGGTCTTGGAGAGATATTTCGAGGCGTTCCACCCCCAGATACCGGGTAAACCGCCGGAAGCATACGACCAGATCGGCCTTCATTTGTTCGCTTGGCGTGATCCCAGGCTCCCACCACCAGTTCTTGATCGCCAGAACGCCCCGTTTCTTCTCGTTACCCGGTTCGAAACGGGCAATGAAGCGGTCGCCGTACAGCACCGGCAATACATAATAGCCATAGCGCCGTTTTTCGGGCGGTGTGTAAACTTCCCAGCGGTAATCGAAGCCGAACATCTCCTTGAGCATGCGCCGGTCCCACAACAGGTTGTCCAGCGGCGCCAGCACGGCGGCCTGCGGCGGCTGTCCGTCCATTTCCAGCGTTCGTTCTAGC
Source organism: Anaerolineales bacterium (assembly GCA_035291645.1). Classification (GTDB taxonomy): domain Bacteria; phylum Chloroflexota; class Anaerolineae; order Anaerolineales; family UBA4823; genus DATDRQ01. The sequence continues at coordinate 25,668 of DATDRQ010000186.1, forward strand.
CTGGGTCGATCGCTGCAGCGGAAGTAAAACGGCTCCTTGATGCCTTCGACGTGCGCCTGGCTTAATTCGCCTTGAGTCACCAGCCGTTCCAGGCCGGCCTTGCGCTCCTGGCTTTTGATCTGGTGCATCCCGAGCCAGGCTTCCCCGGACCGGCTCCACAACAGTCCCACGCTGCCGATCCGCCGCCGCACGTACCAATCCTGGTACTGCTCTTCGGTCTGGTTGGGGTCGGGCGCGTCGAGTAGCTCCCCCGGCAGCCAGCGGCGGGCGAAATCGTATACCTTGCGGGTGTGTACCCGGTGGTGGATCACCAGCTCGCCCCAGAAGTACATGCTCTCCAGGGCCGCCCGTGCCAGCCGCGACTGGGCCCAATCCCAATCCACTAGCTCGCCCATCTCCAGGTCGAGCGAAGACAGCGGGCCGCGCGCCTCGATCGCCGCCCGCACCTCAGGCAGAATCGCGCGGACCGCCTCGGCGCTCCTGTGAGAACTGCCCCTGGCTGCCTCCCGCCACCGCCGGAGGTAAGGCCAGTCTGCGAGACAATAGATCGACATTTGCTTATCCCACCCGTCGAGCAGCAGGCGGTCTTCGTACAGCAGCTCCTTGAGCATATCGGGTCGAAACCCAGCCACGCGTGACTGCAGCACCAGTTCCGGGTTATGCCCGACGATGTTCAACGGATCGTATTGGATGCAACCGACGCGGCGGATATATTCCAGGATGCCGGGTTTGCCCAGGTACTGGTGGGGTGGCTGCAAGCCCTGGTGTCCCAACAGGAAGCGGCGCGCCTGTTTCCTGGTGATCTGCATGGGGTTCTCCTTATAGCGTACACTTGTTCTAATAATTGTACCATCGGTTTGTCTTACAACGCTTCTTACATTAAGTAGATATCCAAAACCCGGGGGATCGATCACCGAAGTGAACAGTTGCATTACACTCAAGCAACGGCTCACGGAGGTGACAAATGTTTCCCAAACAACAGATCGATGGTTTCGAGAAGTACTGGCGACGTCGGAAGCCTGGCTCCAGTACTGCATTGCATTATGCTAGCGATGTACGCATCTTTTTCAAATGGGCAGAAGGCCAAGCCCATGAAGCTATCACGGTGCACGATGTGGATGAGTTCATCGGATGGCAACAGGATCTCGGACGTGCACAGGCCACCATCCGACGGCGATTGATTGCACTGCGCATGTTCTATGACTACCTGGCATATGTTCGTGAAGAGGAAATTAATAATCCAGTTATCACCCAGCGGCATTATATTGATCGGGATCACCACCTGCCAAGAGATATCCGCCAGATAGAAATCGAGAAGCTATTCACAGCGATCGGCAATCACCTGAGAGACCGCACGATCTTCACTTTGATGCTGCATACCGGGATGGGGGTCGGAGAAGTGGTCCATCTACGCCTTGCCGATATTTTCTTATTTGAGAACCGTCCTCCGCATCTACGCGTCATTGGTAAAGGCCAACGCGAGCGGATCGCATACTTGTCAGCCACTGCAGCCTTGCTGCTAAAGGAATATCTGTCAGAACGTCCTGACAAAACTGAAGAAAAGGTGTTCCAAAACCGGCGAGGAAAGCCAATCACGAAAACTGGTATTCAATTGCAGTTAGCTAAGTACTGCCACAAGGCGAATATATGGATTACTTGCCACCAGTTGAGACATACCTTCGCCTGCCGCATGATCGCAGCTGAGGTGCCAGTCACCTCGGTCCAGAAAATGCTTGGGCACACCAGTATTCGAACTACCCAGTTGTATGTGAATGTGGCTGACAGGCAAGTAGAACAGGATTATCATACCGGTATCCAAAAGGTCATCGATAATTTCACCAACCTTTCAGAGGCATCTCATGGATGATACCCCCGTTACTCCCTGGTCAGATACGCTGGTCGAATCTTCTGTACATGCATCCACTACCTGGTCAATGTCGAAGGAACTTCAAAGCCAGCAAAAGCCCAGTGCTGATATTTTGGCCATGCCAGAGCGCTTGAACGAATTACCTGAATGGTTGCGTACACCTCTATACCGCTTCTTGCGCCTGAAACAGCGCAATTGGGCTGCAAAAACTGTCCAACGCTCAACCAGACAGCTTTTCAGTCGTTTGAATCACATGACAACCTTTTTCATCCAGCACTACGAGTGGAGCGCGTGGCAACAGCTCGCCCCACATTGGCTAGAAGATTACATTGATACCAGGTTACGTGGAGGGATATCACCCGGTACCATCAATTGGGATCTGATTTATTTCCGGGCTCTGTGCCAATTTCTCATTGAGGAAGGTTACGATGTGCCAAAGGCAATCCTGAAGCTCAAAGTGTTGGATTCGCCGCAGCGTTTACCTCGCCCCTTATCCGCTGAACAGGTTCGTCGATTGGAACGCGGTATTCAAAAGGCTATCACAGAAGCCAAAACCGAGTTCGGATCGATGTTGGCCGTCAGAGATCTAGCCTGTTTCTATCTGCTGTGGCACTGCGGGTTGCGGATCAGCGAGGTTTGCTCTCTGCGATTGATTGACATTGACTTGGATGCGCGCAAACTATTCATCTATAACAGCAAGGAACGCAAGGATCGGATTGCCTACATGAGTGACACCGCGGTGTTAGCTGTGCAACAACACCTTGCCATCCGTCCTAACCCGGACGCCGTGTATCTGTTCTCTACCCAGCATGGAGCACTGCATCCACGCACCTTACAAAGACGCCTGGTTCATTATTCTCGCCAATCTGGAGTACCAGTGACAGCCCAGCGTCTCCGGCACACCTTTGCCAGTCAGATGTTGACGGCTGGTATGCCGGTGTCTTCTCTTCAACGATATTTAGGACACGAAAACCTTGATACAACCATGATTTACGCTGAGGTATCAGACCCCTTACTCCACCAGGATTATTACCAGGGCATTGCAACCTTGGATCCTGGTTCTGAGAAATTATCTATGAGTGGGCTGGGACTGACTCAACAACGCACTCTCCGACAATTGGTCGAAGAACTCAAGACTCCGGAGTTGGAGCAGTCTCGCCATGATGAGATACTGGATATCATCATGGCGAATATCAGTTAAAATTGGAGTGCTGTGTATAAGTAAATATACCGCAATATTGCGTTCTATGTACTAGTTAGCCCGCTTCAGGAGGACGTAATGCGACCCCTTCGGTATTCCATCAACGTCACATTGGACGGCTGCTGCGATCATCGCGTAGGGATCCCGGACGAAGACTTGCATCGTCACGCGGCCGAGAACATCGCCCAGGCTGATGCCCTCCTCTTTGGCCGGGTAACCTACGAAATGATGGAGGCAGCGTGGCGGCTGTCGACGCGGACAGTGACCATGCCCGATTGGACGGAGCCCTTCGCCCGGACCATCGACGCGGCAAAGAAGTACGTCGTGTCGAGCACCCTGGACCGGGTCGACTGGAACGCGGAGCTCGTACGCGGGGATCTCGGGAAGGCCGTTCAAAAGCTCAAGCAGGAACCGGGTAAGGGACTGTTCACGGGAGGTGTGACGCTCCCGCTGGCATTGGCGGAGCTGGGGCTGATCGATGAGTACGAATTCGTGGTGCACCCCAGGCTAGTAGGCCACGGGCCGACGCTGTTCGCGGGGCTGTCGAAGTACGTCGACTTGAAGCTCGTGAGCCGGCTGGAGTTTGGCTCGGGGGCGGTGGCGATGAGGTATGAGCCGAGAAGGTAGCCATCTGAAGGCTATGCTCTCCCTAGTCGCCTTTCCTGATCTATAGGGCTGCCGGCGGTCGCTTGGCCGTGTTGCACTTAGTATGCGAATTCGCGAAGCGGGTTAACACGCGCATGCAGCGGACGCCTTCGGCGCCGCTGATGCGCAAGCCGTTAGGTGGCGCAGGTAGCTCCAGGATCTCTATCCGTGGGTAGGCAAAGAAGTTGTATGGGAAGGGTGTGTAGCCCTTGTAGCGAGTGTTGACTATAATGCATTCCACAACGATCCCACTCGACATGCTCGGATAGTCACCGTGTTCCACCAACCCTCAATCCACATTGTGGTCGGCTAAGGAGACTGACATGGCTGAAAACAAGACCAAACCAACCTCGGCATCCGTCGATGACTTCATAGCAGCAATCGAAAACCCTCGCCGTCGTGCGGATGCCCTGGTTTCTTTAGCAATCTACAAGGAGGTGACTGGTCTTCAGCCGGTCATGTGGGGGCCGTCGATCATCGGATTCGGGTCGAACCACTATGTCTACGAAACGGGGCGTGAGGGTGATATGCCAGCGGCGGGGTTTTCGCCGCGAAAGGCCAATATGACCTTCTATGTCGGCGACGACTTCGAGGGTGCAGAGGCGCTCTACGCCAGGCTCGGCAAGCACAAGAAATCCGTCGCATGTCTTTATGTCAACAAACTGGACGACGTTGATCTTGATGTCCTGCGTGAAATCATTGCCCGCCAATACGCCGAGGATTCTCATAAGGGAGAGGGCCCCTCGAACTGACGCCCCCTTGTGCCATAGCGCCGGATAGCCATTTCCATCCAACCAGCTTGATCGGACCTATACACCGTGGGCGATTCGGAATCCAGGGATCATGATCTGGGATTTGACGCTGACCCTGAAGACTAATCTGCGCCACCTAACATCTCGCTGGAGCGGACCCCGCGGGTCGGGTTGTTGATTGATGGGTCCGGCCAGGCAGTATGGGTGATTTAGGTGTAAGATGGAAGGCGGGCCGCTCAGCTCGAAAGCGTTATACGCCCGGTGAACGGCGCAATGCCGCGCGTTTCCAATCAAATGTGGGAGGAAGAGACATGACGCTTCAACGGATGGACAACGTTCTCATCGTGGTCGAGGACCTTGAGGCTGCGAAGGCATTCTTTGTCGAACTTGGTATGGAGTTGGAGGGCCAGACGACGGTGGAGGGACCATGGGTGGACCGTATCGTTGGGCTCGAGAACGTTCGATCTGAGATTGCGATGATGCGGACCCCGGACGGCCACGGCCGGATCGAGCTGGACAAGTTCCACGCACCGGCGGCGGTCAGAACTGAGCC